>NZ_AGBF01000009.1 GCF_000225525.1 Streptomyces zinciresistens K42 | reverse complement strand
CGCGGCCGGGCGGGCCGTACGGCGTGCGACCCGGGCGGGCCGTACGCCGTGCGCGGCCGGGGCGGGGGAGCGGGCCGGACCCGCCGGGCCGTCCGGAACTCCGCTCCCCCGCCTCGCCCTCCGCCCAGCCGGTCAGCCGGTCAGCCGGTGATCTCGACCTTTCCGTTGTCCCTTCCGCTGTCCCCTCCGTGGTCCTGTCCGTTCCCCTTGCTGTTCCCCTTCGTGTTGGCCCTGGCGTGCGCGCCCGCGTGCGTGTCGGTGTGCGCGGGCGCCGGCTCGGGGCTCGGGCCCCCGGACCGGCCGGTGATGCCCTTCAGCAGCTCGGCGAGGTCGACACCCGTGGTGGAGCCGAGGAGTTCGATGCCCTGGGCCACGTTGTCGGCCACGGCACGCGGGAGCCGGCCCGCGCCGTCCGTGGAGATCACGGTCATCTTGTCCACGGCGCTGAGCGGCTCGGACGCCTTGGCGACGACCTGCGGCAGCACCTCGACGAGCATCTGGAGCACGGCCGCGTCCCCGTACCGCGCGAACGCGTCCGCCTTCTTGCGCATCGCCTCGGCCTCGGCCGCACCCGTGGCCGCGGTCGACGCCGCCTCGGCCTCGCCCTCCAGCCGTACCGCCTCCGCGATCGCCGCACGCCGGGCCCGCTCGGCCTCACCCTGCCTGAGCCCCTCGATGGCCCCGGCCTCCGCCAGCGCGCTACGGCGCTGCTTCTCGCCCTCACCCGTGAGCCGGGCCCGCTCCGCCTCCGCCTGGGCCGCGGCGATACCGGCCGTCCGCTCGGCCTCGGCCTGCTTGACCCGGGCCACCGCCTTGGCCTCGGCCTCCTGCTCGGCGGCGTACCGCTGGGCGTCGGCGGGCTTGCGCACCTGCGTGTCCAACTGCCGGTCGGTCAGGGTCGCCTGACGTGCCGCCACCTTCTCGTGCTCGGCGAGGATCTCCTGCTGCCGGGCCGCCTCGGCGAGCGGTCCGGCCGCGGCGGCACGGGCCGCGGCCTCATCGGTCTCGGCCTTGATCTCGGCCTGCTTGAGGTAGTAGGTCCGCTGGGCGACGGCGATCTCCTCCTCCGCCTTCAGCCGGGCCTGCTCGGCGGCCCGCCGCGCGACCGCCTCGGCGATGTCCGCCTCCTGCTTGGCCCGCGCGGCCTCCGGCCGTCCGAGGTCCTCCAGGTACGAGCCCTCGGTGGTGATGTCCTGGATCTGGAAGGCGTCCAGGACCAGGCCCTGCCCGGACAGGCTCGCCTCCGCCTCCTCGGCGACCTGCCCCGCGAACGCGGCGCGGTCGCGGATGACGTCCTCCACCGACATACGTCCGACGATCGCCCGCAGGGCGCCGGACAGCACCTCCTGGGTGAACCCGACGATCCCGTCCTGCTGCATCAGGAACCGCTGCGCCGCGGCCCTGATCGAGTCCTCGGTGCCGCCGACCTTGACGATCGCGACGCCGTCGAGGTTGGCCTTCACCCCGCGCAGGGTGACCGCGCCGCGCACCGCGACCGGAATGTGCCGGGACGACAGGTCGAGCGTGAACTTCTGCTGCACGAACGGCACGACGAAGACCCCGCCGCCGACCACGACCTTCTGGCCGCTGTTGTCGGTGAAGACCCGCCCGGTCTCCGGGTCGGTGGACTTCTTGCCGCGCCGGCCGGTGACGATGAACGCCTGGCTCGGCCCGGCGACCTTGTAGCGCGTGATGACGACGAGCGCCAGCAGCACGAGGAGTACGACGACCCCCACCACTGCGAAAACGACAGGACTCATGACCATGCCCCCGAATCAAGCGTGAGAAGACGAACGGAAGAGGTGGTGGCGGGTGGTGGATGGTGGACGAAGGAGGACGGAGGACGCAGCACGAAGGACGCGGCACGAAGGAAGAAGGCGGCGGCGACGGAGGGGGCGGCGATGCGGCTCAGCGGTCCACAGGCCGGACCACGACCGACGTGGCGGTCGGCGCCGACTCCACCCACACCTCCGTACCGCGTGCCACCGGTTGGGCGCACCGGGCCGCGAACTTCATCGGCTGGCCCGCGAGTTGGAGCAGCACCTCACCGAAGCCGTCGGCGGGGATGGGCGTCACCACGCTGCCCACGGTGCCGATGAGACCGTCGGCGCGGGGCGTCGCGGCCGTCTGGTCCCGCATCAGCGCACGGCCGAAGCGGTACGTCAGCCAGGCCGTCCCCAGCCCGGCGAGCGCACCGGCGCCGGTGGCCGCCACCGGCCCCATGCCGGTCGCGCCCAGGGCGATGGCCCCGCCGAAGCCGGTCATCGCCACGAACCCGGCGACGACCGGCAACGACAGCAGTCCGTCCAGGACACCGTCCAGGACACCGTGCAGAGCCCCCTCCAGGACTCCGTCGAAGACCAGCGCCAGGGCGAGCAGTACCACCCCCGTGATGCCGAGTCCGAGGAACCAGGCCATGTGTACCGTCCCCCGCTCGCTCCGCCGCCGGTCTCCGCCGTGCCCCGATCCTCACACGGGACCGCGGGGGCTTTCACTGCCGTGATCCGGCAATCTTTACGCTCGGTTTATGCCGGGGCCTCGACAGCGGGGCCGCCGGGAGCGGCCACCGGGGCCGGGGGGCGACCCGCGGCGCACCCCTCCGCCACAGGACCGAACTTCCGGCCTCCGGCAACCGGACACAGCGGACCCACAGCCGTACGCGGCCGGCGAGGGCGGCACCGGACACGGGGCCGTACCGGACACAGGCCGTACCGAACAGCAGGCCGTACCGAACGCGAGGGAACCCGTCGGCCCCGGCGCGAGCGCCCGCCACCGACCACGACGCCACGCCGCCCCGGCACCCCGGCACCCCGGCACCCCGGCACCGCACCCTGGGACACTGGACCCGGAAGACCACACACCGCGCACCACACGCCACGCACCACACACCGGAGACCACACACCGGAGACCGGACACCGGGCCGCCCCGGCGTGCCGGAAGCAGGGAGGGGGAGGCCCAGGTGGCCGCAGAGCACCACCACACACCCGGCCGGTTCCTCGACGGGTACGCCGAGATCCTGGCGGACGCCGCCGCCACCGGCCGCCGCCTCACACGCGACGAACTCGACTCCCGCCGCGCGCTGGGCGCCAAGGCGGCGGCAGCGGGCCACGGATGGCGCGCACTGGTGGGCGAGCACCTCGCCACCGCCCGCGCGGCCTGGCCGAGCACGGCGAGCCCCGACGACGTCCTGCCCCTCGTCGAACAGGCCATGGACGCCTTCGCCGACGGATACGAGCGCGCCCAGCGACTCGTCATCCGCCAAGAGGAGGCGGCCCGACGGGAGTTCATCGACGACCTGCTCCACGGCCGGGGCGACGCCGGCCATCTCGCCGCCCGCGCCGAGCGGTTCGGCCTGCGCCTGTCCCGCCTGCACGCCGTGGCGGTCGCGGAGGGGCCGGTCAAGTACGACGAGACGGACCCGGTGCCGCGCCGCGTCGAGGACGCGCTGTTCGGCCGGTTCGAGAACCGCCGGATACTGTTCACCACCAAGAACGGCCGGATGGTCTGCATCGCGCCGGGCGACCAGGAGGACGTCCTCACCCACTTCGCCAAGCAGGCCCACGCCGGCACCGACGGCGGCCAGGTCGCGATCGGCCGGCCCAGGAACGGCGCCGTGGGGATCGGCCACAGCTACGAGGAGGCCCTCAACGCCCTCGACGTGGCCCAGCGCATGGGTTTCGGCGACCCCGTGCTGCACGCCGCCGACCTGCTCGTCTTCCCCGTACTCGCGCGCGACCGCCAGGCGCTCCTGGACCTCGTACGCAGCACCCTCAGCCCGCTGGAACAGGCCCGCGGCGGGGCCCGCCCCCTCCTCGACACCCTGAACGCCTACTTCGACTCGGGCTGCGTGGCCGCCGAAACGGCCCGCCGGCTGACCCTGAGCGTCCGTGCCCTCACCTACCGCCTGGACCGCATCCACACCCTGACCGGCGTGAACCCCGCCGACCCCACCCAGCGCTACACCCTCCAGACGGCGACGATAGGCGCCCGCCTCCTCAACTGGCCGACGAGACCGCTCTGATCACTCAACCGATCAGGCAAGTTACGCCGTCATTCGTCATTCATCATGAAACCTGCCATAACGGCGCCGCGTACTGCTCGGGGCGATGGCCAATGAGCAGGCTGCGTAGCTGTTCGCGCGGTGAACCTCCAAAGTCAAGGGCTTCAGTGAGGCGGCGGAACGTCGTGTGCGTGACTCCGCGGCTTCGGGCCTCGCTCTCGAAGGCGTCGAGCCGCGACAGCACGGTACCGGGGTCGAGCTCCTTCGCCGGCTGCTCCTTGCGCCATGCGGCCTTGTTGCGTTCGTAGTCGATTTCCGAGGAGCCGCAGACTTCGCGGCTGTGTGCCTCAGCCTCCTCCAGGGTGGTGGTCGACAGGATGGCGCCTGCCAACTCGTTGCGGTCCAGGGCCTCGTCCAAGTCGACTTCATGGACCGTCCGGGCGTCGTCCGTGAGCGGGATGAGGAGTCCGGCGTCCCGTACTTCGCAGATGCCCCGCACTCCCCGTGCAGTCGCGGCGAGCATGCCGGTCGCCTCGGACGGATGCCATTCCAGGACCGAGCCGACCGGCTCCGTGTCCTCCACCGTGAAGGCGTGGACGAGAGGCCCGAGCAGGCTGCGTACGCTCTCGACGGGGAGTTCGCCGTCCAGACCGGGGCCGGCGACCAAGAGGCGGACGGACGCGTTCACCTGGCAGCACGCGGCCAGCGTCAGCGCATCGGCCAGTGGGCTCTTCAGTGTCGGTTCGTCGCCTCGCGCGAGGATGTCACCGCCCACGTCCAGGAGATCGATCGACTTCGGTTCCAAGTGGCTCACCAGCTCTTCGAGTTGGCGAGTCATGCCCTCGGCGCCGTGTTGCGGATCGATCAGCGCGAAGGTGTGAGGGAGCTCTGCCGCAAGCCGTGGGAGGGTGGATCCGGCTGGAGCGATCGGGCGCGCTGATGCCGGCACGGACCAGACCGACTGAGTGACGGGTTCGAGTCCCGTGAAGTCGGAGGGGTTTCGAGGACCTGGGACGGGGTCGACCAACAGGCGGTCCCACGCGTACGTGAGGATCACCGCCCGGTCCTCGTCGCCGTACAAGGCCGCGTTGAGCATTGCGGCGGCGACCGCGTCCCCTCCTCCACCTGCTGCGACGATCAACCGCGTCATGTGCCCAAGAATACGGGTTCGGCCCCCTGCCCCCTCCTATAGTGGCTAGAGGCCATAGCCACTTGAATGAGGAGGGGCATACATGCCTCAGATCGAAGAGGCGCAGCCGAAGTATCTCCAGATCGCTCACTTCATCCGCGATCAGATCCTTCGGGGCGACTTGAGACCGGGGGACGAGGTCCCCTCGGAGCGACAACTGGCGGCGAACTGGAAGGTGTCCAGGCCGACCGCCGCGCGGTCGCTGGCAGCGCTGAGCCATCAGGGGCTCGTCGAGAAGCTTCAGGGGTCCGGCACCTATGTGCGGAGCCTTGAAGTCAACCGGCGGGCAAGGGAGTTGTACGGGCGGGCCCGGCAGACCGGAAAGATCTACACCCCCGGTGAGTACGCGGCGATCACCTCGACTGGTTGGCTGGATGCGCCGGATCACGTCGTTGAGGCGCTGGGCCTGGTGAAGGATCGTCGAGCAGTGCACCGCCGGCGGGTGACCAACAACCAGGACGGGCCCATCAATCTGTCCACTTCCTGGTTCGCGCCGGACGTCGGGGAGCGGGCTCCCAAGCTGCTGGAGCCGGAGCGGATCCAGGAAGGCACCCTGATGTATGTCGAGAACGTGACCGGCCGACAGGGGAGTTACGCCGAAGATCGCATGTGCGCTCGCCAGGCGACAGGGGAGGAGGCGACTGACCTCCAACTGGAGCCTGGATCAGCTGTCTTGCTAGTCCATCACGTGGTGTTCGACCTCCAGGACCGACCGTTGGAGTTCGCCGAAGCCACCTACCCGCCGCACCGCTGGGCATTCGAGCAGGGCTATCCGCTCACCTGATGGTTCGTCATTTCGGTGCACCGCTTGCGCCGCACGAGTGGCTAATGCCACTATCCAGTAAGTGGCTAAGGCCACTTAAAGGCAGGGGTACATCGTGACGGGGCAGCAGCCGAAACAGGACGCGTACTTACCTTTCCGAGCGTGCCGCGGGAGGGCTGGAAGGCGAGCCGGCTCACACACCACGCTCGCGCTGCCCATCGTCAACGACCGTACCCGTGCCGCGTCGAGACGGCGCTGCCTGAACTGGGACGGCAGCATCAAGGAGTGAGTACGGATGCGATACACGATCGACCGCTGCCCATCTGAGGGCTCGCCGCGCCTCGGGGCTATGACCATGGACCCCTTACCTGAGTCGGTGGGGATCGCGCGACGCCGGTTCCGGAAGCTCGTCGCCCCGTACGACCTCGCCTGCTCGGTGGATGACTGCGTGCTGATGATCTCGGAGCTGGTGACCAACGCCATCGTCTATGGCCGGTCGGAAGAACCGTGGGTCGTCCGGGTTGCGTGGTTCCGCGAGGGCACCTCCCTCCGGGTCGAGGTGCACAACCCGGGGTTTCCCGCGAACGTGAGGATGCGGCGACCGGAGGCGGCTGACGCGCATGGGCGCGGACTGCTCCTCGTGGACTCCATCGCCGAGTCCTGGCACGCCGGGCCCAGCCGGTTCGGCGGAACGGTCGTTTCCTTCGTGATGGCCGATGCGTGGGCCACCTGACAGGTGATCCGCCAAGCGACCCCTGATCACCACGGCCAACAAAAAGGCCCAGGTCACCGACCTGGGCCTTGATCATGGAGCGGGTGACGAGAATCGAACTCGCACTCTCAGCTTGGGAAGCTCGGGTCACACAGCAGTGGTTACTGCGCTGACCTGGTGCGGAGCAGTCTCGGACCGTGGCTGACCCTGGCGTTAGTTCCCTGGTGCGCCCCGCTATTCCCTGCACGACCTGGCACGCGTCTGGCACGGTTCCCGAGAGCCGCCGGCAGAGCTGCACCGCTTTGAGCTTCCAGCGCCTACCCATCAGCCACGGAGAACGGTGTACTGCGTTGATGAGCACATGCCAGTGTTGGATGTTGCGTGATTGTGAGCCAACCGCTAGCTGAGGCACATGGTTCGTCAGTAGGGTCGCGGCACGGTCAGCTCCTGGACTAGTCCACTGCATACCTGTACAAACTGTGACACAGTGGTCATCGTCAAGGCTTCGCAGTAACGGACTGAGTACAACTGCTGTTAGTTGCGTAGTTGATGTGGGTAACCTGGAGAAGGGGGTGTCGCTATGGCGAAAAAACTGAGCTTCGATCGGCCGCCTGTGCATTCGGTGGTCCTCAGCGTCTTTCTGCAGCCACTGTCAAAGCTTCGAACACTTGATCTGGCTCCGCTGCGCGTGGAGTGGCGCCATCAGTACCCCGAACTGCAAGAGCTAACTCCGCTTCCGTCCTGGGGCCCACAAGAGCCAGAGTCTGTTCAATTCGTCCAATCTGGACTCTCTTGGCCCATGCCCATGTGTGTCTTCGTCACGGAAAGTGGCGATCAAAGAATTCGTTTTCAGTACGACCGATTTATTTTTTCTTGGCACTTCCATTCTGATGGTGCTGAATATCCGGGATTTGAGGCACTCAAGGCTGAGTTGAGTGAAAAATTCGAGCGCTTCAGTAAGCTCTCCCATGAAGCGGTAGGGGAGATTCCCGAAGTTAAGCGCGTGTCGGTAGAATATGTTAATAATCTCCTCGGTATGACGGCTCATGAAGCCATGGCGGGTGTCCTGACGGGATGGAAGGCTGAATGCGCCTTCCCATTCGCCAAGCCTGACTACTCTGGTTTTCGCGTGCATTATTGCGAGTATGAAGAAAACCCTAGTATCGGTGTCCTGGTAGGGGTGGATTCGGCGGTCGGAGAAGGGGTCGAGGACGAGATCCCTGACAGTTCAAATCTGAGTCTCAGTGCAGAATCTGACATTGACTCTGATTCGGACTTCTGGGGTGCGTTGGATGATGCGCATGACGTGGTGACTAGCGTCTTTAAAAGGGTGACTAGTCAGCGAATGCGTCAAGAGTGGGGGGAAATGGAATGACTGCTTGGAGTTTGTACGCCGCTGGTCCTAGCGGCTGCAATTCGTCCCTTGGTTTAGCGAGAGATTTCTCGCGTGCCACCAGGCGGGGAGAGCCAGCTGGAATGTGGCTGATCCGCAAGGTTGCACCTCGCTTGGCCGGAGAGGGTAGCGTTTCGCATCTTCAGCCGCTCGGCGCATCGACGAAGCTGGAGCTGCAGATGTACATCAGCTCGAAGCTCCGTGAACTTCGTTCCCTTGAGACTGGCTGGGATGGTGGTCATGCTGAGCCCATCGCTCAAAGCGTCACCCACCAGACTTATCGGGTTCTGGATCACCTCACCGAAAGCCGAAGCGTTTACCCTTTTCTGACGCCGACGGCTGAGGGTGGGGTTCTAGCGGAATGGCGCGCTGGAAAAGAGCGTCTGGAGATCGAGTTCTCTCCTGGGGAGCCGCCGTACGTTTACGCTGCCAATATTGACGGCGAGTCGCGGGTCGACGGCTACTTGAGCGATAGGGGAATCGCCTTGGAAGCCAAGCGAGCCCTCAAGGAGATCTCGCTCAGGGTTTGGGCCAGTAATCCCACGTGGAAGAGACTGTTTGTCTGACTCGGCCTGATGGGGAGGGGAGTCTTGGCCTTGGAAGATTCATCCGCGTGGGATGATCCAGATATCCTGGACAGTGAAATACTGTATCGGCGCGTTCCGGATGTGCCTGATTTCCTTGTCCCTGATCTCATTAGCGAAGTGAAGACGCCCAGTCGCGCCGCCTTTCAGTTCGATCCTGACGGTATATCTGTTTACCGTAAGACTCTGTTGGATGAGGAAAATCTTGGTCCTGAGTCGGTAACCAAAAAGCCGGGACAAATGGTGTTCGCCTTCAATGCCTCAGTGCCTCGCGCATGCGGCGTCGGAGTCGTCTTTGATCCAGTGGACGACCCCCCTGCTGGATTTGCGCACTCACTCGTTAGAGGTGAAAAGCCTCGGCCTGACAGAGCGAAGAGGGCAGAGGTTGGTGACGCTCTTGCTGAGGCGTCAGAGCGCGTGTACTAAAACAATGAGGTCGGTGGAGCGGCTTTGGGGTGGCGCTGCTTTGGCGCGAGTGATCATGGCCCCGTAAGCTTCCGGCGCGTCGGGCAGTCTGTGGACCTGCCCGGTAAAGCACGACGTTGGGGCCATGATCTTCGAGGCTCGCGCCAAAGTGGCTCCGTAAAGCCGTGGAGCCGACCGCCCCAGCCACGACATACCCCTTCTCTGGCATCAGGCTGCTGCATGCTTTGAGCGCGGCCCGGGCGCTGGCCGGGCTGGAGCGGGACGAAGGCAGGAGCGCAGGGCCGGCCGGGGGCCGGGCCGCGCGCGGGGAGCGGAGCGAGCCGCCTTGAACCAGTAGAGAAAGTTGTAACTCACCTGGTTGGCAAGGTCGTGATCACTGGGACGCGTCAGAACGGTGGCGGTTCGCTGTAGCCCTCGTTCGTGTCAATGGGCCGCGAGCCGTTGTCCGTTGGTGTGTCGCTGTCACAGAACAGGAAGGGGTTCTGCTGGCCTTCCAAGCCCGTGGAGTCTTCGCCCCATGTGTCGAGGGCGTCGATGGCCCGCTCTCTGTGTTGCCACTGTTCGCTGGTTCCCAGGATCTGTCGGATCCCGGGTACGAGTGCTGCGCGGTGGTGCAGCAGGCGAGGATCGTCCAGGAGGCGAATGCATGCCGTGATCGCCGCCTCGGCTGTGGGCCGGTCGGTGTCGTCGACGTATGCCACGGCTGCTGAGTACAGCTGCGGTCGAATCCTTCGGATGCTTACGGCCGGCGGGTAGTCGTCGAGGGGGAATCCGTGCCGTCGGCTGAGGACGTCGGCCTCGTCTGTGACTGCGTCGGCCACTGATGCGATCCAGAGGAGCAGTTCAGCACGCATGCAGCCGGGGAACGAGTTGTGGCCCTTGTCCACGGTGCGGGTGGTTCGTGGATTCGGGAGGATCGCGGCAACGTACAGTGCCGCGGGCGCTGTCGCCTCGTAGAGGGTGTTTTGGTGGTGCAGGGTGTAGTGCAGGTAGTCGAGTGCTTTGGTCCTCACGGTCTGGTCCTGGGCGAGGAGTTCGGCCAGTCTCTTGGGTGCTTCAGCGGCAGACCCGTATGCGTGATCGAGAGTTGCCCAGTGCGTTGCCGTCAGTAGGGCCCTGTACGTCTCTTCCTCGTTCAGAGTGGCGATTGCCCTGGGCAGGTCTGCACCGACGCTGTGCTCGGTGGCATCGGTGCCGTTCAAAGGGTGATGGTTGCTGTCGGTGCTCACGGGGCTGAGCATGCCTGATTCCTGGCCCAGCGGGGATATCAGGTGCGAGTTGAGCATCGAGGTCAGGTGTTGAGCGTCAAGCGGACCTGTGGGGCTTGAAGTCGTGTGTGCATGTGGGGAGTTCTGCACCCTGTCGGTGTGCCAGTGGCAGGAAGGTCACGGGGCTTACGGTCCAGGTAATGAGTGTGCGGGTGTGCGTGACGGACACCGTCCAGGGCACGCGGCGTATGAGGGCTCTGCGGGTGTTGACGCGGTGGTCGTAGAGCCGTTCCCATGCCTCCTCGGAGGTATCCGTGTCGAGTGCCGGTGAGATGGTGCGCAGGATTTCGGAGACCCAGTTGTTCGCCTCGACCTCGGTGCGCGCGTCGTAAGAGCCGAAGAGCGTCGGAGGCTGGCCGTCGTCCAGGTGTCGGGTCCAGCATTCGCACCAGAAGCCTGGAGCAGTCGTCGTGGTCAGCACGGGTGCCCTCCTCGTCGTACGTCCGTGAAGAGCTCCGCGGTGACCGTGTGGCCGCCGTCGCTGTCATGGACCACGACCCGGTGCGCAATCGCGCTGACCATGCCCAACCCTCGGCCGTGCTCCGCCTCCTGGTCCCGGTGCTCGACCTTCGGAGCCGTGCCGGCGCCTCCGCCGTCCGTCACCGACAGAGCGACCACCTGCGAAGACATGGCCAACGCCAGATGGAAGCTGCCGGCCTCTCGGCCGCTCGCGGTGTGGAGGATCGCGTTGGCGCTCAGCTCGCTCACGATCAGTTCGGCGTCCTCGGCCAGGGGTGAGTCGCGCAGGATGTCGCGTGTCCAGCGGCGGGCGCGGCTGACCTCCTCGGGAAAACCTGGGCAAGTGAGTCCCCAGACCCGCGCAGTGCTCGTATACTCGTGCATACAAGTTCCTTCGTGCTGGTAGGCCGCCATGTGCAGCGGGTTCGGGCTAGATGAGTTTGACGCCGTCGTGGGCGCGGATGGCCGGCGGGGATGCCGCGTCGAGTGCATCGGTGACTCGGATCGCGTACGCCTCGTCGGCGAGTTCGGTGACTTCCTCGCGGGTGGCCCAGCGCAGCGCGCGGGTCTCGTCCCCGGTGGTGGGTGTGCCGTCGGCGGCCTGGCAGCGGAAGACGAGCGAGACGATGAGGCCCGTCATGTTCTTGTAGACGCCGGTGAGGGTCGCCGGAAGGGCGATCTTGATGCCGGTTTCTTCGAGGACTTCGCGTTGCAGCGCCTCGGGGATGGTCTCCTCGCGTTCGAGGACTCCGCCCGGAGGCTCCCACTTGCCGTTGTCGCGGCGCTTGATCAGGAGGGCGCGGCCGTGGTCGTCGACGATGACTCCGGCGACGCTCACGGAGTGCGGACGGTCAGTGCTCACGTTCCTCGGCCCTCTCGGATGGCTAGGCTCTCCACCGTAGCAACAACACTCGCCCACTCGTCTAGATACCTAAAGGAGTACACGTGACGTCACTTCCGAGCGTGCTCGGTGATCTCGACCCCACGAGCGATCGTGCGGTCTTCCGGCAGATCGCCGACCAGCTGCGCGAGGCCATCGACCGTGGGCGGTTCAAGGAGGGGGAGAAGCTCCCCTCCGAAGCCGAACTCGTCGAGCACTACGGCGTTTCCCGGATGACCGTCCGCAACTCCTTCTCCGTCCTCACGGGCGAGGGCCTGGTGCACGCCGAGCACGGCAAGGGCGTCTTCGTGCGGCCCCGGCCTCCCGTCCGGCGTCTCGCCTCCGACCGCTTCGCCCGCCGTCACCGCGAGCAGGGCAAGTCCGCGTTTATCGTGGAGGCGGACGCGGCTGGCAGTCACCCCCAGGTCGACAGTCTGGAGGTCAAGGAGGAGAAGGCCAGCCAGGACATCTCCACCCGGCTCGGTTCCGTACGGCGTGTGCTCGCCCGCCGGCGCCGGTATCTCCTCGACGGCAAGCCGGTCGAGTTCGCCACCTCCTACCTCCCCCTCGACATCGCCCGCGGGACACCGATCGCCGAACCCAACCCGGGCCCCGGCGGCATCTACGCCCGCCTCGAAGAACTCGGCCACCACCTCGACCACTTCGAGGAGGAGATCCGCGCCCGGATGCCCTCGCCCACCGAGGTGAAGACGCTTCGGCTGGCCTCCGGTGTGCCGGTGATCCACCTCGTCCGCACCGCGTACGACACCGAAGGGCGGGCTGTGGAGGTCTGTGACACGGTCATGGCGGCGGACGCGTACGTGCTGTCGTACCAGCTCCCGGCGACCTGATCGCATGGCTGGCGGTGGTGCGCGGGGGACGCTTCCCGAACTCGTACACCCCAACCTGCATACTCGTATAGACGAGTGGGCAAGTTGTGTGGCAGGGTGGTCCGCACGAACCCGGAGGCCGGGTTCTCGGATCGCTGCATGTATAGACGAGTAGATAGGGAAACTTCCTTGCGTACCATCCGTGTTGAGACCACCGCCGCGACGATCCTCCTCACTGAGGCTCCGGAGCCGAAGGTTCGCGACCGTCAGACCGGCGAGATCGCCAAGGACGCCGTCAGCGGCGAGGCGCTGATGACGCTCGGCGTCGTCTACATCGAGGACGGCGAGTCGTCGCTCATCAAGGTCACCGTTCCGGAGGGCGGGGTGTCCGAAGGGCTCGCGCTCGGAGCTCCGGTGTCGCTCCCGGGGCTCGTCGCCCGGCCGTGGGAGAGCGTGTTCAACGGGCAGCAGCGTCACGGCATCGCCTTCCGGGCCGCCGCCGTGACTCCGGCCGCGTTCCCGGTCGGCGCCGAGGTCGCCGCCTGATGACCGACCTGACGACGCTCCTGGAGGTGGGCGGTCCCCTCGCCGCGATCGGTGGCGGGGCCGCCTACACCCGGGCCAAGCACCCGGCCGCGTACTGGTCCACGATCGGCCTGCCCGTGTCCACCACCCGTCTGCTCAGCTCATACGGTTCGGTCATGGATGCCTGCGGCCTCACCGTCGCTCCGTCCCGGCTGCGCATCCTCGCAGTCAAGGCCACCACTCGCCGTGAAGTCCGTGCCGTGCCGCCCCGCCGGGGCATCATCCGGCCCACCACGACCGGCCTGCGGATACGGCTGCGGCTGGCCCCGGGCCAGGAACCCGCCGACGTCGCAGCCTCCGCCGAACGGCTGCGGCACGCCTGGGGAGTTCACGCCGTCTACGTCACCACCGTCAAGCCCGGTGTCGTCGAACTCCGGCTCGTCGGCTACGACGTACTGCGCCAGGTGCGCATGCCACGCACCCGCAAGCTCCCGTCCGGGCTCCTCAAGGTGCCGGTGGCCTTGCGGGAGGACGCCACATCGTTCGTACGGGACTACCGCGCCGTTCCGCACCAACTCACCCTCGGCGCAACGCTGTCGGGCAAGTCCATGTACCTGCGCCACCTGGTCGCCGGACTCGCCCGACAGCCGGTCGCGCTGGTCGGCATCGACTGCAAGCGCGGCGTGGAACTGTCCCCGTTCGCTGTCCGCCTCTCGGCCCTGGCCACCGACCCCGACCAGGCAGCCGACCTGCTGCCCGCGCTCATCGACGAAATGGAGGAACGCTACGACCTGATCAAGTCCCGGCAGGGCATCGCCCCCAACACCCCCGACGAGGAGATCACTTCAGACATCTGGGGCCTGCCCGAGAGCGAACGCCCGGTCCCGATCGTGCTGTTCGTCGACGAGGTGGCCGAACTCTTCCTCGTCGCAACCCGCAAGGACGAGGAACGACGGGACGAGATGGTCACCCAGCTCATCCGTCTCGCCCAGCTCGGCCGTGCGGCTGGCATCTACCTGGAGGTCTGCGGCCAGCGTTTCGGCGCCGAACTCGGCAAGGGCGCCACCATGCTCCGTGCCCAGCTGACCGGCCGCGTCTGCCACCGCGTCAACGACGAAGCCTCCGCCAAGATGGCCTTGGGTGACATCGCCCCCGAAGCTGTCGGCGCCGCCTGCGCAATCGCCCCCGAGCGCCCCGGCCTGGCCGTAGCGGGTGACACCTCCGGCGGCTGGTCCCGCATCCGCACGCCCTATCTGTCCCTCGGCGACGCTGCCGAGATCTGCCGCGAGTCAGCGCACCTGGTGCCAGACCTGCCCGCGCTCAAGCGCTTCCGGCCGTACGCACCCGCGCAACCGGTCAAGGCCCCGGGCCTCAACGTCCAGCCGCGTCCGGCAACCAACTGACCTTCTCCCACCCCGGTTTGGCGTGACCGCCTCGCGCCACGTCCCTACCCCTCCATGCCCGAACCCGGAAGGAGCCGCATCATGCGCGCCCAACTGGCCCGCGTCGACGCGGTACTCGTCCAAGCCCTCATCGCCGCCGCCCTCTCCTTCGCCCATCTGCACGACATCGCCTCGGCAGCCGGACAGGCCGGGTGGAAAGCGTGGGCCTACCCCATCAGCGTCGATCTCCTGCTCGTCGCCGCCTGGCGCCGACTGCGGACCGGCGACGCGAAAGCCTCCGGCTGGTGCTGGTTCGTCATCGCCCTGACCGCGTCCCTCGGCGCGAACGTCGCCACCGCCGGCTTGCTCGACCTCGGCGACGTCCCCGCTTGGCTGCGCATCCTTGTCGCGGGCTGGCCCGCCGTCGCCTTCCTCGGCGGAACCCTCCTCGCCCACACCACAACACCCGCAGCAACCAACGACATTGAGACCGCCGACGTCCAGGAGGACGCGCCCGAACCCCCGCCTGAGACGCCCGCGCAAGCGGTCATCGAGGCACCACCCAACCGCCCCGCCGTGTCCGTCCCGGCCGCCCTGATCGAGCACGCCCGCAAGGTTGCTGCCGAGCACCACACCCGCACTGGCACACCGATCGACACCCCGACCCTCCGCGCCCGCCTCGGCGTCCCCGCGCCCATGGCCGAAGCCATCGCCGCCCACCTCACACCGACAGGAAGTTGAACCGTGCCCCTCACCTTCAACACCGCCGCCGACTACCTCGACGCGGCCCGCGAGATGGCCCGCAGCAACCGGTGGGCACTGGCCCGCCTCCTCGCCGAGGAAGCTGCCGACCGGACCTCGGACCCTGCCGAAGCTGCCCGCATCCTTGCCGAGTTCCCCGCCCCGAACCCGCGAGCGGAGGACTGACGATGACCGCCAACCGCCGCTTCCGCAACGTCATTCGCATCGGCCCCGTCCAGGTCGCCACGTCCTACGACGACCGGGGCAGCGAGAAGCACACCGCCGCCTGCACCGCTCCGCGATGCAACACGTCCGCCGACTACGACAGCCGCGCCGCCGCCGAGTTGGCCGCGCACACCCATCGCTGCCCCGTCCGCTGAAAGGGACCCCTGCACCGTGACCGTCAGCCTGCCGCTCGTCTTCGTCCTCGGCTTCTTCGCCTGGGGAGCGGTCAAGTTCCTCGGCATCCGCACCTGGATCGTCGTACTGATCGCCCTGTTCGGCTTCTGGCTCTCGCACACCTTCCTCGCCCCCGCCATCGAGTCCGGCACGCGCTCCGGAGTGGGTGTCGTAAACGGCTCACATAACTAGACGAGTAGATAAGAGAGGGTTCGCCGTGTTTCTGCCCAAGTACCCCGACAACCCGACCCCGCCGCCCGCACACACCCACACCCCGAACGACCCGATGCCCGCACGGCGCTCGCTCCCGCCGGTCGCCATCAACCGCAACACGGTCGTCGCCCTGGTCGTCGGCGGAGTCGTCCTCACCGCGCTCCTGGCCGCCGTCGCCGTCACGGCCATCTCCGTAGCCATCGCCGCCGTGGTCCTGCGCTCGATGCTCCGCGACCACCGCCGCTGAACGACTCCCGCAACGTCCCCTGACCTCCGGGGCGGCGGCACACGACCAAGCATTACGCCGCCCCGGGGCCCCTCTCTCCTGACCGAGCCAGCCAGAAGGAGCAAGCCATCTTCACCCGCCCCACCCCGGCCCCACTCCCCGAACTAGCGAACCTGGCCGCGCAAGGCACCCTCCCGGGTATCCTCCGCCAACTCTCCAGCCTCGGCGGTTGCACCAACCCCATCCGCCTCGACGGCCACCGAACCGAATACGACGTCGACACCACGTCCGGCGAGATCGGCGCCGTCCTCCACCACCTCGACTCCCCGACGCTCCCGGCCGGCCAACTCCTCGTCCGCTGCAACAACCGCCGCACCACCCGCTGCGCAGCCTGCTCCGAGGTCTACCGCCGCGACACCTTCCACCTGATCACCTCCGGCCTACGCGGCGGCAAAGGCACCCCCGAACACGTCGCCACCCACCCCCGCGTCTTCGCCACCTTCACCGCCCCCGGCTTCGGCCCCGTCCACAACCGCCGCACCGACGGCCGCCCCTGCCGCTGCGGCACCCACCACGACCAGGACGACGACACCCTCGGCACCCCACTCAACCCGGACACCTACGACTACGAAGCCGCCGTCCTCTGGAACGCCCATGCCGGTCCCCTCTGGCGCCGCTTCTCCACCTACCTCCGCCGAGAGGTAGCCAAGCGCGCAGGCCTCTCCCAACGCCGGTTCCGCGACCACGCGCGCGTGTCCTTCGCCAAGGTCGCCGAGTACCAGAAGCGCGGAGCCGTCCACTTCCACGCTGTCATCCGCATCGACGGCCCCACCGGAGGCGACACCCCACCCCCGCCCTGGGCCACTGCCGAACTGCTCACCGACGCCATCCGCACCGCGACCGCCAAGGTCCGCGTCGACGGCCCGACCATCGACGGCCGCACCCACACCTTCACCTTCGGCCGCCAACTCGACGTCCGCACCATCCGATCCGCCGACTTCAATGACGGCCAGGAACTCACCGAACGAGCCGTAGCCGCCTACATCGCCAAGTACGCCACCAAGGGCACCGAAGCCGCGACCGTCGGCGCTCTCGACCGCCCCCTCAAGTTCGCCGCCGAACTCGCCCAACTCGACATCAGCGACCACGCCCGCCGCCTCATCCGCACCGCCTGGACCCTCGGCGCCCGCAAGAGCCTGGAACACCTCCGCCTGCGCGCCTGGGCCCACATGCTCGGCTTCCGCGGCCACTTCTCCACCAAGTCCCGCCGCTACTCCACCACCCTCGGCGCCCTCCGCGACGCCCGAGCGGAATGGCGCCGCGCACAACACAGCACCATCCCAACACCTGACCAGCCCAACACCACGTACGTCCTGGCCCATTGGGTCTTCGCCGGAACCGGCCTCTCCGACACCGAAGCCTGGCTGTCCGCATCCCTCGAACCCGCCCCCGGCACGGAAGGAGAGCCCACCGCATGACCGACCGCTACCTGTCCGTCGACCAGGTCGCCGAGCTGCTCGGCACCACCGCCCGCTTCCCCCGGCGGCTGATCGAGGAACGGCGCATCCGGTACGTGAAGGTCGGCCGGCATGTCCGCATCCCTGAGAGCGCGGTCGTGGAGTTCATCCAGTCCCGTACCGTCGAGCCGCTGAGGCGTCCTCGCTCGCGTTGGGGGAGGGCTGCCTGATGGCCAACGGCAAGGGCAGGCGGCGCCGCTTCGGCGCGATCAGACGGCTTCCGTCCGGCCGCTACCAGGCCCGCTATCCGGGGCCCGATGGCGTGATGCGACCGGCACCCGAAACCTTCGAGACCATCGCGGACGCTGACGACTGGCTCGCCGAGAAACAGACCGAGATCCGGCGCGGCGATTGGCGCGACCCGGAGGCAGGGTCGGTCAACTTCAAGGTCTACGCGGAGAAGTGGGTGGAGGAGCGGGAACTCTCCGTCCTCAGCGAGGACCTGTACCACTACCTCCTGAACGACCACATCCTTCCCACCTTCGGTGAGTCGGACCTCGACGAGATCACCGCGCCCCTCATCCGCGAGTGGCGCGCCGAACGCCTCCGTACGACCAAGGCGAAGACCACGACGGCCAAGGCGTACCGCCTCCTGAAAAGCATCATGGAGACGGCCGTGGACGACGACCTGATCAAGCGCAACCCGTGCCGGATCAAGGGCGCAGGAAAGGAGAAGGCGGCCGAACGCCGTATCGCCACCGTCGCCCAGGTCGACGCCCTCGCCGACCAACTCGGCCCGCGCTGGCGTCTCATGGTCTACCTCGGCGCGTACGGCCCTCTTCGCCCCGAGGAACTCGCCGGGCTCCGCCGCCGGGATGTCGACGTCGACGCGTTGAAGATCACGATCCGTGTTGCCGAACCAGAGCGCACCAATGGCCGCCGGGCCCCCGGCGACACGAAGTCCGAAGCCGGTACCCGGACCGTCCACCTGCCCGAGTTCCTGCGCCATGAGCTGCGTCTCCACATGGAGCTGTATCCGGGCAAGGGGCCCAACGGCTTGGTCTTTCTTGGGGAGAAGGGTGCAGCCTTCCGCCGCAGCAGCTTCGGTCGTAAGTGGCGCAAGGCCCGTCTCGTCGTCGGCGTCCCCGAAGGCTTCCGCTTCTACGACCTCCGCCACACCGGACACACACTCTCGACCCGCTCGGGCGCCACCCTCAAGGACACGATGGTCCGCGCCGGCCAGTCCTCCGAGAAAGCCGCGCTGATCTACCAGCACTCCGACGACGACCGACAGCAGGAAGTTGCAGCCGGTCTCGACGCGACCGTACGTAAAGCACGCCAGGAAGCTGCTGCCGTGCCAGAAGCACAGCTCACCGCCCCCGACGATCAAGCATCTGGCACGAATCTGGCACGCGGCGACTGATCGTCGAGGACAGCAAAAAGGCCCGGGTCAGGTGACCTGGGCCTTTGTCATGGAGCGGGTGACGAGAATCGAACTCGCACTCTCAGCTTGGGAAGCGACGGCGCTTGGACGGCCGCATGGCAGCTGACCTGGGTTTATGTGTTCTAGGGTGCTGCCCATGAGCGCGGGTTCGTACCGTTGCCGACCGTGGTTTACCGGTCTTAAGGGCACGCTATGGGCACGCCGTCGCCTCCGAGATATGGATAGCCCTTCGGGGTGATCGGCGAGCGGCCGAGCACAGGGAGTGAGTACCGGCCGGAGGGGCGCCGTTGCGGGAGCACATCGAGGGCAGCCGCGACTCAGATGCGGTAGGCGCCCGCCGGTACGCCGTGGGCGACGCCGTACGGAGTCAGGGCGATGACACCGGTGCCGCGTGACGGTGTGTCGGCAGTGACGTCGAGAGGGCTCGCGGCGCCGAGTGAGCGAGCGATGTCCGGGGCGAGGTCGTGAGCGGTCCACCGCCACTCGTCCTCGTCGTCTTCGCTCTCCTGCGCGGCGTCCCAATCGGGCTTCAGACCCAGTTCCGTACGGCGTGTTCGTTCGTACGGCAAGGGCTCGCCAAGGGTCAGCGACTCGTCCTCCGCCTCGCCGGTTTCGCCGTAACGCCGGATCACCGTGCCGTGCTCGGCGACGAGCCAGGTGGAGCCGTCGCCCTGGCCACCGTAGTAGTACGCCTGGGCCCGGCCGTAGCGGGCACTGAGTTCGGTGCACAGGCGCAGCACGTCCTCACGGCGCTCCTGGCCGTGCGGGTCGCACCACGCGCCGAGGATGAGGGTCCAGCCATCGAGTTCGGGAGTGACGAAGACCCGCTCGTAGCCGGTGTATTCGTCCGTGTCGCAGCCGTGGCCGTCGGCGTCGACGATGTCGTTGCCGAGCGCGAAGGTCACGGGTCGTGGGCCGGTCAGCCCGAGGACGCGCATGATCCCGGCCTGGTCCCCGCCTGGGACGGCCATCCAGTGGTTCCAGCAGGCCCACAGCGGTTCGGGCCGATCGTCCGGGAGTTTGATGCGGATGAGTCGCTCGATCGCGGCGGCGTCGGCGGGCGACAGAGCCGGTTCGCCACCGAGTTCGGCGAGTACGGTCAACGCCCGTGCCCGCTGCCGGCCAGGTCCCCGTTCCCGGACGTGCCGGAGTAGCGGGATCACGAGCTCGCCGGTGCCGATCAGGGTGTCCTGGGCCTGCTGGGCGACCTCCTGGTCCGGGTCGCCGAGCAGCGGCCGCAGGACGGCGGCGGACCGGCCTGCCTCCCCGCAGTGCTCGATCCCACGGACGGCTTGACGGCGTATGAGCGGCACGGGGTGGGCGAGGGCCGCGGTGTAACGGTCGAGAACGGCCACGCCGAGCTGGGAGAACGCGAAGCCGACGCGCTCGCGGGACTCTTCGGTGGACGCGGAGACGAGCCCCTGGAGCAGACCGTCGAACCCCGCATCCCCGATCCGTCCGAGTACGGCGGTGATCGGCCGCCAGTCCACCAGGGACCCCGTGTCCATCACCTCCCGCACCAACTCCTCCACCCCTCCGGCGCCGAGCGTGACCAACGCGTCTGCTGCTGTCTCGCGCCGGTCTGGCCTGCCGAGGTCCCGTATCAGGTCGGCGTTCACCACGTGCCTCTCCAGCAGAGTCGACCAGACTTCCGAGCGTCATGATTCCGCAAGGGTCTGACATCGACTGAACGGTCCCGCCATTCGTACGCCCCCGGGCAGGCTGTTCGTCCGATAAGGGCCTGGCCGACCAGTTCACTGCCGTGCGGGGCCGACAGCAGACCACCCTCCTGGATGATCGCGACGGTTCGATTGGGCCGTTGGAAGGGGCCCTTTGCAGACTCATACGGTGAAGATGAGCAGCCGTGAGGAAGTGTAGGTAATTCGGATACCGCCGAGCATCTGGATAGTCTCTAGGTTTGCAGATCCCGTCACGAGATACATAAAAATCACAAATCTAAGCAATCCGAGTTTCTTGCGGAAGCTCTTGCCCGGGCGGCATCACGTCACGGGACTTCCGGGTGATCAAATTGATGCTTCGGCCAGAATTAGGAAGGTGAGTTAGCGATCAGCCCTGACGTGTCATGTGTCGTGCGTCATGGGAAGTCACTACGGAGGGTTATTTCTTTGGTCTGGAGGAATTTATGCACGATTGCGATGTAATATCGAAGCGTGATCGACATTGCCTCGCAACGAGCTGTATCCGTCAGTGGAGAAGACCCCTGGGAGCCGTGGACCGCGGATCCCAATCTCAGTACTTCGCCCGAGCCTGGCACCTCAGGCAACGTCCCACCGGGTGAGGACCTCGATCTGCACCTCGGCTGGGACCGTTTCGAGAAACTCGTACTGGCGCTGTCACGCGGCGTGCTCGGTCTGAGAGGCGTGAAGTTTCGCCGCTACGGTACGCAGGGGCAGGCGCAGTACGGCATTGACCTCGCCGGCCGTGAGCCGGATGGCAACTACATCGTTGTCCAGTGCAAGGACTATCAGTCATTCACCGCCGGCGATCTGCGAGCAGCCGTGGAGACCTTCACACGTGGTCGACGGCCCTTCGACGCGCGCCATCTGATCATTGCCACCTCGGCTACCACACAGCCCACTCAGGTTGCTGATGAACTTGCAAGACTCCAGGACGCAAACTCCGACCTGGAGTTGGACCTGTGGGGATCCGAGCAGATCAACGAGTACCTGCGCGTCCAAGGCGATGTGGTCGCCCGATTCTGGACCCGCGAGACGGCGACGACATTCTGTACAGGAGCTCCCCCACAAGGAGTTCCCGTACCACTGCCCGATCGGCAGGAGCAGGCGGAGCGAATCCTTGTCGGCCCGCTGCAGACCAACGACGTGGCCCCGATTCTGCGACGGGCGGACGCCCACCTAGCGACCGCGCCGAAGGAGTCAGCCCGGCTGTACGGCGAACTGGCCGAACGGCTCGACGACGCCGGTTTCCGCGGTCATGCGGTCACCATGCGAGGCAAGCAACTCGACGCACTGGTGGACGCCCAACTCGTCGATGAAGCAATCGATTTGGCTGCGCATCTCGCGGTCGTAGCACTGCACTTCGGGGATCGCGACGAACCCCGGAGACTGTTGCACCGTATTGAACAACTGACCGCCAGCGAGAAGGCGTCCGGGCGGACGCAGACAGCACTCGCACAACGACATCTCCAATTGGTCGATTCCGCAGTCAAGAGCGTGCTCCATCCACTTGGTCATTTCGTCGCGCTGCGCACCGCGCTTGAGGCACCTGCCGCGGAAGAGCCGGTTTACCAGCCGTTGTTAGTGCTGCTGTTCGTTGAATCTCTGCTGGCGTTGGACCCGGACCAAGTCCAAAACCTGGACGGTCTCATCACCGCAGCCGCCACCCGAGCGGATACGGAGCTGATTAGACGGATCACCGAGGACGCTGTCGTCCGGTTGCGTTTGGTGCGCGCCGAGTACGACCTCGCCGAGCGCACGGAGCTCAAGAGGCTGGCGCGGCATCACAGGGTGCCCGGCCGACAGGCAGCTTTGATCAACGCACGTGAAGCCAGGCTCTGCGCCCTTGAGGGCCGAGCGGAGGAGGCAGTCGAGACCTGGCGCGATGCGGTCTACGACGCCATCCATGCCGGGATGAATGAGGATGCCGCGGACTGGCTCTACGCGATCCGGGCAGTGAATGCCCAATACGGTCCTGTGACCTCGCTCATCGATGATGAGCATCGGCTCGCGCAGGCGCTCCGCGCAACCGGTACGGGACGTCTGCTCGACCGTGTGCGCTCATTCCGGGAACAGGCTCTGTCGGCCAAGGTGAACGGCAAATCTGTCGAGGCGGTCTTGTCCGCCCGACGCTGGCTTACCGACGCGGTGACCACCGGAGACTGGGGCAGCGAGTTCGAGGCACTGGATTTTCTGGGGGACTTGTATCGAGAAAGTCACGAATCATCTCTTGCCGCCCAGTACTACCAACGCGCGGGCAGCACGAAGAAGCTCAAGGAACTCGCCGCTGCCGTCGGCGACCTTACGTTGCCACTCGGTCCCCTCTCCGATGCTCCCTGGTGGGTACTCCGTTCCCGCACCACGATCGTTGAGGCTCAGGCGGACCTGATCGCCGACGAGACGGCTCGTGATCTGCTCGGTGAATTGACTGATCTGGCTCAACGGGCCAGAGCCGGCGAAGTGGCGGATTCCCCCTTCCGTAACCTGACGCACCAGGTCACTCGCAGTGTCTGCGCGCTCGCGGCTCGGGGGACACCGGAACAAGCTCTCGCCGTTCTCGATCTTCTGGCCCCTGATGTCCCACGGGGACCCAACAAGTACCACCACTCGGACGACTGTCATGCTTCCGCCTGTGTTGCCATCGCCGGAACCCATGGGGCCATCGCGATGAAAGCTCTGACCAGACTCTTCGATCTGGCAGACGGAGGGGCACAGAAGGCGCTCGAACTCGTCGTGGATGACAAGGTGATCAGCCTCCTGCGAGCGGGGCAAGCGGAAACAGAACCCCGGGCAGGCTCCGTTGTCCCGGGCGGGCTGGTTGAGGACGACCTCATCCGGCTCCGGGCGAGAGCCGGCCGCCTCGACGACAACGGCCTCTACTTGGCCGATGTCGCACGGGCTGTGATCGACCCCGACCACGCAGCGGTGCGCGAACGCGCGGAGCAGGCGCGAGCCCGCATTCTTCGACACCGCGAACCGACACCTGGCATCGCGGAGTTCGGAACCAGATTGGTCTCCGATTCCTACCTGGTCGGCAAGCTCGGCGAGGAGAGTCGCGTGGAATGCCTCGACAAGCTCATGAGCATCGCGAACGACGTGCGTGAAGTTGCCACCAGCAGGCGGGACGCGCTCATCGGCGTCCGCAATCTGGTGGTCGACCTACCCGTCCACATCCAGCAACAGGTGTTCGATGCAGCGAAGAGCTTTGCGGTCGGCGACCAGGACGGCAGTCATCTGGACGATGAGCTGACCGGCACACCTCACCCGCTCAGCTCCTTCAAGATCTCTGGAGGTTCGGCGTCTCTGCGAGGAGAAGCTCTGCTCCTGGCAGCCGCGTCGGCCACAACCCCTGAAGAACAGGCATGGGTTCGAGGACAAGCCATCGGTCTGCTCTCCAGTGCGGACACCTCCCACCTTCATGCTGCGGCAGTCGTGCTCAGCCGGCTCGCGGAAGGCGTCACCGCCGACCTTGACGCCGACTTTCTGGCGGCACATCCCCATATAAATGTGCGCCAAGCCTGCGCCGTTCTGTGCCTACGGCATCCCGATCGCTATCTGGATACCGCCGTGCGCCTGGCCAAGGACAGTGAGCACAGAGTCCGTCAGACACTGGCCGAAGCAGCCGCTCAGACTGACCTCAAGCGATCCGAAACGGCGAGCGCCGTACTGGAACTCCTCGCCCGCGACCCACGCCACAGTGTGCGTGTGGCGGCCGACATCCGGTCCCGTGAGTGAAAGGGGCAACCGGAAGATTTCAAGTCCAGTGAGACGGTCGTGATGCTATGAGGTTTGTGGTGCGGGTTCCCTGCGCTTGGCCGGGTCGTTGATCCACGCCTGCTGGGGTATCCGGGGTGGGCGGGGGCGGCGGCCGAAGCCACCCGAGATACCCGGCCAGGCATGGATCAACAATCCGGCAAAACGCAGGGAACCCGAACCACAAGTTTCATAGCCCCACGAACGTCTCATTTGACTTGACAACTACCGACCCGGTCAGGGCATCGAGGGCTGAGTGCCGGATCCGTCGGACGAGGTCAGCTCTGTGTCTCCCCGAGGGCTGTGCGCAGCCAGTCCAGAGACTCGGTCGCAAGGACCGCGTCGGCGAGCTGGTTGGCGGACTTCGTGGTGAGTCGGCGGCGGCTGTTGTCGATCCAGCGCTGCGCGTTCTCGTAGCCCTGGGCCTTGTACTCGATGCCCTGGATCATGCATTCCAGCTTGTCGGCGTCCCGGGCGCAGAGGGCCTCCGGGG
This sequence comes from Streptomyces zinciresistens K42, assembly GCF_000225525.1. Taxonomy (GTDB): domain Bacteria; phylum Actinomycetota; class Actinomycetes; order Streptomycetales; family Streptomycetaceae; genus Streptomyces; species Streptomyces zinciresistens. The sequence goes on along the minus strand of NZ_AGBF01000009.1, from coordinate 67,868 downwards.
ACTCTTTCGCCTCGTATTCCGCGACCAGCTCGCGTACCGCGGTGGCGAGGACCTCGGGCATGCCCGCGACCTGGTCCTCGGTGACCGCTCGTGGGTCTGCCTGCGGGGCGTACTTCCTGCCCAGGTAGTTCACGTCCCCGGTACGGGTTTCCTGCGAGTCGTGCCATACCGCGAGGAACGCGGCCTGTGCGGGGTCGGCGCCTTCCAGTTTCGCGATGATCGTCGCGAGGAGAGCGGTGCGCCATGAGTGCTCCGCCACCGACTCGGGGTCGCGTACTCCGGCCATCCACCAGCCGGTGCGCTTGGTCTGCTTCAGCGTGCCCGCCTCGTACAGGAAGCGCGCCACCGCGTACAGGTCTTCAGCCACCGTCGGACTCCTCTCACGCCTCGGCGAGGCGGATCGCGTACCGGATGCTCTCCAGCTCCCGGCGCCCGCGCGCCGACAGCTCCCGGCTATCCAACATCACGGGCAGCCTGTCGCGCAGGGCGTGTCCTGCTGCTCCGGATCGCAGCAGGTTGGGCCGAACCTGGAGCAGAGACCAGATGGAGTGGATATTGAGGTCGACGTAGCCGTGATGCGGTGCGAGGCCGTGCGCGAGATGGGCGAGGAGTTTGTCGCCGGGCCACGGGCCAGGGTTGCGGACGGCGATGAAGTCGTCGCTCAGTTCCAAGTGGGCCGTCTCGCCGATCCAGTAGGCCCAGTAGTTCAGGTTCGCGGCCTCGCCGGCGTCGTCGTCGATGAGGGCGGCGTCGATGAAGTGGCTCATACGGTCCCGGTCCCCTTGCCGGGCCGAGACCGCGGCAACAGACCGGGAGTTGAGCCAGCCCGTAAGCCAGCCGCCAGGGCGTTCTGTCGCCTGCTGGTGAGCGAGCCATGCGGAGGTGTCGTCCTGGTCGTCGTACCCGGAGAGGTAGAGGGCCTGGCGGCGGAGCAGGAACTGGTCTTCGCCCCGGGCCTGTTCCGCGGTGCGCCGCATCTGTGTGAAGAACCGCGCGCGGTCTGCGACCGACAGCTCCGGCCCGGCCGGCGCGGGGCCTCGGCGCTTGCGTGGCGGGGCGGGCAGGTCGCGGACGGGCTGGGGCGGCACGTGGTTGAGGGGCCATGCGAGGACCTCGACGAGGTCGCGCTGCATCACCCAGGCCCCGAGCGGGCTTGCCGCGACGTCGGCCTGGTCGTCGAGTGCGCTCGCGAGGAGGACGTCTGCCTCGAGGGCACGGTCGAGGGCTTGCAGGAGCGCGGGGGCGGTGCCCATGTGCATGAGCCGATGACGGTGTACGAGCATCTGCCCGACGGGTACAGCGGTCAGCGGGCGGCGGCCCGATTCCCAGCCCGCGATCGTGTCCGAGGACACGCGCAGCTGCTCGGCTGTGTCCTCCTGGGTGCGTCCCTGCTGCTCTCGGATGACCCGGAATACGTAGCCGGAGATGACGCCCGTGCGCGGGCGCCCGCCTGATCCCTGACTGCCGGTCAGGGTTTGTCGCGAACTCGACTGCATGAACAGCCCCATTCCCGTGTGTCAGCAGCAAACCACCTGTACTTGCGGTCACTTCTAGCTGTGATCACGGCTCTCTACCGTCGTATGCACCACCGAACGAGCCTAGTAGGGAGGCTGTCACTGTGGGTTTCGTTGCGGATGCTGCCGAGCCAATCCTCCTCGGGCGACAACGCCCCGACGGCCGGTGGTTGGGCCACCCCGAACGCGAGCACCTCCAAGGGACGCGACGATGACCATGACGGCTGCAACGGTGGGACCACAGCGCTACCAGGAGCGGTACGCGGCGAGGCTGGAGTCCGTCACTCAGGCGCGTCGGGACATAGCGCTGGTGCTTCAGACCTGGGGCCTGCCTCAGCTGGTGGAGGTCGCCGCGCAGGTCGTCACCGAGTTGGTGGCCAACGCGGTGGAGCACACTGACGCCGCCACGGTCGGCGCCTCGATCACCCGGGTGGGCAAGGAGTCCGCCCGGATCGTCGTGACGGACACGTCCCGCACCAGACCCACCCCGGGCACGCCGTCACAGGACGACGAGCACGGCCGCGGGTTGCTCCTTGTCGACGCTCTTGCCCACGCCTGGGGCAGCGAGCTGGTACGCGGCGGGAAACGCATCTGGGCAGAGCTGCGGGTGCCGGCCGCATGCTGATCGCGCCTGTCTCTTTACTGCTCCTGCCCGCAGAGGAGTTGGCCGGCGGCCCGTACCCGGACGCGTGCGTGGAGCTGGCCTTCAACCCCACATCTACGTCTGACGAGGCCAACGCGATGGTTGTCCCGGAACCGGTCCGGATCACTCCGGCCGACCTTGTGCGGCTGCGCGTGGAGTCGGGCTTGGTCCTCGGCGAGATCCGCGCCGAGGTGCAGCGCGCGGAGAGCGCGTGGCGGCAACACCTCAGCCACTGGTACCGCGACGGTCGGCTGGCGGCCGAGGCCCGCGCACCGGACATCAGCCTTCTTCAGCGAGTCCTGGACAGACTGAGGAATCCCGTCCGGCTTTGACGCAGACCCGGCGCCTCTTCTTCCGGCGCCCACGAGACCCCCGCACCAACAGGACCGCCTTCCGCGACGCCGTGCGGGTGAGCAAGGCACACGAAGGACAGGAACTCCCAACAGAGAGGAAGACCGTGTTCAACCACATGGACCGATTCCCCACCGGCAGCCCCCTGCCGCAGGGGCACCTGACCGTGGCCCCGTGGGGCCTGCGCCGCATCGCCCCGTACCCGCCCGTCGCCGGCCCCGCCTACGCGACGGTGACGCTGGACCCAGAGACGCAGACCGCCCGGTACTTCGACACGTCCGGGGTACCCACCATGTCCCCGGGCCACGGCACGTCCTCCGGCACGAATCCCGCGACCGGCACCACGGGCCAGGGCGACCGCAACAGCGACTCCCCGGACAGCGACACGGGCAACGACACCGACCAGTGACTCCGCTGACGAACGACGATCGTCCGGTCCTGGTCGTCACCAACCTCGACGACCCGACCGCGGACTTCGTGATCGCCGAGCTGCACGACCGGGGTGTCCCGGTCGTGCGGTTCGACTCAGGTGACTTCCCCGCCACCCTGTCGTGCTCCGCTGCCATCGGCGGCGACCGTGACAGTTGGCAGGGAAGCGTGCAGACCCCGAGCCGACGTGCCGACCTGGGCGCCGTGCGTTCCCTGTACTACCGGCGCCCCTCCGGGTTCGCCTTCCCCCACCTCGACAAGCAGGACGAACGGTTCGCTGCAGCCCAGGCCCGCTACGGGCTCGGCGGCATCCTGACCGCCCTGCCCGGCTGCCTCTACGTCAACCACCCCAACCGCATCGGTGACGCCGAGTACAAGCCGGCCGGGCTCGCGGCAGCGGCGGCAGCCGGCTTCACGGTGCCGCCCACGCTCATCACCAACGGTTCCGACGACGCACGGGCCTTCATCAAGGAGCACGGCCCGGCCATCTTCAAGCCGATCTCGGTCCCGCTCTACCTGGTCGACGGCAAGGCACAGACCGTCCCCGTCACCGAGGTGACTGTCGACGAGATCGACGACTCCGTGACCGGCACCATGCACCTCTTCCAGAAGCGCGTGGACAAGGTCGCCGACATCCGGGTCACGATGATCGGCGAGCAAATCTTCGCCGTGCGGATCGACTCCGGTCTCCTCGACTGGCGCACGGACTACGGCACCCACACCTACACGCCCCTTGCCGCGCCGCCCGCGGTGGAGCGGTCAATGCACGCCTATCTGAAGCACTTCGGGCTCGTCTTCGGGGCGTTCGACTTTGCTCTGACCGACTCCGAAGAGTGGATCTTCATCGAGTGCAATCCTTCCGGCCAGTGGGCATGGATGGAGCCGCCGACCGGTCTGCTGATGACTGCCGCACTCGCCGATCTCCTACAAGGAGGCATCCGTGGCCTGTGAGCCCGACATCGAGACTGCCGCCGTCGACCTCCGGCGCCAGCTCACCCGGCAACTGGAAAAGGACGGCCGGCTGCGGCCGCCGCGCTGGCGGGCCGCCGTGGAGGCCGTGCCCCGCCATCAATTCATCCCGCGCTTCTACCGGGAGAGCGACGCTGTCGGCGTCACCACCTGGGAACCGGTCACAAAGGAGACGGTCGGCAAGGAGGAGTGGCTCCGGCTCGTCTACACCGACGAGACATGGATGACCCAGTTCGACGGCCACGACATCGACTGGGCCGACCCGCAGCCGATCAGTAACGCGACCCCGACCTCGTCGTCGACGCTGCCGAGCCTCGTGGTCCGGATGCTCGAAGACCTCGACGTGCAGGACGGCATGAACGTGCTGGAAATCGGCACCGGCACCGGCTACTCGACCGCCCTGATGTGCCACCGGCTCGGCAGCGAGAGCGTGACCTCGATCGAGACGGACGAGGGCGTGGCCCGCCGCGCCCGCGAAGCTCTCACCGCATCCGGTCACACCCCTCACTTGGTAGTGGGGGACGGCCGCGCCGGCCACCCCGCCGGAGCCCCGTACGACCGGCTGATCGCCACATGCGGCTTCCGCAGCATGCCGCCCGCCTGGCTGGAACAGGTCCGGCCGGGCGGCATCATCCTCACCACCCTGCGCGGCTGGATGCGCTCCCTCGGCCTGGTCAAGCTCATCGTCACCGGAGACAGCGCGAGCGGCTGGTTCAGCGAGGACGACCCGAGCTTCATGATCGCCCGCCAGCAGGACGCTCCGGAGAGCCTCGGCACGGTGCCGGGCCCCGACGACGGGACTGCGCGGAAAGCCTCGTACGGGCCGGAGGCGCTCAGCACTTCAGGCCCGGCCTTCATGTCACAGCTGGCGGCGCCGGACGCCCGCTTCTTCTCCATGGGGGTCGACGGCGGTCCGGTCAGCAAGTTCCTGCTGGACAGCGTCACCGATTCCTTCGCCGTCCTCTCTCCCACGGACGACGGCGGCTGGCAGGTCCGCCAGGGCGGCCCCCGCCGCCTGTGGGACGCGGTCGAGTCGGCGGTGGGCACCTGGGAGGAGTACGGCTCACCCAACACCGCCGCCTTCGGCGTGACCGTCTCCCACGACCAGCAGGTCGTCTGGCTCGGGAACCCGAACGGCCCGCAATGGCCGCTACCCTCCTGAGGCAGCCACCACCGACGCGAGGAACGCCAGGATGGACGACGAGCCGCTGAAGAACTGGGCGGAACGCCGTGACGCGAAGATCGGCCGACTTCGCGCCGTGCCCGTCGTGCCCGGCGACGGGCCCCGGGCATCGCATCTGAATCCGGATGCGCCCCGCGCCATCGAGCGGTGGAACGGGCACACGTGGGAGCCGCACGGATTCGCCGCCAATCTGGCCGAGGCCAAAGCGATCCTGTACCCGGAGAGCAACGAGCCGTCACCACTCCAAGGGCCGGTGCCGAAGCCGCTGGGCTCCGGCACCGGCAAACACCGCAAACCCCAGGCACCCAGGTCGGATGGCGGCCGGGCGCAAGGGTGATCAGCGCCGCCGCGCCTGCGGCTGCTGCGGAGCGGCGGGGTGCACCGCGGCATGCTGAGCATTGGGTGCCTGGGCTCGTGGGCCGGGTATGTGGCGTTCACCGAGGCGTTGGATGCGCCAGGTCAGGGTTCTGGCAGGTGAGCGAGCGTCGTCCAGTGAGCGCTGTCGGGCGGCGTGCTGGAGGAGCTGGCGGGGGTCGTGGCCGGCGGTCTCGGCTTGGGTGAGGGCGGCGACCAGTGCCGGCCAGGCGGGGTCGTCGAGGATCCGCTCGGCGTGGTCGGGCAGGACGGTTCGTATGTGCTGGGCGTGGTGTTCCACGATGTGGGTGGGTGGCTTGCGCTGGGCCAGGGCGGCCAGTGGCTGAGCGGCTGCGTGCTCGTAGGCCGCTTGGAGGTGGATCAGGGTCTGGTGGGCGGCGGCGACTTGTTGGTCGTGGTGGCGGGTCTGGTGCCAGCGGGTGGTGGCGATGACGACCAGGACGGCGATGTCGAGGAACATCGTCAGTCCGCTCCCGTCACCGGTGACCGGTGCGGTGCGCAGTGCTCGTACGGCGCCGCGCAGGGCGCGGGCCTGGTCCTGCTGAGCGCGGATGCGGGAGCGGGAGGCGCGTTCGAACGAGAGGGCGGCCTGCTGGAGCTGTGCTCGCAGGTGGTCGGGGGCGAGGAGCGGCAGGACGTCGAGGGCCTCGGCGAAGGCCGCGATGTGTGCCTGGGCCACGGTGTCTTCGGCCTGGTCGAGGTGGTGGGGGATGCGTTCGGCCGCCGCGGTGGCCTGGTGCCAGGGGTTTGGCCTACGTCGGCTGCCCGGCTCTGTGGCTGGTGGGGGTTCGATGCCGGTGAGGCGTTCGGCGATTTTGGGGAAGGACAGGTCGGGGGCGAGTTGGGAGCCGGAGAACCAGACCGGCTCGCCTGCGGCGTTGGTGTCGCCTTCGAGGGCGACCTTGTAGCCGCGTATGTCCCCGGAGGGGAAGTGCTGGACGTCGACGCGTATGCCGTCGACGCCGTCGAGGAGGTGGAGGAACTCTTCCGGGCTGGCGGCGATGGACACCAGCTGGTGGACGGTGGTGCGCAGTTGTTCGCGGGAGGTTGTCTTGCGTCCTTGGCGGCGGGCCTTTTCCTGCTCGGCGCGGGTGGGGCGTTTGGCGGCGGTGCGGTCCCCGCGGACGACTTGGTGGAGGCCGTATTCCTTCTCGATGGCGACGAGTTCGCGGTCGGCGGTGAGGTAGTCGTTCCAGTGGCGTGCGGTGCGCAGGTCCGCCCGGACTTTGGTGGCGGCGATGTGGATGTGGTCGGGGGCGTGGCGGACGGCGACCCATCGGCAGCCGTCCGGATCGCCGTCGGGTGCAATGCCGGTGGCGGCGACGACGCGGCGGGCGATGTCGGCCCACTCCTCGTCGCTGAGGATGCGGTCTTCGGGGGCGGCGCGGATGGAGCAGTGCCACGTGTGTTTCTCGGGTGCGCGGCCGAGCCGCCGGGCCTGCTTGACGTGCAGGTCGAGGTCGGCCACCAGGAGCCTCTTCGTGGCGTCGAAGTCGTCGGCGCGGCCGGGGTCGGGGGCGAAGCCGTCCCAGGAGGCCACCAGGTGCGGGTCGGTGTGGTCCTTGGCCTTCTTGGTGTCGAACAGGTAGCGGATCAGGCCGGCGGTGTCCTTGCCGCCGCTGATCTTCGCGATCATCGGGCCGCCTTGTGGCTGACGGCCTGGTTCGCAGCTGCCGCGATGTGGCGCACTGCAGCGCCGACGGCGTCCAGAGTGCGGTCGGTCTGGGCGAGGAGGGCACTGTCCCCAGGTTGTGGATGGCCGCCGGAGTTGAGCTTCTTGGCGATCTGGTTGACGTTGCGGCCGATGGTGGCGACCTGCTCGCGCAGGGCGGTCAGCTCGTCGATGTAGTCGTCCAGCTGGGTGCGTTGGCCGGGCACAGTGAGGTCACCTTCAACGTGGGCCAGGGTGACGGCGGCGACGTAGTGAGCGCCGCTCAGGTTCAGCGACGTGGCCTTGGCACGGATTGCGTCCCTCTCCTCAACGCTGTAACGGGCATCGACGCGCTTCTTGCGCCGGCCGCCTGGGTCGGGTTTGCGGCGTTGGGCGACTCGATGCAGAGCGGCTGCTTCGGCGGCGCGCGGCAGGGGCACGGCAACGGCGACGGGCTCGGCGTCAGAGTGTTGCTTCTCCTCCTCGGGCACCCCCTGGTGCCCGAGTGCCTCCGCCACCCCTGGGGCGGAGGCTTCCCCGTGGAACCGGCCTGTGGACGGTCCAGCGGGATACCTTGCTGCGCGGTTGTCTGAGGCGATGGGCGTCTCCTGCTGGTTGGTGTGTTCGTGGTGTCGGTCGTGCACGTGTGCTTCTCCTGGATGTGTTCGGTAGGGAGCGCCGCTGAGTTGCCGTGCGAGGGCAGCGGCCGGAGCAGTTCAGCGGTGGTGGGCTGAGGTCTGGACAGGCGACCGAGATAGGCGCTGTCCGAGCGAGGGCTGTGGTTGAAACGAGAGGGGACGGAGACCGGTCCACATAGCGCTGCGGTGCACCGTCCCCAGACGCTTGGGGACGAGGATGTGACGCTTCGTCACGGGGACGGTTCCCCTGACGCGTCGTCACGGGGACGGTCCCCTTTCCGTAGCGCGGTCCCGGTCCCGAAGGGGCCGCTGTGGGGACGGTCCCCGTTCTGGGGACGCTCTGGGGACGGCATGAAAGGCCCTCTGACCTGCGGTTTCAGAGGGGATCGGTCCCCGGTAGTCGTCGGCACCGTCCCCGCGACACCGTCCCCAAAGTTTCGTCGGGGCGGTGTACGCGGTGCGGGGACCGACGGTCGTATCCCCACATAGCTGCCGCGAGGCGCGAAACCGGTCCCCGTCACGCAGCTCGGTGTCGGCCTGTCCCGGGTAGCGGCGAGGTCGACGCGTGACGGGTGGGGAGTCGCTCGTACGGCGTTGCCCCGGGCGGTTCCGTCGGGGCTCGCCCTGCGTCGACGGCACGGGGAGCCCACGGGTGCGTGGCACCAGTCGCACCGGACGCCGAGCGCATCGGGTAGGCCCTCGGTGACGGCGGCGTCGCGCGCGGCGCGGGTCGGACGGTAGCGGGCGAGTTCGGCGCGTACGGCCGGTGGGATGCACGACCCGAGCTCGCGCAGCCGCTCCTCGACGTCGCGAGGCCGGCAACTGCCGGCGATCTGCCGATGCGTCGAAGGGGCGGCCTGGCCGGCGGCGACCGCGTTGCGGGACCGGAGCAGCTCGGCTCGCCAGGCGGCCGGATCGTCGGGGTCGGCAGCGGGTGTGGGGTCGGTGTGCCGGTTGAGGCGGTCGCGCCGGTGGGCGCGCCATCTGCGGGCGATGTCCACGGGCAGGATCGGGTACGGCGAGTCGAGGACGTGGGACCGTATCGCCTCGCGGACGTCCCAGCCGTGGTCGGTGGCGAACGGCACGTCGTCGAGCAGTTCCTGCCACTGGGCGATCTGGTCACGGGCCTCGCCCGTGCCGGTGCGGATGGTGCGGGGGTCGAGGCGGCCGGTGTAGGCGAGGACAGCGGCGACTTCGCGTCGGTCCAAAGGGCGGGTTACTCCGTTCCGGTCGGTTCGTCGAGGGCGGCGAGCAGGGCGGCCATGTGCGCCTCGGAGCGCGTCATGCCGGTGGTTGGGGTGGGCGGGCCGCCGGGCACGGCGTACAGGTTGGGGCGGCCAGGGGCGGGGGTGTGCTCGCGGGCGATCCACGCGCGCCAGTCGGCCGTCCACGCGGCGGCGGTGCGAGACGCCCAGGCAGCCCGGTAGGTGCGCCACTTCTCGTCGGCGGCGTGCAGCGCCTCCTCGCCGAGGCGGTCGAGGTGGCCGTGGTGCTGCAGCCAGGCACGGGCGTCGTCGTCGATCTGCCACTCGATGGCGGAGATGAGCGGGGCGGAGCTGCTGCTCTTACCGTTCACCTTCGGTTCTCTTCTGTTCTGGGGGTCGGAATCTGCACCCCCTCCGGGTCGGAATCCGTACCCCCTGGGGGCCGGATTCTGTTCCCCGGGGTCGGATTCCGATCCCCCCTCGAAGGACTCGACCGGGTCGGATTCCGGCCCCCCGAGGGTCGGAATCTGACCCCCTTGGGGAGCCGGATTCCGGTCGCCCTCCGCGGCCTGCTCGCCGAGGAACCGGGCGGCGACCGGGAGGAGGTAGTACGTCTCGCCCCGTGGTCCCTTGCGGCCGGCGAGCGGCACGAGTTCGCCGCTGTCGATCAACTTGGCCAGGGCATCGCGCACGGCGGTGCGGGAGGCATTGGCGCGTTTCATGAGGGTGGGCACGGACGCGTACGCGACGCAGTGCCGGTCGCGGCACCGGTCGGCGATCAGGGCGAGGACCATGCGAGCGGTGCCTTTGCTGCGGCTGTGGTCCCACACCCATTCGCGGGCGTCGTAGCTCATCGGGCGGCGGCTCCTAGGTGAGGGCGTGGCGGTGTGGCCGCCCTCGTCGGGCGGTGCGGGGGAAGGGGGGTGGCGCACAGCCCCGGTCCGAAGGCGCGGCGGAGGGCTGGTGGCGTCGTATAGCCAACCCTGGGTATTCAGCGGAATTGGGTGATCTGACGCCCCGATAGCAGAAAGGTGCCGTTGACCTGCAAGGATGTGAGTGTCGAAGTCATATCCGCTGCAGAGAGCAAGGCACCTTTCTGGTGGTTGAGCGTACAGGGTGGGACCGTCGGCTGTCGGTGATGGCTGACGGCAAGAGGCTGATCGGGCATGCCGGGGCGGTGCTGCTGCGCCGATGCGCGGACCGCACGGGACTGACGGGGGCGCTGGCGAAGATACTGCCGTCCAGCACGGTGGCCAGCTGGCGGAACCGTGCAGCGGTGCTGGTGCACCTGGCCGTCGCGATCGTGCTCGGGGCCGAGAACCTGTCGGAGGCCGAGCAGCTCCAGTTACATCATCGGCCGTTGTTCGGGGCCGCGGCCTCAGACTCCACTGCCCGCCGCACGCTGGCGGCACTCGATGAGGCCACTCTGGCGAAGATCGCAAAGGTGCGGGCGCGGGTGCGCCGGCACGTGTGGAGCTTGCTGCATCTGCGGCCGGGCGGCTTCCCCTGGGTGACCGTGGCAGGCAAGCGGCTGACCGGCTGGATCGTCATCGACCTCGACGCCACCATCATCACCTCCGCCTCGAAGAAGACCGGAGCAGCGGTCACTTTCAAAAAGACGTTCGGATTCCATCCGCTGGCCGCGTGGTGTGCCAACACCACCGAGTCCCTGGCCATGCTCCTGCGGCCGGGGAACTCCGGAGCGAACACGGTGACCGACCACATCGCCGTTCTCACCGATGCCCTCGCGCAGATCCCCGGCTCCTCGGCCGCGAAGATCCTCGTCCGGGTGGACGGGGCCGGGGCCACCCACGGGCTGCTGGAACACCTCGAAGCCCTGAACACCGCACGGCGCACGGTCCGTTACACCGTCGGCTGGAAGATCACCGAAGACGACGAGAAGGCCATCGCCCGCCTACCCGGGATGGCCTGGGAGACCTCCGTGCACCCAGACGGCAGCGTCCAGGAGGGCTACTTCGTCGCCGAGCTGACCGGCCTGAACACCCGCGGGGGCTGGCCAGAAGGGATGCGGCTGATCGTGCGCCGGGTCCGTCCGGCCCGGCGGCACCTGAAGAAGCTGACCGCGTTCGAGAAGAAGACCGGCTGGCGGTATTGCATCACCGCGACCAACATCCGCCACATGTGGGGCATCGCCGGGTCGGGCCACGCACAGTTCCTGGACGTGCTGCACCGCTCCCACGCAGGTGTGGAAGACCGGGTACGCACCAACAAAGCGATGGGGCTGGACAACCTGCCCTCGCAATCGTGGGAGGTCAACCGCGGCTGGATGCTCGCCGCGAACATCGCCGCCGATCTCGACGCCTGGGTGCGACTGCTGGCCCTGCACGACATCGAAGACCTGGCCGACGCCGAGCCTGACACCATGCGTTTCCGCCTCTACCACCTGCCCGCCCGACTCGCCGACCACGCCCGCCGCCGATGGCTCCGGATCGAGCGGACCTGGCCCTGGGCGACCGCCTTCACCACCTGCTGGCAGCGGCTGACCGCACTCCCGGCCATCACCTGACGACCGGCAGCCAGACCCGACGAAGACCAGGAAGGAGCAGGACCAACACCCTCCGGGAGCCGTGGAACCCCGGCGCAGCCGCAGCGACACGCGAAGGCCCCACCCGCGATCACGCGGAACAAACAGGGCGAACCGACTGCCCGCTCACGCACTCACGACCACTGAAGAATCGAGGCCAAGACAGCCACATGCATGCCGCACAAGTCCAGCATTTCGCCGGGAAATCAGACAGCTGACGGCGAACGTGTGCTGCGAGGCATCACCAAAACCATAAACCCGAATCGGCGGTTGCCGAAATAATGGTCCGTCAGCTAAAGCCAGAAGCATCACGTCGGGAGACCGTTGACTCCCGCTGCGAGCGCAAGCTACAACACAACACCCCACGTCAGAGCGTGTCATCCGGCTGGCGAAGACGCCGCCAACCGGACATCCGGAACCCAGCCCAGAAGTAAGCCCCGGCCGTCGGCCCGGCGCAACATAGCCGACGATCGCCGGTTAACCAAACCGGCGAATGCAAGCTACAAATGGAGCCATGGCAGCACGATCCCTGGAAATCGGCACGGCCGGAATACGGACCGCCCGCACCATCGAAATCCTCCGCACCGAACGCGGCCTCGCCCAGCGCGAGCTTGCCGCCCGCGTCACCGCCCTCGGCCGCCCGATGACCAACACGATGCTGTCTCGCATCGAACGTGCCCAACGCCGTTGCGACATCGACGACCTAGTCGCCCTCGCCCAGGCCCTCCGGGTCTCGCCCCTGGCCCTCCTCCATGGGCCCCGCGCCGCGTAACGCCAAGCGCTGCCAGCAGGAACGGTCTGCTGCCCAGAACCACCCCGAGTAAAGGACCCGTCGCCCTTGCGCCGACCCGCAATACCCCCTGCCCGTCCCCGCTCCCAGCGCACCGCTCGCACCGCACAGGAGGTGACCGCAAATGGCTGATCGCCTCCTGACAGTGGCCGAGGCCGGCGAAATGCTCGGTACAGGCGAGCGCTTCGTCCGTCGCCTGATCGCCGAGCGCCGCATCCGCTACGTGAAGCTCGGCCGCCCTGTGCGCATCCCGGAAAGCGCGATCGCCGAGTACGTCGAGGCGCGCACCGTCGAGCCGGTGCGCCGTGTCCGTGCCCGCTACGGGAAGGCGGCCTGATGGCGGGACGCAAGCCGCAGCGGCGGCGCGAGTTCGGCACGGTGCGCAAGCTCGCCTCCGGTCGGTGGCAGGCCCGCTACATCGGACCTGACGGCCAGCGGTACACCGCACCGGAGACGTTCGAGACCAGGTCCGACGCCCAGGACTGGCTCAACCTCGTCCGCGCCGACATCGAGCGCAACGTCTGGCGCGATCCGGATGCCGGTGCGGTCAACTTCGAGAAGTACGCACTCCGTTGGATGGAGGAGCGCGGCCTGGCCCTCACCACCGTCGACCGCTATGACGGACTGCTGCGCCTGCACCTCCTGCCGACCTTCGGCGGCAAGGACCTGGACGAGATCACTCCGCCCTCCGTCCGCACATGGCGCGCCGAGCGCCTGAAGGCGACCGGCGCCACCACGGTCGCCAAGTCGTACCGCCTGCTGAAGGGCATCCTGCAGACGGCGGTCGACGACGATCTCCTGCGCAGCAACCCGTGCCGTATTAAGGGCGCGGGCAAGGAGGAGGCCGACGAACGCCCCACCGCCACCGTCGAGCAGGTCTTCGACCTCGCCGACGCCATGGGCCCGCGCTGGCGCCTGATGGTCCTGCTCGGCGCCTTCGCCTCCCTCCGCCCGGAGGAGCTGGCCGAACTGCGCCGTCACAGTGTCGATATCGACGAATGTGCGCTGCGCGTCACGCACGCGTCCCCCGAGCTGACGAACGGCAGACGGGTCACCGGCGACCCCAAGACCCGCGCGGGCAAACGCACTGTCTACCTGCCCGACTTCCTGCTCCCGGAATTGCGCCGCCACCTGCAGTGGTTCGCGGAGAAGGAGCGGGACGGCCTCCTGTTCGTCGGTGAGAAGGGCGCCCCCTTCCGCCGCTCGACCTTCGGCCGCAAGTGGCGCAAGGCGAGGACCAAAGTCGGCATGGCGGACAACTTCCGCTTCTACGACCTCCGGCACACCGGCAACACCCTGGCCGCCGACACCGGCGCCAAGCTGAAGGACCTCATGGTCCGCGCCGGCCAGTCCTCGGAGCGGGCCCAGTTGATCTACCAGCACTCGACGGCGAAGCACCAGCGCAAGCTGGCGCATGGCATCGACGTCGAGGTGCGCGCACAACTCCGAGATGCTGGCGGGGCGCAGAGCGCCCGTGAGGCATGAAGCCCTGGTGTCAATGCGTGGGGTCGGGTCGAGCAGGCCCCGACCCCACGCGTCGGCTGAGCGCACAGCCGACCGCAGTTGTCGGCGGTCCGCTGTCACAGTGTCCGACAGGGGCTGGTCAGCCCTGGCAACCGCACCCCGAGGCGGCCTTGGCTTCCGCCACCGTGGTGGCGGGATCGGTGGCCTGCTCGTCCGAGGTGCAGCAGGCGGCGATGCCGCAGCACGCGCCCGTCTCCGCGTTCGAGGAGCCCGGCTCATCAGTGGTGGAGGGCTTGACCGCGCGAACGATGGCCGAGTGCATCCCGTCGGCGACGGCGTGGGTGGGCGTGATCTCGATGCCGGTGAACCCGGCGGCTTCGAGCCCTTCCCGGTACTCGGCGAAGGACAGCGCGCCTGCGATGCAGCCAACGTAGTCGCCGCGTTCGGCGCGCTGCTTGGGCATGAGGGTGTCGTCGGCGACGACGTCGGTGACGCCGATACGGCCGCCGGGCTTGAGCACGCGGAACGTCTCGGCGAAGACGGCGGGCTTGTCGACGGACAGGTTGATCACGCAGTTGGAGATGACGACGTCGATGGTGTTGGCGGGCAGTGGGATGGCCTCGATGGTGCCCTTGAGGAACTCGACGTTGGCGGCTCCCGCCTTCTGCGCGTTGGCCAGAGCGAGGGCGAGCATCTCGTCGGTCATGTCGAGCCCGTACGCCTTGCCGGTCGGGCCGACGCGGCGGGCGGAGAGCAGGACGTCGATGCCGCCGCCGGAGCCGAGGTCGAGGACGTACTCGCCCTCGCGCAGTTCCGCCACGGCGGTCGGGTTGCCGCAGCCGAGGGAGGCGGCGACGGCCTCGGCGGGGAGGGTGTCGCGCTCGTCGGTGGCGTAGAGCGTGGAGCCGAAGTTCTCGTCGACCTCGACCGGCTCGGGCCCGCAACAGGCGGTGCCGCCCTCACTGACCTTCACGGCTGCGGCGGCGTAGCGCCGGCGGACGGATTCGCGCAGGTCGGTGGACTGCTCGTTCATCACTTCACTCCTGGGTGACTGGGCATGGCGGTGCCCGGATCGGCCTGTATTGAAGTTCGTTGATGCAACCTTGCGCCTTGGATCGAAAAACGTCAACATAGAGGCATGTCGAAACAAGAGCTTGAGGTGATCGGCCAGGACGCCGCCTGCTGCCCGGGGCTGGCATCCGCGCCGTTGGACGAGGACCAGGCGGCCGAGCTGGCGAAGGTGTTCAAGGCTCTGGGTGACCCGGTCCGGCTGCGCCTGCTGTCGATGATCGCCTCACGCGGCGAGGGCGGCGAGGTCTGCGTCTGCGAGCTGACCCCGGCCTTCGACCTGTCCCAGCCGACGATCTCCCACCACCTCAAGCTCCTGCGCCAGGCCGGTCTCATCGACTGCGAGCGTCGTGGCACCTGGGTGTACTACTGGGTGCTGCCGACGGCCCTCGATCGGCTCGCCGTGGTCCTGAAGAAGCCGACCGCGGTCGAGGCACTCGCGTGAGCGCCTCTCTGTGGCGCCGTGCCCTGGCCGAGGCCGTCGGCTCGGCGGCGCTGGTCGCGGTGGTGGTCGGCTCCGGCATCCAGGCCACCGAACTGTCCCGGGACGTCGCCGTCCAATTGCTCGCCAACTCGCTGGCCACCGTGTTCGGCCTGGGCGTGCTCATCGTGCTGCTCGGGCCTGTCTCCGGGGCTCACTTCAACCCTGTCGTCACTCTTGCGGCCTGGTTCACCGGCCGCCGCGATGGTGAGGGGCTCACGGCCCGGGATGTGGCCGCGTACGTCCCGGCTCAGATCGCGGGAGCGACAGTGGGTGCGGTCCTGGCCGACGCCATGTTCGGCAGACCGCTGGTGCAGTGGTCGACGCACGACCGCTCGGCCGGCCACCTCCTGCTGGGCGAGATCGTGGCCACTGCCGGCCTCGTCCTCCTGATCTTCGGGCTGGCCCGAGTCGGCCGTGCCCATTTCGCCCCGGTCGCGGTTGCGTCGTACATCGGGGCCGCGTACTGGTTCACGTCCTCAACGTCGTTCGCGAACCCGGCGGTGACGATCGGCCGTGCCTTCACGGACACGTTCGCCGGCATCGCACCTGGATCGGTCGCCCCCTTCGTAGCGGCACAGGTGGTCGGTGCCGTACTCGGACTGGCGCTCGTGGCGGCAGTCTTCGGGCGCCCGGCTCCCGCACAGGCCGGTACCGCCGCCGTGCATGCCGAGCCTGAACTCGCCGCCCCCCGCCCTTCCCTGACCCCCCCAGGAAGACGCCATCATGAGCAGTCCTGCCGCCGACCGGCCCTCCGTCCTCTTCGTCTGCGTCCACAACGCCGGGCGCTCCCAGATGGCAGCGGCCTTCCTCATGCACCTCGCCGGCGACGCGGTGGAGGTCCGCTCGGCCGGCTCGGCACCTGCCGACACGGTCAACCCTGCCGTCGTCGAGGCGATGAACGAGGCCGGCATCGACATCTCCGCCGAGACTCCGAAGATCCTGACCGTCGAGGCCGTCCAGGCGTCGGACGTCGTGATCACCATGGGATGCGGGGACACGTGCCCTGTCTTCCCCGGCAAGACGTACCTGGACTGGAAGTTGGACGACCCGGCAGGGCAGGGCGTCGACGCCATACGCCCCATCCGCGACGAGATCAAGGACCGCATCCGCGGCCTGCTCGGCGACCTCGGCGTGCAGCCCCGTGTATGACAGCCGCTACCTGTTCGTCAGGGCATCGTGAACTGCAGCTTTGCGTAAGCGACTTCGCAGGCACGGCGCGGAGTGGTGGCGCAGGTCACACAAAATGCGTCTCACGATTTGAGACGTTCGAGAGTCGGGTGACCCAAAGTGGCCCTTGGGTGCCCTGAAGTGGCCGCTTTACCTCGACTTAGGGCACACGGAGGGCACGACACCCTCGAATTGGTCTAGACAACAAACAAACCCCAGGCCGCCGACCTGGGGTTTCATCATGGAGCGGGTGACGAGAATCGAACTCGCACTCTCAGCTTGGGAAGCTGATGTTCTACCACTAAACTACACCCGCGTAAGACGCCCGATCCGTGGTGTTCGGAAGGGGTGTCCGATCGCCTCGTCACTCTACCCCATGACCGGCCCCCGGCGCTGAAGCCGTGGGGCCCGCCTGCTTTTCAGGGAGTGGACGCGGGTGCGGGCGGGCGGAGTTGGGGCGTAGCGTGGGGTGCCGAAGAGGGGGCCGGCCGGGTCGGAGCGCCGCCTGGAGGGCCGTCCCTTTGATCCCGTAATGTGGCCTCTCGTCGTCCGGCGGGCAGCAGCCGGACGCGGCTCCTTGGGGAAGGGACTACAGGACTTGATGGATCGCACCGTCGTCCAGTGTGCCGATGGGCACGTGTTCAGCACCGCGTCGTTCCCGATGCAGCAGGCCGATCGCCTCGGCCCCGGACGGCTCGTCCGATGTCCCCGGTGCGCCCGGCTCCGCAGTGTGGTGCCGGTGCAGTTGGAGAAGCGGTAGCCAGGCCGCGCGGGAAGGGGTGACGGGGCCGCGCGAGCGGTCGTAACGAGGGCGCGCGGGACGGTCGATGGCGACCGGTTCGCGCGCCTTGCGTATCCTCGGGGCGTGCTTCTCTCAGACAAGGACATCCGGGCCGAGATCGACGCCGGGCGGGTACGGATCGATCCCTTCGACCAGACCATGGTGCAGCCGTCGAGCATCGACGTGCGGCTGGACCGCTTCTTCCGGGTGTTCGAGAACCACCGGTACCCGCACATCGACCCCTCGATCGAGCAGGCCGATCTGACGCGGCTGGTGGAGCCGGAGGGCGACGAGCCGTTCATCCTGCACCCCGGGGAGTTCGTCCTCGCCTCGACGTACGAGGTCATCACGCTCCCCGACGATCTCGCCTCGCGGCTGGAGGGGAAGTCCTCGCTCGGGCGGCTCGGGCTCGTGACCCACTCCACGGCCGGGTTCATCGACCCGGGGTTCAGCGGGCACGTCACCCTTGAGCTGTCCAACCTCGCCACACTGCCGATCAAGCTCTGGCCGGGGATGAAGATCGGGCAGCTGTGCATGTTCCGGCTCACCTCGCCGGCCGAGTTCCCGTACGGCAGCGACCGGTACGGCTCGCGGTACCAGGGCCAGCGCGGGCCCACCGCGTCCCGCTCCTTCCAGAACTTCCACCGGACCCAGGTGTGAGCGGCGCGGGCGAGCGGGAGAACCTGTCCTACGAGCGGTTCGGCGACGCCGTCCGCGAGCTGGCGCAGGCCGTCGCCGACGACGGGTACGAGCCGGACGTCGTCCTCAGCATCGCCCGCGGCGGCGTGTTCGTGGCCGGCGGGCTGGCGTACGCCCTGGACTGCAAGAACCTCCACCTGGTGAACGTGGAGTTCTACACCGGCGTGGGCACGACGCTGGAGATGCCGGTCATGCTCGCGCCCGTGCCCAACGCGATCGACTTCACCGACAAGAAGGTGCTGATCGCCGACGACGTCGCCGACACCGGCAAGACGCTGAAGCTGGTGCACGACTTCTGCCTGGAGCACGTCGCCGAGGTGCGGTCCGCCGTGATCTACGAGAAGTCCCACTCGCTCGTGAAGTGCGAGTACGTGTGGAAGCGCACCGATGACTGGGTGAACTTCCCTTGGTCGGTTCTCCCTCCGGTCGTGAAGCGGACCGGGCAGGTACTCGACGCCTGACGCGGGCCCGGCTCTGCCCGTCGGCCCACGAGGAGACGCCGACGGGCAGAGCTGTGCAGACCTGCGGGACTTGCTCGCGCCAGTAGGTCACCCCGTCATGAGCGAGTCGACACCTCGAACTCCGCAGAGCGGCGAGCGTCGGCGGCGACACTCCGCAGTGGCTCATCGATGAGCGGAAACCGCATGGCGGCGTCGCGGCCGGGGCGTAGGACGAGGTACTCGTCGAGGAACGGACCTGCGATCAGTTGGTGCATCGAGCCTCCAACAGGTCAGTGGGAGCGTCGCATGGACGGGATGCGGGGCGGACTGGCCAGCCGGCCGAACTACCCGCTCGGCCCACCTTTCGCTGCTGCTGCGGGGTGTCCGCACGGCTCGCTGCGGTGTAGTGCGGCGACGGCGTCCAGGCAGCCGGCGCGGCGCATGAGGTTTTCGCCTCGCGCTGCTCGCCCGAGTCGGCTGGCACGCGCATTGGTGCCCTCCTGCCGCGGTGTCACCGGTGTTCCCCTCCCGGTGAAGGCGTGCAAGCCGGGAGGGGGCACCTCTCGGGGCTCTCCCCGACAAGCACAAAGACAGGGAGAGTTGCCGTCGCCCTCGGCACCGTCTTGCCGTGCATGGGCCCAGCGCGGCGACACAGATGGAAGGTAGCGCTAGATACAGATCCGTATCAACAGTTTGACGTCTAACGAGTGATACGGCATACGCGAATCATTGATACCTGAACGCACGTGACCCCCAGCCGGGACGGCAGGGGGTCACGTGCGGAGCGCGGGGTGATCTAGACGAGGTTGTCGAACTCCCCCGCCTTGGCGCCGGCCAGGAAGGCCGCGAGTTTTGCTCTGGTGGTGGTGACGATCACGTCCGGGTTGTCGCTCTCGCGCAAGAGGACCTCGTCACCCCGGGGGGCGACCTCAAGGCAGTTGCCCTCGGAGTCCGTCGAGAAAGAGGATTTTTGCCAGTTATTTTCCACTATTCTCACGCCTTCAGACTTGTTGTGCTATTTCGTAGATGAAGTCACGCGACTGCACGGCGTCGAGCGACCTCTCTTCAGTTCGATCCAAGACCGCTCGGTAGTTCGCGAGGCGCGTCTCCGCGTCGAGGAACGCAGGGCCGTGCGGGGTGTCCGTCTGGACCGTGTCGAGCTGCGGGACCGGCCCGTATACGTAGAGTGTCGAACTTCCGGCGTTGGGGAAACCGCCGACGGCGAACGGGATCACCCGCACGGTCACGTTCTCCCGGTCGGACTCTTTCAGCAGGTGGTCGAGTTGCGCGCGGGCGATATTGGGGCCGCCGAACGACATGCGCAGGGCGGCCTCATGGACCAGGAACGTGCACGTGGGTGCGCTCGGGCGGTCGAGCACGTCGCGACGCTTCAAGCGGTGCGAGAGGCGGCGGCGCAGATCTATGTCGCTCAAAGGCGGTACCGCCTCGGCGAACACCGCGCGTGCGTAGTCCTCGGTCTGGAGCAGGCCCGGCATATGCATGATCTGCACGGCGCGTAGCGCGGTGGCGTGGTGCTCAAGCTCCGAAAGATCGAGTGCGCCGGCGGAGAGTTCTTCGCGATAGTCCTCCCACCAGCCCTTACCGCGCTCCTCGGCCATGACCGCCAGGGCGTCGATGTACTCGGCGTCGGGGCAGCCGTAGTGACCGGCCCACGTGCGGACGCGCTCACCGCTGACTCCGAAACGCCCCGACTCGGTGTTGCTGATGCTGGTCCGATCCG
Organism: Streptomyces zinciresistens K42; assembly: GCF_000225525.1. Classification (GTDB taxonomy): domain Bacteria; phylum Actinomycetota; class Actinomycetes; order Streptomycetales; family Streptomycetaceae; genus Streptomyces; species Streptomyces zinciresistens. The sequence goes on along the minus strand of NZ_AGBF01000009.1, from coordinate 47,731 downwards.
TGCCCAATTGGCCTGCGGCGTCGGCAAGTGTGAGGCCGGCGTGCTCCCGGATCTTTCGCAGTTCAACACCCAATCGGCGCTGCCGCGCGGTCGGCGCCTTCCTTGGTGGCATCGGCTCCCCTCCTGTCGGCTCTCAGTGTGGCCTGTGCCCCCACAGGGGTCCACCTCGTTCTACTGTTTAGCCCTTGCAGTACAACATGTGAGACGTATCCGCTACCGTCTTCAGCAGCACACGCAGCACGCCGGTAAACCCGCAGTGCAGCCGCTGACGCGCGCCCTGGCGGCGTCATCCCTGGGGGCGGACGGGCCACGGTGGCGAGCAGCGCGAGCTACAACCGCGTTGGGAGACGATGGAATGACAACCGCGTTAGTACCCCCTGCACCACCGGCACCACCATCCACGGTGCCGTACCGCATCTCCGCGCCGAACACGGTGACCGCGGCCTCTGTGCTTCGCGATCTGGTCGTGGCTCTGATCCGCTCGACTGGTCACCAGGCACTCGCAGAGGCCGCTCAGCTCTGCACGAGCGAAATCGTCACGAACGTCTACCGCCACACCGCCGCACGCCTCGTTCACGTCGATGTGATCGTTGCCGAGCGTTACGTTTCTGTGTGGGTGCACGACGATCTGCCGAAAGAACTGCCCGCTCCTCCTGAACGGACCGACCACCGCGAGGGAGGACTCGGGACCCACATCGTCGATCAACTCGCCGATCGCTGGGGGGTCTCTCTCTACGGCGAATTGGTTCCGACGTCAAAGGCCGTGTGGTTCCGCTTGGACGAGGGCGGCAGGGGGGCAGCGTGATCCGGCCCGGGAACGTGGCTGCGTCTGGCATCGGTGGTTCCACGCCGCGGAGCCTCTCGTCTGCCCCGCAACGACGAAAGCGCCCCCACCCACCGGCGCGGACCGTGGCAGGGGCCCTTCGTGCGCGCTCGCGCTGCGGCTGCGGCTACAGCGTGCCCAGTTTCACGATCGACAGCAGGGCGATCAGCTGGATCGCGCTGGCGCCCAGGGCCTTCGGCCAGGGGAGGTCGTGGGACTTGGAGACCATCACGGTGAGTAGGGCGCCGGCCGCGACCCAGGTGGCCCAGCCGACGGCCTGGACGAAGGTCGCGTCGCCGCTCGCGAACATCGCGAGGACCAGGCGCGGCGCGTCCGTCACCGACATGATCAGCATGGAGAGGCCGACCGTGGGCTGCCAGGCGCCGTCGCCGCCCAGCTGGCGGGCCAGGGTGTGGGTGACCACGCCCAGCACGAAGGCCGCCAGCACCATCGCGACCGCCGTCGTCAGGACGATCGGGATGGCGCTGGACAGGGTCGCGTTGATCGCGTCCGCGCGGGCGCCCTCGAAGCCGAAGACGGCGAGCAGGCCGTAGAGGAAGGTCACGATCAGGGCGGGGCCCCACATCGCGTAGTCCCGCATCCTCAGGAAGGTCTGCGCGGGGGACATGACGATGCCGCGCAGCAGGTCCTTCCAGTGCAGGGGCGGTCCGAGCGGGGCCGCCGGGGCCGCGCCCGCGTGGTAGGTGGCGCCCTGGGTGTAGGGGTCCTCCCCCACCGAGAACGCCTGGGTGTGGCCCGGGTTGTTCGCCGCGTACGGGTCGGCCTGGCCCTGCGGGCCCTGGCCGTAGCCGTCGTCGCCGAAGTACTCCGGCTCGCCGTGTCCGCCCTGGCCGTAACCGCCGTAGCCGCCACCGCCGTTGGGCTGCGGGTAGCCGCCTCTGCCGGCATGCTGCTGCTGCCCCTGGGGCGGGTAGCCGTACGACGGCCCCTGGGGCGCCTGCTGCCCGTACGGAGGTTGTTGCGGTCGCCTTTGCGGGGTGCCGTTGTTCCTGCCGCCCCGTCCGATCCTGAATCCAGCCACGTCTTCGAACGTACCTGTTCCTGGACCGCGGCGTGCCGGGCGCTGCGGTCGGGCCCGGCTTTGCGGCCGACCTGTGACATCCCCTAGGGGCCCCCTGGGGGACGGCGGGGGTGCCGGTGCGGCGCGGCATGACCTGCCCCGGGCGGAGGGCGCGGAGGGGAGGGTGGCCGGGGCCGACCGCCTTCTCGGTGGTCACGCGGGTGGCCGGGCCGCGTCCGCCCGTCTTGAGGGCGAGGGCGGGTGCCGGGCCCGTGGGGACGTGCGGGCCCGGCGGTGGAACCGGTCGCCGCCGTACCGCGGGGTACGGCGGCCTGGCGGCCGTACGGCCACCGGTGAATCAGTTCGCGAAGGTGACGCCGAACTGCGGGTAGCCGGTCGTGGAGACACCCGAGTCGCTCGGGGAGACGGAGCGCGAGCCGGTGGTGGTGATCTTCGTGCCGTTGGAGGGCAGGTAGGTCAGTCCGCCGTTGAGGTCGTTCTCGTACGAGCCGACGACGAGGTCGGCCCTGCCGTCGCCGGTGACGTCGTCGAGCTTGACGTCCATGCCGAAGCGGTCGTTCTTCTCGTCGTTGCCGGGGACGCCCGCGGTGCTCTGGGCGAACGCCTGCACGCCGGTCGTGGTGCTGATGCCGTTCGCGGTGCCGTACAGGACGGTGACCTGGCCGGTGTCGGTGACGCCGCCGATGTCCTCGCTCGGGGAGGAGACGACGAGGTCCTGGTAGCCGTCGCCGTTGACGTCGCCCAGGTCTATCTCGTAGCCGAAGCGGTCGCCCTTCTCCGAGGTGCCGGGGACGTTGCCGGAGTTCTGGGTGATGCCGGTGGTGCCCGCGGGGCCGGAGGCGGAGCCGTAGGTGATGTTCACCTTGCCGCCGGTGGCCGAGTCCGGGATGGGGACGCCGCCGCCCGTGGTGGTGGTGTCCCAGTCGGCGCCGCTGACGATGTCACCGTAGCCGTCGCCGTTGACGTCGCCGACGGCCGTGATGACACCGGCCTTGAGGGTCTTGACGGAGGCGGTGCTCAGTCCGCCCGACGTGCCGGGGACGTAGTAGTTGGTGTTCCAGCCGTTCTGGGTCTTGGTCTCGTAGCCGTCCACGATCAGGTCGGTGCGCCGGTCGCCGTTGACGTCGCCAGCGGTCAGGCGCAGAGGCCCGTACGGGAAGTCGTTGGTGCCGTTCGTGATGGGCGGCTTGACGGTGTACCGGCCGCCGGGGGTGCCGGTGGAGCCGAAGCCGCGCTTGAAGACGTAGATGGTGTTGCTGGAGTTGCCGACGGCCAGGTCGTCCCTGCCGTCGCCGTCGAAGTCGCCGGCGGCCAGGGTCTTGCCCCAGAAGTCGTGGGAGGAGGGGGCCGGGTCGCTGACGGTGACGCCCTTGCCGGTGAGGCCGCTCCTGGAGCCCCACAGGACGGCGATCGTGCCGCCGTTGGTGTCGCTGCCGACCTTCTCGCCGGGGGAGGCGACCGCGAGGTCGTCGTAGCCGTCGCCGTTGAAGTCGGCGTACGCGGTCTCCGAGCCGAATCCGTCGCCGGACTCGGCGGTGCCGGGGGCGCCCGCGGTGTTCTGGCTGATCGTGGTGCGCTTGGCGGAGGACACTCCGGTGCTCGTGCCGTAGAGCGCGACCACCTGGCCGGCGGCCTTCTGCCCGCTGACGTAGGCGCCGGGGGCGGACGAGACGAGGTCGCCCTTGCCGTCGCCGTTGAAGTCGGCGAACGGGACCTGGGTGGAGTCGGCGGCGGTCGCCGCCGAGGTGGAGAGCGTGAGCAGACCACCCGTCAGCGCGGCAGCGGTGGCCGTCGCGAGGGCGAGGCGCAGACGGGCCTGTCCGCGGGGGTGCACGGACGCGTGCGTGTGGTGCATGCGGTTTCTCCTGCGGCATGCGGGATGCCTCACGGGCATCGCAGTCGTTGGGGTGCGGACCGCTCGCGTTCGCCGGGCGTTGGCCTCGGGTTCACAGGCTGGTCGGCTATCAGGAGACCACCGAGGGAACGCAAGGGTTGTACGGGAGTTGGAGGAATTTTCGGGGTGTGCGCAGGCGCCCGTGACGGGTGGTGTTCCCGGGTGCCGCCGGGTCCGTGGCACCCGGGGGCGGTGCCCCGCGGCACCGGTCCGGCGGCGGGCGGGTGAATCCCGCCGCGCCGCCGATGCGGAGGGGGACGGCGGCGGGAAGGTCCTTGGCCGTACCGGGCGGACGAGCGAGTCAGGGAGTGTCCCGATGCCGAAGTTCCTCATCCAGGCCAGCTACACCACCGAGGGCGCCGCGGGGCTGCTCCGGGAGGGCGGGAGCGGCCGCCGGGCCGCCGTGGAGCAGGTTTGTCGCTGTTGATCAGCAGGACCGGCCTACTCTCCCCTCTGCTCGAAGCACGCCGACCGGATTGCCTCCAGCAACTCCGGGTAGTGCTCGCCGTACGTGTGCACCGCGTGCCACACCGCGTCCAGTGCCGCCTTCAGCGGGTCGGGCTCGGCAGCGGCCAGTACGGCAGCAAGGGCGAAGTGCGGCTGCGAGATTCGCCCGGGTCCGCGCGGAGTGCCGGAGGTGTGCACTACCACGGCGGCACCTTGCCCCACGTCTGCGGTCGGTGTCGCGCCACGACTGGCGGGCCCAGTCGGTACGAGCGCGCCCAGTGCCTGGCCGAGGCCCGGCAGCCTCGACCCGTTTTCCGAATCCGTGGCCGGGGCCCACGTCCACTCGGCCGCCGCCGGGGGCGTGGGTGGGCGATATGGCGGTCGCCCGGGAGGGATCGCCTTGAGCACCGACCGCCTCGGGACCTGCGGGTCGGACCGCAGGTTCTCCCACAGCAGGGCTGTGTCGTCGAACGGCGGCGGCAGCGGACGTTTCTGCGTCAACGCGGTGAGCGCCCGGGTGACCCACGGAACGTCGGTCAGGCCCGCTGCCGCGCAGGCCCGCCGGGCAGCTAGCGACGCCACCGTACGCTGGACCTCCGGACCCGCGGCGTCGAGGGCGTGCACCAGGTCGCTGTCGAAGCGCAGCAGCCCGCGGACATCACCGCCGACACCGCGCAGCCCCTCGCTCGGCAGTCGCCCGCCCCACTCCCACTGCTCGCGGTGCAGTCTCCGCTCCTCGGCGGCCCGTTCCGCCGCCTGGCGGGCCAGGCGTTCGGTCTCGGCGCGCTGCTCGACGGTGGGTGGTGGCGGAAGCTCGCGCGCGTAGCGGTGCCAGTAGGCGGCGTTCTGTGAGGTCTGGCGGACCACGCGGTCCGCACGAGGCGGCGCGGGCCAGAACTGCAGGAGGTAACTGTCCGCCTGTGGCTTCCCGACGGCTCTGGTGTCGAGCTTCCGTCCCTCGTCCATCCCCTGGGCGCAGTACCGCACGCGGTAGTCGGTCTGGTCGAGATTCAGGTCCCACGCGGCTTCGCCCGCCCACTGCACCAAATGGGAGCGTTCAGACACCGGGCGGAAGGACACCTCCACCACGTCCTCCCAGATCGGGTCCAGCGGAGGATCTTCGTCGTGGACCTCTACGACGAAACCGACGTTGCCGGTGTGCAGCCCGGTGATCAGCCAGAGCACGCCCTGGACGGCGGCCCCGCACAGCCCCCCGCGCTGGCCCGCGAACGCCTCGGAAAGATCCGGGATCGCACCGTCCGGATCGCTCTCGACGTAGATCTGGCTGTAGTGAACGTGCACCTCGCCTGTGACTGGCCTGCGCACACCACCCCTCCCTTTGCAGCCGACGGCCTTGTAACCCCTCGGTCGGACGGGCCGTCACGTGCCCCGCATCATGCCGCAGGCCACTGACAACAGGTCGGCCATAAGACGGACTTGGCCGCTGCCTGCCTGTCCCACTGTCAGCAAGAGCCGCCCGGACATGAGGCGAGCGGCGGGCTGCGCACTCGGGCCACGCCGCTGCTGGGCGTCGAGGAGCTCGACGAGGCGGCCCGCCGGCCGGTGGGTTTCCGCACGCCGGGGGCGTGAAGGCGGGGGCGGGCCCGCCCGGTGCGGCGGGCCCGGCCGGTCCCCTCGGGTCGGCCGTTCCGTTCGGCCCGCCCGGCCCGGCCGGTTCGGCGGGCCCGGCCGGCTCAGTCGGTCCGTTCGGCGAGGGTGTGCGCGACCAGGGCGTTGGCGTGCCCGTGGCCGAGGCCGTGCTCGGTCTTGAGCCAGGCGACGAGTTCCATGTGCCGGGTCAGCGGCGAAGCGCGGATGAGGTCCTTCCAGTGCGCGATCGGACGTCCGTACTTCTTCTCGATCGAGGGGAAGTAGGAGGCGGGGCCCTTCACGGGTGCGCTCATGGCGGTGGTGTCCGTTTCGTCGGAGGCGGGCGGTCACGGGGCTGCCGTGTGCCGCGGGTCCTGGTGCGGCGGACCCTGCGGTGGCGTGCTGTGGCGTGCTGTGTCGTGTCGTGTCGTGTCGTGTCGGAGGGGAGACCGGCGGGGGCGCCGGAACTGACCGGCTCTCACCTGTGAGGTGGGCCACATGGAACTTCGGGGAGTCGGCGGGAGTTGACTCGACGACGTGCGGGATGCGCGTGCGCGACCGGAACGACATGGGCTGAAGCCGAGGTGGCACGGATGGCGATGTGGGATCGGATCAAGGACCAGGCGAAGGGTCTGCAGCAGCAGGCCCAGGCCGCGCGAGGACCCGGAGGCGCGGCGCGGCCGTCGGGCGCGGGGTCGTCGGGAGGGTCGAAGGCGCAGCTCGTGAGCGCGCTCAAGACCCAGCTGACCTCGTTGAAGACGGAGCTGAAGAGCGGCGCCTACCGTGACGCCAGCATGGCCATGTGCGCGCTGGTCGCCGCGGCCGACGGCCATGTCGACACCTCCGAGCGGCAGCAGATGGAGTCGCTCATCCTGAACAACGAGGTGCTGCAGAACTTCCCGCCGGAGCAGCTGCGCCAGCGCTTCAACCAGCACGCCGACCAGCTCGCGGCCAACTTCGAGCAGGGGAAGAACGCGGCGTTGCAGGAGATCGCCAAGGCCGCGAAGAAGCCGGCCGAGGCCCGTGCCGTGATCCAGACCGGCTTCGTCGTGGCGGGCGCGGACGGCTATGTGGCGCCGGCCGAGGAGCAGGTGCTGCGCGAGGCGTGCTCCGTACTGGGCCTGCCCGCCCAGGAGTTCGGCCTCTAGCACGCTGCCGCCCGGCCGCCCCCGCCGCTCAGTCGTGGTGCGGCGGGTGGGGCGGCGGGGCCGGGATCGTCGTGAGGCCGGGCGCCGGCTCCGGCCACACCAGCAGGAGCGGGCAGGGCGCGTGGTCGACGACGAAGCGGCCGGCCGGACCCAGGCTGTGCGGGCCGAGCCGGGCGCGGTCGCCGTCACGGGCGAGGATCAGCAGGTCGGCGCCGTCCGCGGCGGCGACGACCTCGCGCTCGACACGGCCGGTGCGTTCGGCGCGGGCGCAGGGGCGGCCCAGCCGTTCGGCGGCGGCCCCGAGAAGGCTCTCGGCGGAGGCGGCTGCGAGGTGTTCGACGCGGGTGCCGGGGTCGCGCTCCGGGCGGCCCCGGCCCATCAGACCGGCGAACGCGCCGTGCGCGGCGTCGGCGGGCTCGTGCCCGGTGACGTGCAGCAGGACGATCTCGGCGTTCTCCGGCGCGTGCGCCCGCGCGGCGTCCACGCAGGCGGGCCAGGTGCCCTCGACGATCCAGACGACGACGGCCATGGGGTCAGCCTCCTTGGATCACGGCCAGTGAGACCCACAGTGCCAGGACGGCGGCGGTCAGGCTCGCCGGTACGGCGTACAGGCCGAGCCGGGTGAACTCGCCGAGGCGCACCTCGGTGTCGTGCGCCTGCACGATACGCCGCCACAGCAGGGTGGCGAGCGAGCCGGCGTAGGTCAGGTTGGGCCCGATGTTCACCCCGAGCAGCACCGCGAGGACGGCGCCGGGGCCGGTCCCGACGGTCAGCGGCAGCAGGACCAGGACCGCGGGCAGGTTGTTGATCACGTTGGCCAGGACGGCGGCCAGCGCGGCGATGCCGAACAGGGCCGCGAGACCGGTGCCGTCGTGGATCAGCCGGCCGAGGGCGGTGTCCAGTCCGTTGTCCACGACCGCCCGTACGACGACACCGAGGGCCAGCACGAACGCGAGGAACGGCACCGAGGCGGAGTTCAGCAGCGCCTTCGGACTGGTCCGGCCCCGCAGCAGGGCCCGTACGGCGAGGGCGGCCGCGCCGGCCAGCGCGGCCCAGGCGGGGTCGACGCCGACGGCGGAGGTCAGCACGAACCCGGCGAGGGTGCAGCCCACGGTCACCAGGGCGAACAGCGGCAGCGCGGGGGCGTCGGCGCCGGGCGGCGCCTGGGCCCCCGCGTCCAGGTCGATGGCGAAGAAGCGCCGGAAGACGACGTACTCGACGGCGATCGCGGCGAGCCACGGCAGGGCCATCAGCGCGGCGAACCGGGTGAAGCTGAGCCCGCTGGCCGTGAACGCCAGCAGGTTGGTCAGGTTGGACACCGGCAGCAGCAGGGAGGCGGTGTTCGACAGATGGGTGCAGGCGTAGACGTGGGGCGTGGGGCGGGCGCCGAGCCGGGCCGCGGTGGCGAACACGACCGGGGTGAGCAGGACGACGGTGGCGTCCAGGCTCAGGACGGCCGTGATGGCCGACGCGGCCAGGAACACCTGTGCGAGCAGCCGGCGCGGCCGGCCCGCCGCCGTCCGCGCCATCCACGCCCCGCAGTACTGGAACAGCCCCTCGTCGTCGCAGAGTTGGGCGAGGACCAGGACGGCGGCGAGAAAGCCGATCACCGGTCCGAGCCGGGCGGCCTCGTCCAGGGCGTGGTCCCAGGGGATGGCCCCGGCGACGACCACCAGCGCCGCGGCCGGCACGGCGAACACGGCTTCGGGCAGTCCGAAGGGGCGGACGACGGCACTGACCAGCACGAGCACGAGCATGGCCACGGACAGTGTCTCCGCGAGCGAGGCGTTCAGCTTCCGGTCCTTCCGGGCGAGGCGGTGACCCACCGGTGGATCACGCCGCACCGTACTCCGCCGGGGTGAGGGCCTTGCCGCGACGCACGGTCGGCCCCCGCGCGGCCGTGCCGTGATCCCGCGCGGCCGTGCCACGATCCCGCACGGCCGGCCGCGCGCCGGGCCGTGACCGCGGCGGCCCCGCCCGGTCGGCTCGCCGCCGCGACCGCGCTCTCCCGCCCGGCCGGTGCCGCCCGCCGGTCAGCGGGCCCGGGTGGGGGGCCGTTTCCGGCTCAGTGGGTCGGTTCGGGGGCCGATTCGTGGGGCTGGAGGGGGAGTTCGGTGGTGACCTCGAAGCCGCCGCCGGGGCGGGGACCCGCGCGCAGGGCGCCGCCGACGGAGTGGGCCCGTTCCCGCATCCCCATGACGCCGAAGCCGCCGCCCGGCGCGAGGCGGCACGCGGCCGGGGCGGCGGGCCCGTCGTCGGTGACCGAGATCAGCAGCCGCGCGCCGGAGTAGACGAGCCGCACGTGGGCGGTCTCGGTGGTGGCGTGCTTGGTGACGTTGGTCAGCGCCTCCTGCACGATCCGGAACGCGGTGAGGTCCACCCCGGGTGACAGCGGCCGCGGCTCCCCTTCCCGCGAGACGGTGACGCCGACCCCGGCGGACGCGCACGACGCGACCAGTTCGGGCAGCCGGTGGAGCCCGGGGGCGGGTTCCAGGGGCGCGGAGTCCGTCTCGCCGTTCCGCCGCAGCAGTCCGAGGGTGGCCTTCAGTTCGCGCAGCGCGGAGGAGGTGGTCCCGGTCAGGTCGGTGAGAATCCGCTGCGCCTGCTCCGGGCTGCTGCCGACCAGGTGGGCGGCGGTGCCGGCCTGGGCGTTGGCCAGCGCCAGATGGTGGGCGACGACGTCGTGCAGTTCGCGGGCGATGCGCATGCGCTCCTCGGTGACGCGCAGCCGCGCCTCCTCCTCCCGGGTGCGCTCGGCGTGCTCGGCGCGTGCCTGCACGGCCGTCACGTACGCCCGCCGCAGCTGGGTCATCCGGCCGGCGGCCAGCGGCAGCAGCAGCCAGAAGACCGGGCCGATGGTCCGCAGCGGCAGCGACAGGGAGTGCATGGTGTCGGCGAAGACGGCGGCGAGCGTCAGGGCGGCGATGGTCGGGACGCCGAAGAGGCGGGTGGTGTGGTCGTCGGTGTGGGCGGCCAGCCAGTACAGCGCCGCCATGACCGGCGCCAGCAGCAGCGGGGTCAGCAGATAGCCCGCCCCGACCGCGGCCACCGTGCACAGCGCGGTCACCACCAGGGCGGTGCGCGGCCGGGTGCGGTGCCGGAGCAGGGCGAGGCAGGACACGCCCATCAGGACGGTGGCGGCCCTGCCCTGGTCCGGCGGCCGGGCCCCGGGCATCGTGAGGGAGCCGCCGAGGGCGGCGCAGCCCATCAGCGCCAGGACCACCACCACGTCGACGACCACGCGGTGGCGGTCCGAGAACTCCTCCAGGCGGTCGGTGTAGCGCCGCTCCTGGCCGGTCGTCATGGTGCTCTCCGCTCGGTGGGCCGGGCTCCATCGTGGCCGTCCGGGCCGCGGACGGCGGACGGGGCCGCCCGTGCTCTTCGTCACGGACGGCCCCGGTCGCGGGCCCGCGTCAGGCCCCGGTCGCGGGCCCGCGTCAGCGGCCGGCGACGGCGGGCGCGGCGGGTTCGGCGGGTTCGGCAGCCGTGCCGGACCCGGCCGCCCCGTCGTCCTCGGCCGCCTGCGCACGCCGGGTGAGGGCCTCGCCCTCGACGTCGACGCGGGGCAGCATCCGGTCCAGCCGGCGCGGCAGCCACCAGGCCCGCTCCCCGAGCAGGGCGAGGACCGCGGGCACGAGCGCCATCCGTACGACGAACGCGTCGAGGAGGACCGCGGCGGCCAGCCCGAACCCGATCATCTTGATCATGGAGTCGCTCTCGCCGACGAACCCGGCGAACACCGCGATCATGATCAGCGCGGCGGCTCCGACGACCCGGGCGCTGTGCCGGAACCCGCTGACGACGGCCCGCTCGGAGGGCTCGCCGTGGACGTACGCCTCCCGCATCCGCGAGACGAGGAACACCTCGTAGTCCATGGCGAGGCCGAAGACGATGCCCACCAGGAAGATCGGCATCAGGCTCATGATCGGCCCGGTCTGCTCCACCCCGAGCAGCTCGGCGCCGTACCCCTGCTGGAAGACCACGACGACCGCGCCGAGCGAGGCCAGCACCGAGAGCAGGAAGCCGAGGGCCGCCTTGAGCGGCACGAGCAGGGAGCGGAAGACCACGAGCAGCAGCACGACGGCGAGCCCGACCACCACGACCAGGTACGGGACCAGCGCGGCCTGCACCTTCCCGGCGATGTCGATGTTCAGCGCGGTGGTGCCGGTGACCTCGAAGGTCGCCCCGGTCGCCGCCTCCAGCCGCGGCCGCTCGTCCCGGATGACGGTGACCAGGTCCTTGGTGCGCTCGTCGGTGGGCGCGGTGGCGGGCACGACGGAGAACACCGCGGTGTCCCCCGCCTCGTTGAAACGGGCCGGGGTCACGGTCACGACCCCCTCGGTGGCGCCGATCCGCTTCGCCGTCGCGGCGACGGCGCCCCGGGGGTCGCTGTCGCCGCGGGCGTCCACGACGACGGTCAGCGGCCCGTTGGAGCCCGGCCCGAAGGCGTCGGCGAGCGCGTCGTAGGCCCGCCGCTCGGTGGTGGCGGTGGACTTGGCCTCGTCGCCGGGCATCCCGAGCTGGAGGTCGGCCACCGGCACGGCGAGCGCGCCGAGGCCGAGGACGCCGAGCAGCAGCACCGGCACGGGGCGGCGCAGCACGAAACGGGCCCAGCGGGCACCGGCGTTGTCGCGCGCGCCCCCGTCCGCGGGGCCGCTCCCGCGGGACTTCCCCGACAGGACGGCGTTCGGCCACAGGCCGAGGAAGGCGGGCACCAGGGTGAGCGCGACGAGCACGGCGACGACGACCGCGCCCGCCGCGGCCAGCCCCATCTTGGTGAGCATCGGGATGCCGACGACCGAGAGCCCGGCGAGCGCGATCACCACGGTGAGCCCGGCGAAGACGACCGCGGAGCCGGCGGTGCCGACGGCGAGCCCGGTCGCCTCCTGCGGGGTGCGGCCCGCCGCGCGCTCCTCGCGGTAGCGGGAGACGACGAACAGGGCGTAGTCGATGCCGACCGCGAGGCCCAGCATCATCGCGAGGGTGCCGGTGGTGGTGGAGAGCCCGAGGGCCGAGGCCAGGGTGAGGATCGTGGCCATGCTGACACCGACACCGACGGCGGCGGTCAGCAGCGGCAGCCCGGCGGCGGCGAGCGAGCCGAAGGTGACGAGGAGGACGACGGCGGCGATCGCCACGCCGATCGCCTCGGCCGCGCCGCCCGGCCCGCCCTCCGCGGCGAGGGCGGTGCCGCCCGCGTCGACGCGCAGCCCGGCCTCCCGGGCGTCGTCGAGCGCCTTGGCGAGCTGGGTCCGGGCGCCGTCGCCGAGCGCGTCGGGCTTCACCTCGTAGGTGACGGTCGCGTACGCGGTGGTGCCGTCCCGGCTGACCGCGCCGGCCCGGAACGGGTCGACGACGGAGGCGACCTGCGAGCCGTCGCCCAGCGCGGCGACGGCGGTGTCGACGGCCTTCCTGCTGCCGGCCGCGGTCACCTTGCCGCCGTCCGGCGCGACGAAGACGACCCGCGCGGTCGCGCCGTCGGCGCTTGCCCCGGGGAAGCGCTCGTCCAGCAGGTCGAACGCCTTCTGCGCCTCGACGCCGGGCATGGAGAACTCCTCGTCGGCGGGGCCCGGCGCCGACAGCGCGCCCAGGCCGACGGCGGCCAGCACGGCCGCCCAGGCCAGGACGACGGACCAGCGTCGCCGGAAGGCCGCACGGCCCACTCGGTACAGGAATTCAGCCACGGCAGGGGGTCTCCACATCTGGGACGCGAACGTGTGCCCAGACTGCCGGGGGCGCGGGTGCGCTGTCGTCGTGCGGCTGCCGACAATCCGGCGTACTGAGAACGCAGTACGGCCGGGGCGGAGGTCAGCCGCGGGAACGACGGGAGCCTCCCCCCACCGGCCCCGGCCGCCCCCGGTGCCGCCGGGCGCGCGCTACGACCGGGGCGCGACCGGGCCGCGGACCCGCTCGCCGTCGGTCGGCCGGGCCGTCGGGGCGGACCGCTCCGGCGGGGTGGACGGGTCGGCCGAGGTGGACGGGCGGGCCGGGCGCACGGTGTCCTGGCGGGGGTTGACGGTGGGCCGGGACGGGGTGGGGACGGGCGGCTCGGACGCCTCGGTCGGGCGGGGCGGGGCCGAGCGCCGCTCCGGCGGTGCCGGGTCGGGCGAGGTGACGGGTCCGCTCGCGGGCGGCGGGGCCAGCGGGGGCGCCGGGGTCGTGGCGCCGTCCGGGGAGCGCGTGACCAGGGGCAGGGCGACCAGCAGCGCCACGGCACAGGTGACGCCGGCCCCCGCCGCCGTACGGGCCAGGCGGCGCCTGGCGGCTCTGCGGCGGACCGCCTCGTAGCGGCCGGGCGGCGCGGCGAGGTGCTCCGGGGCGGGGCGCAGGACGACGGCCAGCGGGTCGTCGGGGCCGAACTCCGGGCCGTTCAGGTCGTCGTCACGGTGTGTGGTCAAGGCTTCTCCTCAGGTGGACGCGGAGCAGTTCGCGGGCCGCGTGCAGGTCCGCCTTGACGGTTCCTTCCTTGCGTCCGGTCAGCGCGGACACCTCCCGGATCGGCATGTCGGCGTAGTAGTGGAGGAGGATCGGGACGCGCAGCCGCTCGGGCAGCGACTGCACCAGCATCCGGACGGACGGGTCCGCCTGTTCGGGATGCGCCCCGACGGCCGCCTCGTGCGTGACGCGGCGCATCGCCCGGCGTTCGCGCTCCGTCCTGCGCCAGTGGTCGCGCACCAGGTTGGCGGCGGTGACGTAGAGGAAGCCGCGCGGTTCCTCCACCCGGCTCCAGCGGGCCCACAGCCGGGTGAACGCCTCGGACGCGATCTCGTGCGCCGTCCCGTCGTCGTCGACGAGGCGGCGGCACCAGCCGGCCAGGCGCGGGTAGAGGGCGGCGAACAGCTCGGACGCCGCCTCGTCTCGGGACCGTTTCAACTCTCTCCATGGTCGTGGGGAACCGCACGGTACCCGGGAGGATGCCGGGACCGCGGCGTACGTTCCGCGGTCCCGGCACCGGGGCCGTGCGGCGGTGCGGTGCGGTTCAGGGCGAGGTGGACCGCAGCGCGGCGAAGACGATCACGTTGTCGCGGTACTCCTGTCCGTCGCGCGGCCCCCCGCAGGTGATCAGCCGCAGCTCGGGACGGTCGACGTCGCCGTAGACCTGCTCCGCGGGGAACTCGGCCTTGGCGACGGTGCGGACGCGGTCCACGGCGAACTCCGCGGTGCTGCCGTCCTTGCGGCGCGCCACGATCCGGTCGCCCCGGCGCAGCTCCGCGAGGCGGCGGAAGACGCCGTCGCCGTAGTTGCCCACGGTGACGTGGCCGAGGACGACGGAGGGGCCGACCTCGCCCGGCGTCGGCGAGTGCAGGTACCAACCCGCCCGGTCGTCGGCCGTGATCGGCGGCACCTCGACGGTGCCGTCCTTCGCCAGCCCCAGCCGGATCAGCGGGGTGTCGACGGCGATCGCCGGTATCAGCAGCCGGACGGGGGCCGAACGCCCGAGCGCGCGCACCGAGTTGGCGGAGGTGCCGGAGGAGGGGCCGTCGCCGCTCCCCCCGGTCCCCCGGGTCCGGCGGGCGCGGGTGTCCGCGGCGGGCTCGGCCGCGCCGCCGGAGCATCCCACGAGCAGCGAGCCGAGCGCCGCCGTGCCGAACGCGCGCCTGGACAGCGGTGTCATGCGCCGTGGGCCCGCCGGCGCCGGACGAGGGTGACCGCACCGCCGGCGAGCAGCACCGCGGCCGCTCCGCCGCCGACGAGGCCGCCGGACGCGGAGTCCGAACCGGTGTCCGCCACACCGGTGTCGGGCGCGCCGGCGGGGCGCACGGAGACCTGTCCGCGCTCCGGCGCCCGGGTCGGCGCTGCCGACGGGGCGCTCTCGGCGGGCACGGTGGACGGCTCGGCGCTGCGCGCGTCGCTGGGGACCGGGGAGGGGCGGCTGTCGGCGGGCACGGCGGACGGCTTGGCGCTGCGCACGTCGCTGGGGACCGCGGAGGGGCGGCTGTCTGCGAGGGCGGGCGCGGCGCCCGCGAGAAGGGCGGTGCAGGTGAGTGCCAGGGCACTGAGCACGGTACGGCGCATAGGAGTTGCTCTCTTTCGTCGGTGGCCCGGGGTGCGGGCCGGGTGACGGGTCGAGCGGAGAGACGACGCGGCCGGCGGACGGGTTGTAAAGAGATGGCAAAGCCGGTGGGGCGGGTGCCGCGCAAGGACGGCAAGGACGGCCAGTACGGCCAGGACGGCCAGGACGGCCAGGACGGCCAGGACATGGACAAGCCGGCCGGGGCCTCCGGCAGCGCCCGGCGCCCTTCAGCTGACGCTCTTCACCGATCCGGACGGGGCGGAGTCCTGGGAGGAGGGCGCGCAGGAACGCCGAGGGGGACCCCGGCCGCCCGGTCCGGCCCGCGGCGGCGGCCCCGTCCGCGAGAGCACCGAACCCGCCAGAGTGCCGAACCCGCGTAAGCGCCGAACCCGGGGAGCCTAATCGCCCGTTTAGGTGATAATTGGGGCATGAGTACGACGACGCTTGTGATAGCGGCCACGTCGAGTGGAGTGCTCAACGTGATCGCCGCGTTCGTGGGGGGAATGATCGTGGCCGGCGCGCTGGTGTGGGCCGTGCAGTTCGGCATGCGGGTCCGTGACCGCGAGCTGCCCCGGCCCACGGCGGACGAGCAGACCCATCTGCCCGACGGCGGAGCGGTGCACGAGATCCGCGAGGTGCGCGAGCCCGACGAGGTGCCGCACACCCAGGGCGGGGAACGCCTGCTGCCGCACGAACTGCACCACGCGAGCAGCCGGCGCAGCGAGGACCAGCACCGCAAACGCTGGCTGCCCGGCAAGAGCGGCTCCTTCGGCGGGGGCGGCATCGGACACGCCTGAGCGCGTGGCGGGAGGCCGCCGGCGGCCCGGTCAGCGGGCCGCCGGCGTCTCCTCGCGCCGTGCCGCGCCGGAGGTGTCGTCGGCCACGGCGAGCGCGAGGATCACGAAGAAGTCGATCCCGACCATGACCACCGACCAGACGGGCGCGTACGGCAGGAACAGGAAGTGGGCGACCATGCTCAGCGACGCCAGGAAGATGCCGGTGATCCGCGCCCACCAGGCCCCCTTGAGGATGCCGTAGCCGACGCACATCGCCACGACGCCGATGACCAGCAGAATCCAGCCCCACGCCGTCAGGTTGGCCTTGAAGACGTAGTCGCCGACCCGCGCGTAGACGTCGTCGGCGGCGATGGCCGAGATGCCCTGGAGGAGCGCCAGCAGGCCGTTCACCAGGAGCAGCACACCGGCGAAGACGAGCCCGCCGGAGAGCCACCCGGTGTCGGCGGGCGGACGGGCGGCGGTCGAGGGCCAGGGCGAGGAGGACCGCGACGCCCCCGGGTCCGCGGCGCCCTGCGGGCTGTGGGCGGCGTCGGTCGCCTCCGACTGCGCGTGTGGCTGGTGCTGGGTCATGGCTGCCGTACCCCACTTCTCGCGCGCCGCGCGATCGGGTTCTGCGGTCGCTACGACGATCGGGGCGGCGCGCGGCGCCCACCACGGGGGACGGGCCGTTCGGGTGACGTCCGGGGTGCGGCCGGGGCGGTCCGGCCCTTCACTGGAGGAACCCCCGCCCCACCCCCCTTGGAGCCACGATGCCCGCTCCCCGCACCCGCCGGACGGCCGCCGCCCTCGTGACGGGCGCCGCCCTGGCCGCCGGCCCGACCGCCTGCTCCGACTACCAGACGCCCTCCTCCGTCACCAGCAAGGCGGCCTCCGCCTACGCCTCGGCGACGGCGGACGCGGGCCGGCGGCTGGACGAGATCAAGGGCGGCGTCGACGCCAAGGGCTCGGTCCGCCTCGGCACCCCGGCCACCGGCTCCGACGGCCGGACGACGGTGGAGGTCACGGCGGAGAACACGACCGGCGCCGCCAAGTCCTTCGCCGTGCAGGTCGACTTCCGGGACGCGGGCGGCAACCTGCTCGACGCGGCGGTGGTGACCGTGTCGGACGTGGCGGGCGGCGCCACGAAGAAGGGCACCGCCCGCAGCACGCGCAAGCTGAGCGGCGACGTCCGTACGGACGTGGCGCGCGCCGTGCGCTACTGAGCGCGCGCCGCCACGGTGATGTCGATCTGCTCGCTGGCGGCGCTCACCCCGTTCAGCGTGGCCGTCGCCTGGAGCCGGCCCGCGCCGACGGGCAGCGCGAGGGAGGGGACGCAGGACCAGGTGCCGCTGGGCGCGGCGGTGGTCGCGCAGACCTCCTGCTCCAGCGCGTCGCGCACGGTGACCTGGGCGCCCGGGTAGGCGGTGCCCGAGGTCTGCGGGGCGGCGGCGAGCGGCACCCCGGAGGCGGGCCGGGCCAGGACCGGCGCGGGCAGTCCGACGGTCACCGCGCAGGTGCCGCGCTGCCGTACGGTGCCCCGCGCGTCCCGGAGGGCCAGGGTGCAGTCGGGCAGCCGGGTGCCGGGCTCGGCGTCCGGCGGGAGCGAGACGACGAAGGGGAACGTCCGCCCGCTCCACGCGGCCGGCCGCGCCCCGTCGGAGACATCGGACCCGTCGAGCCCGTCGAGCCCGTCGAGCCCGTCGAAGGTGTAGGCCGCGCTGCCCCCGCCCCGCGCCACGCTCCCCCGGTAGCCGGACCCGGCCGCCGGGGCGCCCGTCACCCGCGCCCCCGCCGGGGCCGTCAGGGTGAGCGTCGAGCCCGCGCCCAGGGTCCGGCCCGCGTCGGCGGTGACCTCGACGATGCCCTCCCGGCCGGGCTCGACGGTGGCGGCGGCCCACAGGCCGGTGCCGGCCGGGTCGCGGGGGCCGCCGGCGTCGTACGCGGCGGCCGGGGTGATCGTCGCGCCCGCCACCGCGAGCGCCGCGAGAATCGTCGTCTTCCAGGACCTGCTCATCGTCGGCGGAGCTCCTCACACGTCGGCGGCCCCACCCTCGCCTGCGATTCTCGACGCCCCGGCCCCCGGGGACACGCGCGGTACGGCCGTACGGCGGCGGCTACCACCCGTCCGGGCGCGAGCGGCCTACGCCAGCCAGGCCGTGGTGTCCGGGCCGAGCCGGCCGTCCTCCGGCGGGGCGCTGCTGAGCAGCACCTCGCCCGGCGGCAGGGCGACCGGCCCGGCGGAGAGGTTGGCCACGCACCGCCAGCCGTCCGAGCGGGCGAAGTGCAGCACGCCGGGCGGCGCGTCCGGCGCCCAGTGCAGTTCCTCGCCCTCGATCAGCTTGCGGCGCAGCCGCAGCGCGGTGCGGTAGAGCTCCAGGGTCGAGCCCGCCGCCCCGTCCTGCACCTCGACGGAGCGGGCGCCGAAGCCGGTGGGCTGCGGCAGCCAGGCGCCGCCCGGCCCGAAGCCGTACGAGGGTCCCGCGGCCGTCCACGGCAGCGGCACCCGGCAGCCGTCGCGGCCCTTGCGCACCCGGCCGGTCTGCTCCCACACCGGGTCCTGGAGCACCTCGAAGGGCAGGTCGGCGACCTCGGGCAGACCGAGTTCCTCGCCCTGGTAGAGGTACGAGGCACCGGGCAGCGCCAGCATCAGCAGGGTCGCGGCGCGGGCGCGGCGCAGGCCCGCGGCCGCGTCGACGGCCGGCGCGCGGCCGCCGGACAGCAGCCAGGCGCCGTCGTCGGTGCCGGGCGGCAGCATCAGCCGGGAGGCGTGGCGCACGACGTCGTGGTTGGAGAGCACCCAGGTGGCGGAGGCCCCGGCGGAGCGGGCCGTGGCCAGGGAGTCGGTGATGATCCGGCGCAGCCGTTCGGCGTCCCAGCCCGCCTGGAGGTACTCGAAGTTGAACGCCTGGCCGAGTTCGTCCGGCCGCGCGTAGCGGGCGCGGCGCTCGCTCGGGTCGACCCATGCCTCGGCGACGGCCGTCCGGGGCGGGCGGTAGGAGTCGAAGATCCTGCGCCAGTCGCGGTAGATCTCGTGGACCTCGTCGCGGTCCCAGAAGGGGTGGGTGCCGGGCGGCAGGCCGGGCAGGGCGTCCGCGTCGCTCAGCTCGGGCGCGCCGAGATCGCGCAGCGGCTCGGCGAGGTCCTTGGCGAGCGCGTGGGCCACGTCGACGCGGAAGCCGTCCACGCCCCGGTCGGACCAGAACCGCAGGGTGGTCCGGAAGTCGGCGCGGACCTCCTCGCTGCCCCAGTTCAGGTCCGGCTGCTGCGGGGTGAACAGATGCAGGTACCACTGCCCGTCGGGGACCCGGCGCCAGGCGCTGCCGCCGAAGACGGACTGCCAGTCGGTGGGCGGGAGTTCGCCGTGCTCGCCGCGGCCGTCGCGGAAGACGTAGCGGTCGCGGGCGGCGGAGCCGGGGGCGGAGCGCAGGGCCTCCTCGAACCAGGGGTGCCGGTGGGAGGTGTGGTTGGGGACCAGGTCGACGATCACCTTCAGGCCGAGGCGGTGGGCCTCGGCGACCAGGGCGTCGAAGTCGCCGAGGGTGCCGAGGCGGGGGTCGACGTCGCGGTGGTCGGCGACGTCGTAGCCGCCGTCGGCCAGTTCGGAGGGGTAGAAGGGGCTGAGCCACAGGGCGTCCACGCCGAGGGACGCGAGGTGGTCCAGCCGCCGGGCGGCGCCCTTGAGGTCGCCGAGGCCGTCTCCGTCCGCGTCGGCGAAGCTGCGCGGATAGACCTGGTAGACGACGGCCTGGCGCCACCAGTCGGGGCTGCCGGACGAGAGGTCGGGCGTGGTGGTGCGGACGGTCACGCGGTCTCCTCGGGGGTGCGGGGCGGCACGAGGGTGTGCGGGGCGACACAGACAACTCTGTCCACTTGACCCGAAAAGCGAACACCCCGAGGAGCGGACCAGATCGTTCCTGATGTGACGGAATGGTGATTGTCCCGCCAACTCACCTTGTGTTCCCGTGAGTTGACAGTGTTGTCCGGTCACCCCACGATGTGCTGACGCCGTGGCCCGTGCGACCGACGGGCCGGGCGTCCTCTCCTCGACCACTCACCCCACGATGGGATACGCATGTCCATAGCGAGACGTGTCAGCGCGCGACGCCTGCTGGGGACGGGCGCCGCCTCACTCGCCCTGTGCGCGGGTGCCGTGGCCGCCGCCCCCGGCGCCTGGGCCCAGAGCACGCCCGGCGGCGACGGCTGGAAGTCCGGCGGCACCTACCAGCCGGGCACCGGCGCCGGTACGGAGACCTCGGCCGGGCGCTGCCAGTTCTCGCTCGACGGCAAGGACTTCTCCGACTCCGTCAAGGTCGACGACCAGAACCTGAAGGTCACCGCGGGCGGCAAGGTCCGCCTCTCCGTGCGCGCCGCCGACGCCGCCGCCTGCACCGCCTCGATCGCCTCCTACCTGGCGAACGGGCCGACCTTCGCCACCTCGGGCGAGCAGGTCTTCGTCGACTTCGACACGGTGACGGTGCAGCCGGGCACGACCGACACCCTGGACATCTCCGTCCCGGACGCCGGCTGCTTCGCGCAGATCGACCTCTACCGCGGTGCCGTGAAGTTCGACGGCCGCACCGACGCGAACGACGGTTTCGCACACGGTGACCTGCCCAAGGGCCCGGACCGCCCGGTCATCAAGGACAAGCTGATCGCGGCCTGGAACGGCGGCTCGAAGAACTGCACGAGCACGCCCCCGGCCGGCGGGGAGCCCCCGGCCACGCAGCCCGCCGAGCCGTCCCAGCCCGCCGAGCCGTCGAAGCCCACCGTGCCCGCGCAGCCGGCCGAGCCCTCGGAGCCGGCGCGGGAGACCCCGCCGGCCGGGGGGAGCCCGGAGCCGGAGCCGGAGACGTCCACGTCGGCCCCGGCATCGGCGCCCCGGCCCAACGGCGGCGGCGACAACCTCGCCGAGACCGGCGGCAGCAGCGCCACCGGGCCGCTCGCGATCGGCGCGGCCGTGCTGGTGGCGGTCGGCGCGGCGGCCCTCATGGCCTCCAGGCGCCGTAGGGCGTCGGGGTCCTGACGCGTCCTCAGCGGGGGTCCGGGGCCGGTGCCCCGGGCCCCCGCGGCCCTGCCACGGTGTCCAGGTACAGCGCCACGAAGCGGTCCACGTCGACGTCGAGGGCGACGTCCACCAGGGCCCGCTCGCGTACTCCCGTGTGGATCTCGGCCTCGCCGGGCCGGGGGCGGCGGTCGACGACCGTCTGACCGCGGGTCGGGCCGGGGGCCAGGGACACCTCGACGGGCAGCGGGCGGGTGGTCAGCCCCGCCGGGTCCACCACCGAGCAGACCGCGCCCGCGTCCCCGATGCCTCCGGCGTCGGGGTCGGCGCCCGCGCCGGGGGACGCGGGGCGGTGGGAGAGCAGGTCGCCCGCGAGCCGCGCGCCGGGGTCCGGACTCTCCCGCAGCCGGCGCACCCGCGCGCCGGGGACCACGACCCGCTGGAAGACGTCCAGCCCGTACATGGTGATCGGGACGCCCGCGGTCAGCAGGACCGCCGCCGCCTCCGGGTCGTGCCACACGTTGAACTCCGCCACGGGCGTGGCGTTTCCGCAGGCCACCGCGCCGCCCATGAAGACGATCCGCTCGATGTTGCGGGTGACCTCCGGATGGGTGCGCAGCAGCAGCGCGATGTTGGTGAGCGGCGCGGTGGGGATCAGGGTGACCGGTGACGGGGACGCCAGGATCTCGCGGCGCAGCAGCGTCACCGCGTCCGCCTCGGCGGGGGCGCGGGTCGGGGCGGGCAGGCCGAGGTCGCCCATGCCGTCCGTGCCGTGCACGTGCCGTGCCGAGCGGGCGGGCTCGATCAGCGGGCGTGCGGCGCCCCGGGCGACGGGGATCTCGGGGGCTCCGGCCCGCTCCAGCACGGTGAGGGTGTTGCGCACGACGCCGTCGACGTCCGTGTTGCCCGCCACACAGGTGACCGCGCGCAGGTCGAGCCCCGGATGGCGTACGGCGAAGAGCAGGGCGAGGGCGTCGTCCACACCGGTGTCGCAGTCGATGATCACCGGGATGCGGCGGCCTTCGGAGTCCGTCACGGCGGGGTTCCTCTCGCGCTTGCGGTGGCGGGCCTTGCGAAGGCGACCTTACGGTGTCGTACAGGTGGAGTGCGTCGCCGTATGACGTCCCCGCGCGGGTTGCCGTGCGCGGCGTCATACGGCGTCTCCCCCGGCCCCCGAGCGAGGCGGAACGCCCCGCGGGCAGGCCCCTCACCCCCCTCCGGCCCCCGGCCGCCCCCGCTGCCGGCGTACGACGGCTCCCCCGCGCGCGGACACGTGCCCGGCGCGTGCGTCCCGCTGTTCTCGGGCGGCGGGCCCGTGGGGCTTCCCGGTCCGGCGCGGCGGGGCCGGGTGTCACCCGGACGGACCGGCGCGCTGGTGGGCGGGGGGCCGGGGTGGTGCCTTGGGTACACGCACCGCTCGTGATCACGCCCCCTGACGTCTGCCCGGAAGGCTCCGCGATGCCCCGTACCCCGGCCCGCACCGTCCTCGTCCCGGCGCTCTGCGCGGTCGCCCTGCTGTCCGCGGCCGCGTGCTCCGCCGCCGGTCCGGGCGGGACCGCCGGTGCCGCCCGTCCCCCGGCCGCACGGGCGCCGCAGACCCCCGCCGCCGCACCGACGCTCACCGAGGCGCAGGCGCGGGCCGCGCTGATCGGCGAGTCCGACCTCGGTGAGGCGTGGGCGCCCACCGGCGGGTTCGCCACCTGGCGGGACTCCATGCTGAAGGCGGGCACCGGGTCGGGCGCGTGCCGCAGGCTGCTCGACGCCCTCTACACGGAGGACTTCTTCGGCCCGGACGCCACCACCCGCGCCTCGGTCGGTCTGGACGACGCCGTGGACGGGGCCCAGCTGCGCTTCCAGGTCGTCGCCCACCGGCCGGCGGCCGTCGACCGCACGCTCGCCTGGCTCGGCGGTCTGCCCGGCTCCTGCGGGCAGTTCACGGCCACCGCGCGCGGCGGGCCCATGGCCGTACGGGTCGAGGCGGCCCAGCTGCCGGAGGCGGGGGACGCGCGGCAGGGGCTGCGGATCGTGCTGAGCGCCGTCTCGGAGTACCAGGACGCGCCCGTGCTCACCCTCGACGTGGCCGCGGTCCGGGTCGGCGACGACGCGATCACCGTCACCAACGGCAGCCTCGGCGCGGTGCCCTCCGACGCCACCTGGACGGCCGTGGAGACGGGCGCCCGGCGGCTGGAGGAGATCAGGAAGCGGGGCCGGGCGGCGGTCTGAGCGGCCCCGGGACCCGCGTGCCTACTCCATCGCGTCGACGGCGTCCTTGGCCTCCTTCAGGCCCGCCCCGGTGATCTCCCGGTAGAGGCGGACCGCCTCGACCTTCCTGCCGTCGTGCAGCAGCGCGCGCACCTCCGGCAGCCGCGGGTCGCCGTCGCGCAGCCCCAGGTGGTCCAGGACCAGGTCGAGCTTGCGCTCGACGCGGGCGGCGCGCCGGTCCACGAGGGCGAGCCGCGCCAGCACCGCGGCGGCGACGCCGACCACCAGAAGAACCAGCCCTGTTGTCTCCATGGCGGATGATCCTAGTGCGGTGCGCGTGGAGCGCGCCCTCCGCCCGCTGTCAGCGCTCGAACCGCGTCCGGCGTGCCACGACGTCCCGGGCCAGGTCGAGCGCGGTGCGGCCGTGCGCGAACGCGTGCGCCCTCAGCCGGGCCAGCGCCTCGTCCGTGCCGAGCCCGAGCTGCGCCATGATCATGCCGGTGGCCTGGTGGACGCTGTCGTGCCCGGCGCCCAGGCCGCCGAGCCACCACTCGCGGCCGTCCTCGTCGTCCTCCCGCGCGCGCGGCAGGGCCGTCAGCGCCGCGGTGATCAGCCCGGCGACCAGCCGGGCGGTGCGCAGTTCGGGGTCCGTGAGCGTACCGGGGCGGTCGCGGTAGAGGTCGAGCGTGCCCACGCACACCGCGCCGTCGCCGAGCGGCAGCGAGTACACCGCCCGCACTCCGGCGGCCGTGGCCTGCTGGGCGAAGACCGGCCAGCGCAGCACGTCCCGGCCCGCCGTCAGGTCGCGGGCGAGCACGGCGGTGCCGGTCCGGGCGACGTAGTGGCAGGGGGCGTCGCCCAGGGTCGCCTGGACCTCGGTCACGTACGCGGCCTGCGCGCTGCTCGCCCCGAGCTGGACCGGCACGCCCGCGCTGTGCAGGGACACGCTCGCGCAGGTCACGGGGAGCAGGTCGACGGCGACGCCGCACAGCCGGCCGGGGATCTCGCCCACCCGGGCGCCGCGCACCCCCTCGGCGATCGCGTCGGCGGCACCGGGCGGCTCACGCCCCCGCTCACCGCGTGGATCGTCACCGGGCCGCACGGCAGCCTCCTCGCCGTCGACGTGGCCGCTGCGTCCGGGCGGTCCCGGCCTGCGCCGGCC
Organism: Streptomyces zinciresistens K42; assembly: GCF_000225525.1. Taxonomy (GTDB): domain Bacteria; phylum Actinomycetota; class Actinomycetes; order Streptomycetales; family Streptomycetaceae; genus Streptomyces; species Streptomyces zinciresistens. The sequence goes on along the minus strand of NZ_AGBF01000009.1, from coordinate 23,634 downwards.
GCCCCGGACCCCGGCCGACTACCCGGGGCCCGCCTGGCGAAACACCCCGGTGAGCGGGCCGGCGGGGGTCCGCTTCACAGGGGCGGCTGCGCGGGCGCCGGGCCGAGGGTGGTGGTGCCGGGCGCCGTACGGTGCCCCAGTCCCGTGCGGTACGCGTCGAGCGCCGCCTCGACCCGCCCCGAGCGGCGCAGCAGATCGCCCAGCAGCCGGCACAGGTCGGCGAGGTCGCCGGCGGCGCCCGCCCGCTCCAGCAGGCTGAGCGCGCGGACGTAGTGCTCCTCGGCGGTCTCGGTGTCGCGGGCGTCCTCGGCGATGATGCCGAGGAGCCGGTGCGCGGCCGCGGCGTGCAGGGCGCCGCGTTCGGGGCTGAGGTCGCTGAGCACCTCGCGCAGGAGGGCGGCGGCCTCCTCGGACTTGCCGCGCCGGTGCAGCACGTCGGCGAGTTCGACGGCGACCTGGCTGGTGTAGAGGGCGGCGCGCTTGGCCGTGAGCATGGCCCGCGCCTCGCGCAGCTGCGCCTCGGCCCGCTCCAGGTCGCCGTTCTGGGCGTAGACGTAGCCGCGCATCCAGTGGCAGTTGGCGAGTTCGGTGCGGATCTGGAGCTGCCGGTAGAGCTCGGCCGCCTTGCCGAGGGAGGCGTCGGCCTCGGCGACCTTGCCCTCGGCGAGCAGGGTGCGGGCCACGGAGCGGTGCATCCGGGCGACCAGGGCCGGGTCGCCGGCCTGCGGCGCGAGGGCGAGGGCGTACTCGGCGGCCTGGGCGGCGCGGGCGTGGGCGCCCATGTCCATGTAGGGGCCGATGACGCTGGCGTAGAGCAGCAGCAGGGCGTCGGGGTCGTGCAGCCCGCCCCGGTTGAGCTCGTCGAGGGTGGACTCCAGCAGGTAGACGGCGTAGCGCAGTTCACCGGCGAGGTAGTGGGAGACGGCGCGTCCGCGCAGGGCGGGGACCCGGGCGGGCAGCGGGGCGCCGGCCGCGGCGAGCACCTGTTCGGCGTGCTCGAAGTGGCTTCGGGCGGGCCCGAGTTCGCCGGATTCCAGGCCGCACTCGCCGAGTCCGAGCAGGGCCTCGGCCCGCGACTCGGCGAACCCGTGGGCCTCGGCCTCGGCGAGGAGCGCGGTGTACTGCTCGGCGGCGGCCTCGGCGTCGCCGGTGGCCAGCGCGCGCCGGGCCTCGGTCAGCCGCAGCCGCAGGTCGGTGACGAGGTGCGCGGGGCGTCCGGTGACGATCTCCTCGAAGGCCACCCCCAGCCGTTCGGCGATGTGCCGCAGCGCCTCGTCGGAGGCGCGGGCCCGGCCCGCCTCCAGGGTGGAGATGTACGCGGGGGTGTACGCGGGCTCCGCCAACTGCCGCTGCGTCAGCCCCCGGTCGGCGCGCAGTTGCTGCACCCGGCGCCCGATCGTTTTCGGATCATCTCGGTCCGACACGCTCAACTCCCCCTGTGCCCCTTGCCGTTGGTGTCCGACAGCCCCTAGGTTAAACCGCGTATTAAACGTGGTTAACACCCGGCTGTTGCGAGGTCGCCGTGCAGCAACGCACCAGCACCACCGAGCGCTACGCCCGTGGCCTGGCCGCCGCGGTGGTCGCCGTGGCGACCCTGCTCCTCGCGGCGAACGCGGGCCCGGCGAGAGCGGCCCACGCGCTGCCGCCGCAGCAGCGGGCACAGCATGTCACCCCGGCGGCGCCGACGCGGTAGACCTCACGGGATCGGGACCGGCGGGGCACACGGTGTGCACACGGGCGTCCCCCGCGCGGTCCTGGCCGGGCACGGCGGGCCGGCGCAGCCGGCGGCGGACGTCGTCGAGGGCGCCCTCGCGGCGGCCCGGCACCCGGCTGCGCAACTCCACCAGGACGGCCCCCAGTTCACGGACGGGGGCCGGGTCGTGGATGCGGCCCCACTGGTGGTGGGCGCGGTCGACGGCGGCCTCCACGGCGGGCGCGTCGGGGGCCTGGCCGGCCGAGAGCCGGGAGGAGGCGACCGTCAGCCAGCTGCGGCAGCTGCGCACCGGGTCGCCCGCGAGCATCGCGAGGTCCGCGCGGACCTCGGCCCAGTGCAGGGCCTCCTCGGAGGCGGGCCCGTGGGTGTGCACGGCGGTGTTCTCGTGCCGGGCGGCCAGCGCCTCGGCGTCGGTGTGCCGGCCCGCCTGGGCGGCGGCGGCGATGTCGGCGTGCGGATCGGCCGGGACCGGGCTGTGCGCGCTGAGCACGATGTCGACGCCCGCCCCGCCCTCCGGGGCGATCCGGGACAGCGCCCGCTGGTGCAGCTGGTCCAGGGGCGGCCGGTGACCGCTGCGCAGCAGGGTGGCGACCGCCTTCATGTACGCGGGCCCGGCCACCGCCCGGCGGCTCGGGGGCGGCGCGATCCTGCCGTGCACGGCGACGGTGCGCCCGCAGTCGAGCGGGTGGGAGCGCAGCCACTGCCAGGACTCGGCGTCGGCGTGCAGGTCGAGGACGAGGGAGGCCGACCCGGGCGGGCGCAGGCGCAGTTCCTCGCGCATCCAGTGCCAGGGGAGGCCGTTGTAGCGGACGGTCGCCGGGGTGGAGCGGGCCAGCGCCAGATGGGGCAGGTGCTGGCGGCGGTCCAGTTGGAGCTGGCCGGTGACGAAGAGCGTGAGCGGGCCGGGGGAGACCGCGGCGGCCCGCAGCCGGGTCAGCACGGCCTGGGGGTCCAGCGGGTCGGCGAGTTCCACGACGTTGGCGGTGCCGGTGCCCGCGAGCACGCCCGGCGGGACCGCGGCGAGCACCGGGAGCACGGAGGCGGCGTCCACCAGGCGCCCCTTGCCCGCGGGCGAGGCGGCGAGCAGCAGCACGGTTCCTGGCATCGGTCTCTCCCCGGTCCCGCCGTCGATCACGTACGGCAGCACGGTAACCGCTGCGGGTGCGAAGAGGGGATTCTCACCGCCCCGACAGCCCGTTTCCGCCCCCCTCACCACCCGGCTCCGCTCCCTCACCACCCGGCGGGTCCGCCCGCGCCGGCCGCCCGGCCCGGTCCGGCTCGCCGCCCTCCGGGTCCGCCCGGCGCACCGCGAAGACCGTGGTGTCGTCGCCGAGTCGGCCGCCGCAGTGCCGCAGGGTGCGCTCGCGCACGAACGCCACCAGGCGCCGGGGCCGCGCGAGGCCGGGGTCGGCGGCGACGGCTTCGGCGACGTCGGCGTCCAGCGGGTAGAAGGCGCCGTCGCCGTCGCGGGCCTCGGTGACCCCGTCGGTGGTCATCAGCAGGGTCTCGCCGGGGGCGAGGACGGCGTGCAGCACGGGGGGCGCGGCGGGGTCGAGTTCGCCCATCCCGACGGGCAGCCCGTGGCCGGGCGGCAGCCGCCGCACGCCGCCGGGGCCGACGACGAGCGGCGGGTCGTGGCCGAGGACGAGCGCCTCGACCCCCCGCGGCCCGCTCGCGGGGAAGCCGATCAGGACGGCCGTCGCGAACCGGTCGCCGTCCTCCCTGCCGAGGGCCCTGCGCATCGCGATGTGCCGTTGCATCCGCACCTCCAGCCGTCCGGCGATCGTCGAGAGGTCCGCCTCGTGGTAGGCGGCCTCCCGGAACGTGCCGAGCAGCGCGGCGGCCACCTCCACCGCGCCGAGCCCCTTGCCCTGCACGTCGCCGAGGATGACGCGGGTGCCGTGCAGACCGGTCTGGATGTCGTAGAAGTCGCCGCCGACCCTGGCGTCGCTGTCGGCGGAGAGGTAGACGGCCGCGTGCTCCAGCCCGCCCCACCCCGGCGGCAGCGGGCGCAGCACGGTGCTGCGGATGACGGCGGCCACGTCCTCCATGTGCAGCATGCGCCGCTCGCCGCGCACCCGGACCACGCAGGCCAGGACTGCGAGGGCGCCGCCGAGGGCGGCGAGGACGAGGTCGGGCAGCCCGGCCTGGTACTGGTGCGGCAGGACGGCGTCGGCGGCGACGTAGGTGACGGGCGCGAGGACGGCGAAGGCGGCGGTTCCGCGCACCCCGCAGATCGCGGCGGCGATACCGGGCACCAGCACGATCCAGGACAGGACCCGGAAGTCGGCGCTGGTGCGGAAGTCGACCAGCACGATGCAGATGAGCAGCAGCAGGGGCGGCACCCAGGCGACGCTGCGGCCGCGCACGCGCAGCGGCCGCGCCCGGCTCGCGTCGCCCGCCGGGCTGACCCCGCCGTCGCTGACGGCCCTCATGCGCCTCAGCGAAGCACGGCGTACGGCGGGACGCATCCGGGTGCCCGGCGCGCGGCGGGCCTCCGGCGCGCGCCCCGCCGACTTGCCGGTGACGCGCCCCAGGTGTGCTCTGGAGGGCAGGGGCGGGGAGAAGCGGGGAGAAGAGAGGAGTGCTCTCATGGCTCATGCGGCACCCGCGTCGCGCCGACGCGCTTCCAGGACGGGCCCCGGCGTACTGCCCGACGTGCTCAGCGAGCGCACGCACCGCGCGCTGAGCATGGCCGCCCCGGTCGTCCTCGGGCTGGTCTACGGGTACTGGGCCGCGGCGAACCGGCGCTCCGGCGGTGAGATCACCGGCTGGAACCTGCTCTTCGGCTTCGTCACCGCGCTCGCCTTCATGCTGCTGTACGTGGGCGTGCGCGCCCTCGCCCCGCTCCTGCGCCGCGAGGTGCACGCGGTGCTGTGGGCGGCCTTCGTGGGCGGCACGTTCGGCTTCCTGTACAGCCAGACCGGCGCCACGATCCTGCGGTCCTGCCTGATGGGGCTGGGTATCGGCGCCGCCGCGTTCGCGGTGATGTTCTACCGCTACTACACGCACGAGGACGCCGGGGGGCTTCGCTACCGCTGAGGGACGGACGCACGGTTCGGCCCCGGCCGCCGGGGCCGAACCGTCCCCCCGTTCCTCCACCCACGGGGTCGGCCGCGCGCGGTGGCCGCTCTTCTCGCTTCCCCGCTCCGGAAGCCACCCGTTCGGGTGAAGCCCGCACCGGAGAGGGCGGGCGTACGCCCGTATGCAGTGCTCCGGCGGGCGCGCCCGCCCCGGTGCCCGTTGCCTTGAGGGGTGTCCACTCGTCTGCGCAACGCCCTGTCGGCCGCGCTGATCGCGCTGTCGTGCCTGCTGGTGCCGCTGGGCGCGCTCGCGGCCTGGGCGGTGTACGGGCTCGCCGACACCGGCCGCTGGGTGACCGCCATGGCGCCGCTCGCGGCCGATCCCGCCGTGCAGGGCGCGGTGGCCGACACCCTGGACGACGGGATCATGGACCAGGTCGGCGCGCGGCTGGACACCGGGCCCGCCGCGCCCGCGCCCGCGGCGGTGCGCCCCTTCGTCCGGGAGGCGGTGCGCTCCTTCACCCGTACCGAGGCGTTCCGCACGGCGTGGGACACGGGCAACCGGACGGTCCACGGCGCGGTGCTCGGCGCCCTGCGCGACGAGCGGCGCGGCCCGGTCACGGTCGACCTCGCCCCGGTCACCGCCCAGGTCAAGCGGCGGCTCACCGAGGACCACGTCCCGATGGCGGCCCGCATCCCGGTCGCGCACACCGAGGTCTCCGTGCTGCGCGCCGCGGAACTGGAGCGGCTCAGGAAGGGGTACGACGTGCTGGACGTCGCGGGGTTCTGGCTGCCGGTGTCGGCCGCCGCGCTGGCCGCCGCGGGCATCGCGGTCGCCGCGTGCCGCCGCCGCGCGGTCGGCGCGACCGCCCTGGGCACGGCGCTCGGCGGGGCGTTCCTGCTGCTCGCCGTGGTGATCGGCCGCCGGCTGACGCTGGCCGACCTGCCCGAGGCGGCCCACCGTCCGGCCGCGGGCGCCGTCTACGACGCGCTGACGCAGACCCTGCGCACGGTGTCCTGGCTGCTGATCGCCGGCGGTCTGGCGGTGGCCCTGCTCTGCCGGCTCACGGAGTACCTCGCGCGACGCCGGCGAGCGTGCGCAGGGCCCGCCGCAGATCCGGCCCGGGAGCCGACGCGAGCCCGAGCCTGACGGCGTCCGCGGCGCGGCCCGGGTCCACGCGGAAGGCCGGGCCGGGGGTGACCGCGATGCCGTGCGCGGCCGCGGCGGCGGCGAAGGTGTCCGCGCGCCAGCCCGGGGGCAGCTCCCACCAGGCGAAGTAGGCGCGGGGGTCGGACCGTACGGCGAAGCCGCGCAGTTCCTCGGCGACCATGCGCTGCCGCTCCGCCGCGTCGGCCCGCTTCGCCGCGACCAGCCGCGCCACCGTGCCGTCCGCGGCCCAGCGCACGGCGGCCTCCAGCGCGAACCGCTGCGCGCTCCACCCGCCCGAGCGGACGGCCGCGGCCACCGCCCCGGCCCGCTCCTGCGGTACGGCGAGGAAGCCGGCGGTGAGACCCGGCGCGACGCGCTTGGAGAGCCCGTCGACGACGTGGACGAGTCCGGGGACGTGGACGGCGAGGGGGTCGTCGTCGGCGAGGAAGGACCAGACGCGGTCCTCGACCACCGGGACGCCGAGGTCGCGCACGGTCCGGGCGAGGACGCGGCGCCGCGCGGGGGTCGTCGTCGCCGTGGTCGGGTTGTGCAGCGTGGGCTGGAGGTAGAGCGCCGCCAGGGGAGCGGTGCGGTGGGCGGCGGCGAGCGCCCGCGGGCAGGGCCCCTCCTCGTCCGTGGCGACCGGCACCAGGGTGAGGCCGAGCCGGGCGGCGATCTCCTTGACCACCGGGTACGTCAGCGGCTCGACGCCGACCCGGCCGCCCGGCCGGACCAGGGAGGCGAGGGCGGCGGCGACGGCCTGGCGGGCGTTGCCGGTGAACAGCAGGCTGTCCGGGCCGGGGCGCCAGCCCCCGGTGGCGAGCAGTCCGGCCGCGGCCCGGCGGGCCTCGGGAGTGCCGGCGGCGGGGGCGGGGCGCAGCGCCCCGGTGAGCACGTCGGGGCGCAGCAGCGGGGCGAGGGACGGGGCGAGCAGCTCCGACTGGCCGGGCGCGGAGGGGTAGTTGAGCTCCAGGTTGACCGGCGCGGCGGTCGCGTCCTCGACCAGGGAGCGGCCGGTGCCCCGGGGCGCGGCCCGCACGAAGGTGCCCCGGCCGACCTCGCCGACGACCAGTCCGCGGCGCACCAGTTCGGCGTACACCCGCCCCGCCGTGGAGCCCGCGATGCCGCGCCGCCGGGCGAACACGCGCTGCGGCGGCAGCCGTTGGCCGGGCACGAGGCGCCCGGCGGCGATGTCGTCGGCCACGCGGTCCGCGAGCCGCCGGTAGTCGTCCATGAGCGTTCCTCCCATTGCACCGAGGGCAAAGATCCTATTGCACCGAGGAGTTGGGGCGTCCTAGGGTCGTCCGCATGAGCCTCTTCCTCGCGTACGAGGACGAAGGGCCCGAATCCTCCTCGGTCCCCCTTGTTCCCGTCGTCCTCGTCCACGGCCACCCCTTCGACCGCACGATGTGGGCCCCGCAGCTGCGGTCCCTGTCCGCCGCCCGCCGTGTCGTCGCGCCCGACCTGCGCGGGTACGGCGCCTCCCCGGTCGTACCCGGCGTCACCGCGCTGTCGGTCTTCGCGGCCGACATCGAGGCCCTGCTGGACGGCCTCGGGGTGGAGACGTGCGTCCTCGCGGGGCTGTCGATGGGCGGCCAGATCGCCATGGAGTGCTGGGCCCGCTTCCCCGGGCGCGTCCGCGGCCTGGTCCTCGCCGACACCTCCCCCGCGGCGGAGACCGGACAGGGGGCCCGCGACCGCGAGGCCATGGCGGACCGGCTGCTGCGCGAGGGCATGCGCGGGTACGCCGACGAGGTGCTGGACAGGATGGTCGCGCCGACCGCCGACGCCGGGGTCAGGGCGCACGTGCACCGCATGATGGCCTCGGCGCCGCCCGAGGGCGCGGCGGCGGCCCTGCGCGGCCGGGCCCGGCGCCCCGACTACCGGGACCTGCTGACCCGGGTGACGGTCCCCGCCCTGGTCGTGGTGGGCGCGGACGACACCTACACCCCGGTGGCCGACGCGCGGGCGACGCACGCGGCCCTGCCCGACGCCACCCTGTGCGTGATCGAGGACGCCGCCCACCTCCCCAACCTGGAACGGCCCCGCGCGTTCGACGCGGCGCTGGAGGACTTCCTGGCCCGCGTCGACGCCCCCGCGCGGCCCCCCGCCGCCCCGCGGCGCTCGTAGGCGTCCCGCTCCGCGGCGGCGCGGAGCCGGGCGAGGGGGTGCACATAATGGGCGGCATGCCCCGCGAGTTCCCCATCGGCCTCACCCCTCCCGACTGGCTGGTGCGCAACCTGCGGGCCCATCCGGCCACCGTGGACCGGCCCGCCCTGGTGCGCGCCGCCCTCGCGCTGACGCTCCCGCTGGCGGCCGGACTCGCCGCCGGACGCCCCGAGTACGGCGCGATCGCCTCCATGGGCGCCCTCAACGGCGTCATCAGCGACACCGCGGCCGCCTACCGCGTCCGCGTCCCCACCATCGCGATCCCCCAGGTGTTCAGCGCCGTCGGCATCACCGTCGGCACGCTGGTGCACGGCCGCGGCTGGCTCGCCGTGGCCGCCCTGACCCTCGTCGCGCTGGTCTCCGGGATGATCTCGACGATCGGCGCCGTCGCCTCCGTCTCCGGGCTGCTGCTCCTGCTGAGCTGCGTGGTCGGCGCCGGCCTCCCCCTGCCGGGCGAGTGGTGGCTCGCCCCGCTGCTGATCTCCGGCGGCGGCCTGCTCGTCCTGGCCCTGGCGCTGCTGGCCTGGCCGCTGCGGCTGGGCGTGCCCGAACGCGCCGCGGTCGGGGGCGCCTACCGCGCGGTCGCCGACCTGCTGGCCGCCTCCGCGGCGGGCGGCGCGCGGGAGTACGACGAGCGGCGGCACGCCGTCACCCAGTCCCTGAACCAGGCGTACGACACGATCCTCGCCCACCGCGCCCGCCACCACGGCCGCAGCCCCGAACTTACCCGGCTGCTGGCCCAGTTGAACGCCGTCACCCCCGTCGTGGAGGCCGCCCCCGCGGCCCGCCTCGGCGGCGGCGCCCTCCCGCCCGAGGTACCGCAGGCCGTACGGCACCTGGCGTCCGCCGTCGAGACCGGCTACAGCGGCCCCATAGGGCTGCGGCTGCCCGACCCGGCCACGGAGACCGCCCGCGCGCTCGACCACGCCCTGCGGCACGCGGCGGACGTGGTCGCCTCCCCCGACGCCGACCCCCGCGGCATCGACGACGGCCTCGGCCGCCCGGCCGCGCTCGGCATCCGCACCGCCCGCGCGGCCCGCAACGTCGCGCTGTCCGCCGCCTCCTGGCGGTACGGCCTGCGGCTGGCCCTGTGCGTCGGGATCGCCCAGGCGCTGGTCTCCCTCGTGCCCGTGCCGCGCTCGTACTGGATCGCGCTGACCATCACCTTCGTCCTCAAGCCGGACTTCGGCTCCGTCTTCTCGCGGGCGCTGCTGCGCGCCCTCGGCACGGTCGCGGGCCTGGTGATCGCGGCGGCGGTGCTGGCGGAGGTGCCGCGCGGCTGGTGGGACGTGCCGGTGATGCTGCTGCTCGCCCCGCTGGTCCCGGCGCTCACCCCGCGCGGCTACGGCTACCAGACCGCCGCCATCACCCCGGTCATCCTGCTGCTGTCGGACATCCTGAACCGCCTGGGCACCGCCCTGCTGCTGCCCCGGCTGGTGGACTCGCTCATCGGCTGCGTGATCGCCCTCGTCGCCGGGTACCTGCTGTGGCCGGAGAGCTGGCACACCCGGGTCGGCGACCGGCTCGCGGACGCCGTCGACGACACCGAGCGCTATGTGCGCGGCGCCTTCGGACCGGACGCCCTCGGCGCCTTTGCCCGCGCCCGGATGCGCCGCGGGCTCTACCGCGACCTCTCCGTCATCCGTACGGAGTTCCAGCGGGCCCTGACCGAGCCGCCGCCGACCGGACGCCGGGCGGCGGCGTGGTGGCCGCTGGTCGTCGCGGTGGAGCGGATCGTGGACGCGACGACCGCGGCGCGGGTACGCGTCCAGCACGGGGCTCAGCCGCCGACCGCCGCCGAGGTGACCCAGGTCGCCCGCGAGCTGCGGGAACTGGCGGAGGGCGTCCGCGAGAACGAGACGCTGCACGCGGTGCGCACCCTCCTGACGGGGCCCGCCGACAGCGTCCTCGAACCCCTGCGCCAGGAGGTGGCGGCGGCACGGGCCATCGCCTCCCCCCGCTGAACGGAAAGCCGGACGCGGGCCGGGCGAAGGCCGGGCGAAGGCGGCCGGGGTCCGGACGCGGACGTGGGCGCGGCCGCCCCGTGCAGGAGGGCGGCCGCGCCATGTGGGGGGTGGATCCGGTGCGTGGCCCCGGCGGCGGGCGCCGGGGACGGGTCGCGCGGGTGCCGGGGCCGCGGCCGGAGGGTTCACCGGTTCGCGACGCCCGGCGGGGCATCAGCGGGCGGCCTTCTCCATCGCCTTGTCCAGGGCCGCGGCGAACCCGCCGGCCCACAGCTGGTTGACCCGGTTGCGCTCGGTGGCGTCCGGCTGCGCGTTGGTGCAGGACGTGCCGGGGCCGCCGCCCGACATCAGCTTGCTGCACGGGGCCGTGTAGTTGTCCGGCAGGCCGAGGACGTGGCCCGTCTCGTGGGAGGCCACGCGCGTGGAGTTGTACTGCTGGTTCTGCCGGTAGTCCAGGAAGATGTAGCCGTTGCCCCGGCCGTCCGTCGAGGCGTACGAGCCGCGCGAGTCGTTGCCCTCGCGGTACGTGAAGTCGGCGTTCGAGCCCGACTGGAGTCTCACGTTGGTCACCGAGCTGTTCCAGATCTGGGTGGAGCGGGCTATCTGCGCGCTGAACGTCGGGGCGCCGGAGGCGTTGTAGACGACCGTGACGGCCGCCGCGGTGGGGTTCGCCGCCCGCTTCTCGGCGACGGACTTCAGCACGGCCTGGAAGAAGGCCGAGTCGCCGCCCGTGGCACCGGACTTGGCGACGTAGCCGGCCTCGGCGGCCGGGGCGGCGGAGGCGGGAGCGGCCGTACCGAGACCGAGGGCCGCGACGCCGAGACCGAGGGCCGCCGCCGCACGGGCGGACGTGGAGAAGGCCATACGCATGGAGGACTCCTAGTGTGGGGGTGAGTCGTCTAGGCGAGTGTGGGCGCCCGCGGGGCCGCTGTGATGATGGCAACCGGTGATAGCACCGCCCTATCAGGGCCCCAATTGGCGGCCATCAGGGGGGATTTGTAGCGCTGGTGAAAGCGCTGACTTCGATTTAATCTCCCAGGGCATGGAGCTCGAGGTGAGGCACCTCCGCGCGCTGTGCGCCATAGCCGACACCGGCAGTCTGCACCGGGCGGCCCGGCAGCTCGGCGTCGCCCAGCCGTCGTTGAGCACGCAACTGCGCCGGATCGAGCAGGAGCTCGGCGGCGCACTGTTCCTGCGGGCTCGCACGGGCTGCCGGCCCACCCCGCTGGGCCGGCTGGTCCTCAGCCGCGCACGGCCGCTGGTGACCGAGATGCGCTCCCTGGTCACCGAGGCGAGGGCCGCCGCGGCGGGCGGCGCGGAGCTGCGGGTCGGCTCGACCGCGAGCAAGGCGCTGGCGGGCTGGCTGCGCAGACTGCGCGGGCACGGCCAGGACCCCACGCTCCACATGAACGTCTCTCCGAACGCCCTGCTGAGGATGGTCGCCGAAGGCCAGCTCGACGTCGCCTTCGTGCACGAGGTCGAGGGCAGTCAGCTGCGCATCCCGCCGGAGCTGCGCCTCCGGGTGCTGATGGAGCGCGAGCCCCAGTTCGTGTCCCTGCCCACCGACCACCCTGCCGCGGCGAAGCTGGAGGTCGAGCTCGGGGACCTGGCCGAGGACCGCTGGATGGTGGACCCGACCGTCGACGGCGAATGGGACGCCGTGCTCCGGATGTTCCGCGCGGCGGGCGTCAACCCCCACGTCCTGCAAGGCGATTACTACACCGCGGGCGCCCTGGTCGCCACCGGCGAGGTGGTCACCGTCTGCCAGCCCACGCACGCCGACAGCCCCACGGCGGCGGTACGGCGGCTGCACGGCGACCCGCTCGGCGTACGGCTGCTGCTCGCGGCCCGTACGGAGACGGACCTCGACGGCGTCTATCCCGCGCTGGAGCAGGCGTACTGGGAGGTGGCCCGGCAGGCACCGGCCTACCGGGAGTGGCTGGAACACGACGGTGCCCGGCAGCCGCCGGTCCCCGCCCTGCCCTGAGGAGCGGGCCCGCCCGCCGGGTCCGGGGCCGCCCACGCGCGGTGCGCGGACGCGACCGGATGCCGCCCTTGACGGACCGGGCTCCCGAGTGTCCGCCCCTGCCCAAGATCACCACCTGGGGCCGCTAACCTTACGTGTCCGTCCTGGCCAGGGATCTACGGGCATCAACTCACGCGAAGGGTTGCGCACATGGGCATTCTCACTCGCCTTCGGAACGCGTTCGGGCGGTCACGCAAGGGGCGTGCCGCCGAGGCGGAGGGTGCGACTCGTTCGCAGGAACCGCAGCCGACCGTTCCGTCACCGTCACCGGAACCGCAGCCGGCCGCGACGGCCGCACCGACCGCGACGGCCCACGTCCCGGAGCCGCGGGACGCCTCCGCCGACGAACACGAACTGGTCTCGGCGGCCTTCGACAACATCACGGTCCCGAAGCAGCCCACCCCCGAGGAACCGGCCACGGAAACCCCGGCCCCGGAGCAGCACGCGGCGGAGGAGCACGCGGCGGAGGAGCCCACGGCGGAGGAGCCCACGGCGGAGGAGCACGTCACCGAGACGGATGCGCAGGAGCAGGAGCAGCCGGTGGGCGAGGAGCCGGTCGCGGAGGAGCCCGCCGCGGACGAGCCCGTCGCGGAGGAGCCCGCCGAGGTCCCGGCCCCGGAGCAGCCCGCGGCCGAGGAGCCGGTCACGGAGACCCCGGAGCCCGAGACCCCGGCCCAGGAGCAGCCCGCGGCCGAGGAGCCCGCCGAGACTCCGGCCGCCGAGCAGCCCACGGCCGAGGAGCCTGCCGCCGAGGAGCCTGCCGCCGAGGTGTCGGCGGCGGAGCAGGCCGCCGAGACCCCGGCCGCCGAAGAAGCAGCCCCCGAGACCCCGGCCGCCGAGGAGCCCGTCACCGAGGCCCCTGCCCCGGAGCAGCCGGTCGAGACCCCGGCCCCCGAGGAGCCCACGCCCGAGGAACCGGTCACGGAGACCCCCGAGCCCGAGACCCCGGCCGCCGAAGAAGCAGCCCCGGAGACCCCGGCCGCCGAGGAGCCCGTCACCGAGGCCCCTGCCCCGGAGCAGCCGCTCGCCGGGACGGCCCATGAGCCCGAGACCCCGGCCGCCGAGGAGGCGGAGCCCGAGGAGGCTGAGCCCGAGCAGCCCGCGGCCGAGGAACCGGCCGCAGAGCAGCCCCCCGCCGAGGAGCCCGTCATCGACGCCTCTGCCCCCGAGGAGCCCGTCGCCGAGGTGTCGGCGGCGGAGCAGGCCGCCGCCGAGGAGAGGACGGCCGCCGAGGAGATCGCGGCCAAAGCACCCGCCACCGAGGAGCCCGCCACCGAGGAGCCCGCCGCCGAGGAGCCCGCCGCCGAGGAGGACCCGGTCATCGCGAAGGCGACGGCGGAGCCGGCCACGGACGCCCCCGCACCCGCACCCGCACCCGCCGACGGCGAGGACGCCCCTCAGGAGGCGCCCGCGGCCGACGACGAGACCCGCGTAGGCGACGCGGGTGGGAGCACCCCGGCCGAAGGCGAAGCCGAGGCCGCAGACCCCACCCCCGCCGCAGACCCCACCCCCGCCGCAGACCCCGCCCCCGCCGCAGACCCCGCCCCCGCGGCAGCCGCGGCAGCCGCCCCCGCCGCGACCGCCCTGGCCAAGGCCGGCCTCACCACCGCCCGCGCCGCGGTCTACCTCGTCCTCGACCGCTCCGCGAGCATGCGCCCGTACTACAAGGACGGCTCGGCCCAGGCCCTGGCCGACCAGACCGTGGCCCTGGCGGAGCAGCTGAACCCCACCCCCGCCGCAGAACCCTCCGTGCACGTCGTCTTCTTCTCCACCGAGCTCGACGGCACCGCCGACCTCACCCCGGCCTCCTCCGAGACCGCGATCGACGACGCCCACGCCGGCCTCGGCCGCATGGGCCGCACCAGCTACCACGTCGCCGTGGAGGCCGTCCTCGCCCACCACGACGAGAACGCGGCCCCCGGCGCCCCCGCCCTCGTCGTCTTCCAGACGGACGGCGCGCCCGACGCGAAGACCCCGGCCACCCAGTCCCTCACGGACGCCGCGAAGTCCCACCCCGCGGTGTTCTTCTCCTTCGTCGCGTTCGGTGACCACGACAACAAGGCGTTCGACTACCTCCGCAAGCTGAAGACCGACAACACGGCCTTCTTCCACGCGGGCCCCACCCCCAAGGAGCTCACCGACGCCGAGCTCTACGACGGCCTCCTGATCGACTGGCGCCCGTAGTCCCCGGCACCGGAAGATCACCGGAGAAACCCCCCGGGCCGCCCCTTCCCACCCCTCACGAAGGGAAGCGGGCGGCCCAGCCGTGTCGGCTACGATTTCAAGGTTCGCGAAGAACCGAGAACCACGAAATTCCGACCTGGGAGCAGCCCCCGATGGCTCGACACCTCATCACCAGCGCCCTTCCGTACATCAACGGAATCAAGCACCTGGGCAACATGGTGGGGTCCATGCTCCCGGCGGACGTGTACGCCCGGTACCTCCGCCAGCGCGGCCACGACGTCCTGTACATCTGCGCCACGGACGAGCACGGCACCCCCGCCGAGCTGGCCGCCAAGGAGCGGGGCCTGCCGGTGGCCGAGTTCTGCGCCCAGGCCCACGACGCCCAGAAGGCCGTCTACGACGGCTTCGCGCTTGCCTTCGACTACTTCGGCCGCAGCTCCTCCCCGCAGAACGTCGAGATCACCCAGCACTTCGCCCGCAAGCTCCAGGAGAACGGCTTCATCGAGGAGCGGGCGATCCGCCAGGTCTACTCGCCCACCGACGGCCGCTTCCTCCCCGACCGCTACGTCGAGGGCACCTGCCCCCACTGCGGCTACGACAAGGCCCGCGGCGACCAGTGCGAGAACTGCACCCGCGTCCTGGACCCGACCGACCTGATCGAGCCGCGCTCGGCGATCTCCGGCTCCACGGACCTGGAGGTCCGCGAGACCAAGCACCTCTTCCTCCTCCAGTCCAAGCTCCAGAGCGAGGTCATGGAGTGGGTCGCCCGCCACGACGGCGTCTGGCCGCACCTGGCGTCCTCCATCGCCCACAAGTGGCTGACCGAGGGCCTGCACGACCGCGCGATCACCCGCGACCTGGACTGGGGCGTCCCCGTCCCGGCGGACACCTGGCCGGAGCTGGCGGCCGAGGGCAAGGTCTTCTACGTCTGGTTCGACGCCCCGATCGAGTATCTCGGCGCCACGAAGGAGTGGTCCGACCTGGACCCGGAGAACCGCGACTGGAAGTCGTGGTGGTACGAGGTCGACGACCAGGTCCGCTACACGCAGTTCATGGCCAAGGACAACGTCCCCTTCCACACCGTGATGTTCCCGGCCACCGAGCTCGGCATCCGCGAGCCGTGGAAGAAGGTCGACTTCGTCAAGGCGTTCAACTGGCTGACGTACTACGGCGGCAAGTTCTCCACCTCGCAGAAGCGCGGCGTCTTCACCGACCAGGCGCTGGAGATCCTGCCCGCCGACTACTGGCGCTACTTCCTGATCGCCAACGCCCCCGAGTCCGACGACTCCTCCTTCACCTGGGAGCACTTCACGGCGACGGTCAACAAGGACCTCGCCGACACCCTGGGCAACTTCGTCAACCGCGTGCTGTCCTTCTCCAAGAAGCGCTTCGGCGAGGAGGTCCCGGCCGGCGGCCGGCCCGGCGAGGCCGAGACGCGGCTCGGCGAGCAGATCGCCGAACTCCTCGCCGAGTACGAGGCGCAGATGGAGGCCCTCCAGTTCCGCAAGGCGGCGGCCGCCCTGCGCGCCCTGTGGTCCGCGGGCAACTCCTACCTGGAGGAGAAGGCCCCCTGGCTGGAGATCAAGACCGACAAGGACGGCGCCGCCCTCACCCTGCGCACGGCGATGAACCTGATCCACCTCTACGCGGTGGTCTCCGAGCCGTTCGTCCCGTCCGTCTCGGCCGCCATGCGCCGGGCCTTCGCGCTCGACGGCGACACCGCGACCTGGGTGACCCCGGACGAGGCCCGCTCCCTGACGGCCGTCCCCGCCGGGACGCCGTTCACCGTCCCGCCGGTGCTGTTCGCCAAGCTCACGGACGACGACCTGGAGGCGTACAAGGAGCGCTTCGGCGGCGAGGCGGCGTAAGCGCGGACGACCGCCCCGGCCGGGGCGTGACGCGGTGGGGTCGTGATGCGGTGAGGTCGTGACGTACCACGTCACGACCCCGATCTCCCCCGTCGACGACGCCCCGCCTCGGCCACGCCTGCGCCCCCTCGCCGCCGACGTCCTCGCCCGCCGGCACCGCCTGCGCGACGAGGACGTCTGGTTCCTGACGGGCACGGACGAGCACGTACGAGCACGGCCAGAAGATCCCGCGCACGGCGGAGGCCCACGGGGGTGGGGCCGCGGGAGTGGGCCGACCACACGACGGCCCTCGGCTCCACCGAGAACGCACAAGCACTCCTCATCCCGGGCATCGCCAACGAACCTGACAGCTAAGGGACTTGATCAGGCCCTGGTTCGCTGTGGCGATGCTGTCTCAGTCCAGGCGAACTCCGCCCGCGGCGGAGGAGAAGTGGAACCGACGCACCTGTGCGGACACTTATGGCTGTGGACTTCCTCTTGCATGAACGGGTTCGGGCAGGCGATCGGGCGGCGTTCGCGCAGATCTTCGACGAGCATGCGCGCGTCGTCTACGCACATGCAGTCCGAACGACGGGTGACCGGGCGCTCGCTGAGGACGTCATGTCACTCACCTTCCTGGAGGCCTGGCGGCTACGCGCCAAGCTGCGCGAGGAAGTCAGGAGCGTCCGGGCGTGGCTCTTGGGCATCGCGACCAACGTGATGCGCAACACGGCTCGGGCGGCACGCCGGCATCGGGACGCGATGTCCCGTCTTCCGCCCCCGGAGGCGCTGCCCGACTTCTCGGACGAGGTGGTCGGGCAAATGGCCGACGCTCAGCGGCTGGCCGCCGCAGCACGGGCGTTGCAACGCCTGAAGCGGACCGACCGTGAGGTCTTCACTCTGGTCGTCTGGTCCGATCTGGGGTACGCGGCGGCCGCTGAAGCGTTGGGGATTCCCGTGGGCACCGTACGCTCCCGACTCTCACGAACGAGGGAGAGACTGCGCAGGCTCGTCGAGGAGGAGCTGGCAGCGGATCCGCATGGCGCGGAACCGCGGACCGGCAGCGAACACCCGTTGGAGAGTGGGGTGGCCGCAGCCCGTCCTCCCCGTACGAGGAGGACACGATGAATCCGGAGCAGCAGGAACGGTTCGAGCGTGTGCAGGCAAGCCGGGTGGTGCCTCCGGCTCCCTGCCCGGAGCCGGCACCCGCCCGAGTGGAAGCCCGCCGTGAGCACCTGCTGAGCGAGATTGATCGGCAGACGCGATCCCGGTCCCCCCGGCTGGCCCTGCGGCTGAAGGGACGTACCGCTCTCGTGCTGGGCACGGCAGTGGCCGCCGGCGCGACGGTCGTCGTCATCGGTCTCGGCTCCGGGGCAGTTGACGCTCCGCCCAACGTGCCACCTGCCTCGGTGGCGTCGGTCGAGTTGTTGGAGAGAGCTGCGCTGGCCGCCGCCACGACGCCTGAGACGAAGGTACGCCCTGGGCAGTACGCGTACGTCAAGACGGTTGGCCATACGTCGGTGCTGTCCGAGAACAAGGCCGGCGACATGGACCTCTTGCGCGAGGACGCGGGTATGGAGCAGTGGACATCGGTGGACGGCAGTGAGCGGACCGTGCAGCGCAAGGGGGGTAAGGACAACCTGTTGCCGGGCACTCCCGGCCGGGGCAACCTCAACTCACCGACGTACGGCTTCCTGGCTGCCCTCCCGACCGATCCCGACGCCCTGTTGAAGAGAATCCGCGATGACGCCGAGAGGAATCACGGAGCCGGTTCGGACTCTACGACGGGACCGGATCAGCAGTCCTTCGTCACCATCGGCGATCTTCTGCGTAACGGGGTCACTCCCCCCGAGACCTCTGCGGCTCTCTACCGGGCCGCTGCTCTCATCCCCGGGGTCGACGTCGTACCCGACGCCGTGGACGCGGCAGGCCGTCCCGGGGTCGCCGTCGCACGAACACACAACGGCGAACGCACTGAGTGGATCTTCGACAGGAGCACGGCCAGGCTCCTGGGCGAGCGCACGGTCCTCGTGGAGGACAACGCCTGGGGGAAGGCCGGCACCGTCGTCACCTCCGTCGCCCTCATCAGCAGCGGCATCGTCGACGAGGCCGGACAGACTCCGTAGGCGACTCCTGGCAACACAACGCAGTACAACAGTGACAGCACGCACGCAAGATCGACCATCGGGACGATCGTGATCGGAAATTCGACATACTTGATCACCCCAGCAGCCACGAGACGCTCCGGGAACGGCATGACGTCAGCGAAGGCCAGTGGCGAGCTCAGTCCCACCGCTGCTGGTGACTGCGTCTACGGGTGGGTCTGCCTGTGGGAGAACGGGGACTTCACAGGGCGTCGACTCCAGTGGTCCGCCAAGGGAACCAAGCAGCTCGGGGACTGGGACTTCAGGGACAAGGCCAGTGCTGGCTGCGTCAATCGCAACCTGGGCGGTGCGCTCGTCCACGACGCCCGAACGGGCCTTCCCGACCCGTACATGGCCCTGGCCAACGGCTACTGCTACAAGTTCATCGACACGAGCTACCCGACTGGTGGCAGCTTTAACGACAAGGCCGACTACCTGGAAATGTAAGCTCCACCGCTCGACCACCCACATCACGAGACGAGTCCAGGCTGTCCCCGCCGGCTCAGACTGAGGATGGAAAAGACTCCGTGGCGCTGAAACCCCCCTGCCGGGAGGAGGGGCCGACCGGGTCAGCGCCGCGTCGCGTACGCCAGAAAGTCCGCCCACACCCCCGGCCCGATCACCAGCCACGGCCCCGCGACATTCTTGGAGTCACGGACGTGGACGGTGCCGGGGGTGGCCGCGGCCTCGACACAGGAGTTCCCGTCGTTGCCGCCGCTGTAGCTGCTCTTGAACCACGCCGTCCCCGAGACGCCGGACGCGTACGGCACGAAGCGAGCCCACGCGCGCGACCCCAACACCAGCCACGGCCCCGCGACCCTCTTGGAGTCACGGACATGGACAGTGCCGGGAGCCGCGGCAACCTCGACACAGGAGTCGCCGTCGGGGCCGTCGCTGTAGCTGCTCTTGAACCACGCCGGTTCGCGGGCGCTCTCGGCCAAGGTCGGACGGATCACGGATTCCCTCCGGTCGGTCGGTCAGCAGGAGTCGTCGGCCCCCGACGCGTACGGCACGAAGCGAGCCCACGCACGAGGCCCCAACACCAGCCACGGACCCGCAACGTTCTTGGAGTCACGGACATGGACGGCGCCGGGGGTGGCCGCGACCTCACACAGGACTCACCGTTGGTGCCGTCGCTGTAGCTGCTCTTGAACCACGCCGGTTCGCGGGCGCTCTCGGCCAAGGTCGGACGGATCACGGTTTCCCCTCCAGTCGGTCGGTCAGCGGGAGTCGTCGGCCCCCGACGCGTACGGCACGAAGCGAGCCCACGCACGAGGCCCCAACACCAGCCACGGACCTGCGGCATTCTTGGAGTCACGGACGTGGACGGTGCCGGAGGTGGTCGCGACCTCGACGCAGGAGTCGCCGTCGGGGCCGCTGCTGTAACTGCTCTTGAACCAGGCCAGTTCAGAAGCATCGTCGGCAGTGGGCTTGCGGATCATGTTTCTCCCAGCAGTCGCTCGATGAGGACCAGCGTCTCCCCTGGGGGAAGAGCTTGGGCCCGGATGGTGCCATACCGCAGCTCAAGGACGCGCAGCTCCCTCAGGTCCGAGACCGGGCGGCCGTTGAAGGCACCGTCGGAGCGCCCGACAGCCGTGCCGTCCTCGAACTTCAACAACTCGATCCTGCCGCTCATGCCCGGGTGCGGTGTGCTGTCCAACGGCATCACCTGAAGCGTGACGCTGGGCATCCGCCCCACTTCCAGCAGACGTTCGAACTGCTGTCGCCTCACCATTGTGCCTCCAACCCTGCGGTGCAGCGTCGCCTCTTCCAGGACGAAGGCAAGGGCGGGAGCGGGCGAGCGCTCGTAGATGGACTGCCGGGCCATGCGAGCGGCCACCCGTCGCTCCAGGTCCTCAGGCGAATAGGCGGGCAGCCAGGACTCCAGCAGCGCGCGTGCGTGATCCGGCGTCTGCAGCAGACCGGGGACGCTGCTGCACTCGTACACCCCGATCTCGACCGCGTTGGCCTCCATCTTCGCCAGTGCACGCACCTTCCTCGGGTACCGGACCTTCTTCACGTCCTCCCAGGCCGCCGCGATGAGACCGCCCGCTCCCAGCACCTCGTCGGCCTTGTCCAGATACTCCTGCCGGGGAATCCGCTTCCCGGCCTCGATCTTGTACACAAGATCCTCGCCGTACCCCACCGCCGCCCCGAACTCGGCGGCGCGCATTCCGACGGCCTCACGCCGCAGCTTCAACTGCCGCCCCACAGTGGCGACTACAGCCACCCCCCACTCATCGTCCGGATCCACCTCCCACCCCGGCTCGTCCGCCTCCGTCCTGAGCCGTACCTCGCCGTCCACCGACATGCGCACCCCTCCGCCGTACCGCCGTGTACCGCGACGCCCTTACCCGCACCCACCGCCCCGACAAGCCCGGACAGCGCCGGACAAGCCCCGGACAGTCACCGTACGCAGCGGCGTCGTCACTGTTCACGCTAAGCGCATTCGGCCACGCTGAGTGACGTGATCTCAGAAATGCCCCAACCCGGCTGCCCCATCCGCAACTTCAGTGTTCTGCTGTCGCCCACACCCCGTGGGGCGCGCGTCGCCCGCCTGCTCGCCACGGAGCAACTGCGCTCCTGGGGGCTCGCGACGGAGCCGGCCGCGCACATCGTCGCCGAGCTGGCGAACAACGCGGCCAGCCACGGCAAGGTCCCCGGCCGCAACTTCCGCCTCCTGCTGTACGTCGTCGGCGGGACGCTGCGCATCGAGGTGACCGACACCCGCGGTGACCGTCTGCCGGACCTCCGGCGGGCCGCGGCCGACAGCGAGACCGGCCGGGGCCTGACGCTCGTCGAGGCCCTCGCGGACCGCTGGGGAGTCGTGCCGGGCCTTCACCCCCGCAAAACCGTGTGGGCCGAACTCGCCGTCCCCGGCCCGCAGTCACCGGAACACGAGGCGTCGAACCCCGGTCCGACCTGCGCTCCCTATGAAGTACCCACTGGGGAGAAAGCACCTTGCCAAGCCCCACCCGTCCCTCCCGCCGGGCAAACTCACTCCCGCGAGTGAATATGCCCAACTGGGCTGGATTCGGGACCGGTTGCCTGGCTTACGCTCACCGCAGCAAGGCACGACCCCAGACATGGGACGGCCCTCGCCGGGACTGGCATCCCAGTGCGAGGGCCTGACCACCAGGAAGTTCGGAGGACTTCCCGATGGACTCTGAAAACCCTAGCGCGCCCGCGTCCACGCAGTCCCGTATCCCGGGCAGAAACCACCCCCACGCGCGGCCGCTGTCCGGCGTCGTCCACGACCACGCCCGCCACACCGAGAACTTCACGGTGATCGGCAACCACCTCGCCCAGCACGCGGAGCTGTCCCTGCTGGCGATCGGGCTCGGCTGCTACATCCAGTCGGTGCGGCCGGGCACCGCCGTCGACATCAAGACCCTCGCGGCCCGCTTCCCCGAGGGCCCCACCCGGATCGCCGCCGCCCTGCGCGAACTCGAAGAGCACGGCTACCTGCGCCGGACCCGCGAACGCACCCCCACCGGCCGGATCGTCACCCACACGGTCTCCTGCAACAGGCCCGGCCACCGGTCCGCCCCGGCCGGGCCCGCCGTCAGGCCCGCCCGGCGCCCGGCACCGGACAAGCCCCCGCCACGCAAGCGCCTCCCCGCCGTGCCGCAGCCCGCGTACACCTCCCCCGACGTCCTGCGGACGGCCGTCGACGTGCTCGGCGGCCTGCGCCGCCGCGATCCCCGCCTGCTCCTGTCCGCCGTGGACGCCGAGCACCTCGCACCCGGTGTCGCCGCCTGGCTGGAGCGCGAGGTCACCCCCGCCGCCGTACGCCACGCACTGACCGAGAACCTGCCGGAGCCCCTGGCCCGCCCGGCCGCCCTCCTGGCCCACCGCCTGGCCGCCCAGCTACCGCCCCTGCCGCCGTTCCGGCCGCCGGCCTCGTCCGCCCCGGCACCCAGACACCCCTTCCAGACCTGCGACGGCTGCGACCGCCCCTTCCGCGCCCCCGAACCGGGCCCCTGCCGCGACTGCCGGGCCACCTTGGAAGAGGCCGTGTGAGCATGCGAGCCCTCGCCCGGCCGGGACCGGATACCCTGACGGGGGTACTCCCGGAGGACACCATGAGCACACTGGCCGACCACGGGCGCGAGCTGATCCCCCGTCCCGAGCAGACCCCCGACGCCCTGCGCGCGGCCCTCGCCGTCGTGGCTCCGGCCCGCTTGGAGGAAATGCAGGCCACGAAAGACGCGGCCTTCGCCAAGGCCGTGGAGTGGGAGTCGCTGAGCCCCGTGCGGAGCTGGGTCCTGCTCTGGTCCCGGGACATCGAGATCGCCCGCCGCCCCGCCCTCGCCGCCCGTTTCGCGCGCGCGCGGAACTCGCTGGAGGACGAGGACCCCGACGTGGCCCGGGAGGCGCTGCGAGAACTGACCGCCGTACTGGACGAAGCCATGAGGGCAGTGCGCGGTTGAGCTGGAAGGGGGAGTACGCCTTCGGAGCGGAGGAAGCCGCCCGTACCGCGCCCGCCGACTTCCTCGCCAGGGTGGCGTGCAGGGCGGACGAGTTGGTCAGAGCCGCCGAAGCGGTCCACGTCCACGGCCGGGCCCACCAGGACCTCGACCCGAAGGGCGGCGACGTCGTCGTTCCCGGCGGAATGTTCACGTACCAGGTCGTCGTGCGCAGCGAGCGCGTCCACCTCGTCCAGATCACGTACCTGGGGTTCTGAGCCCGCGGTCGGCGGCGCTGTCCCGGAGACCGCGACAGCCGCCTCGAACGCCGGCACGGAACCATGCCCAACCCGGGCACATCAGGGGACCTCTTCCGGCGGGGCGGGATCGATCCCACCCCGCCGCCACCACGGCCTCCGTTGCGACCGTATGGTTTCCGCCATGGCAGTTCCAGACGTCATCCCGATCGCCTACGAGCCCCACGGCCGTACCGACGCGATCGGACGGTACGAGGACGGGCAGTTCATGGGCTCCGTCACCTACGCGTTCCCCAAGGGCTTCGACCTCGCCGCGGGCTGGGAGGAGCACAAACGCCTCTACGCCGTCCTGCACACGTTCGAGGCCGACGGCACCCACCGCGACTCCGAGGTCTGGTGCGCGGGCACCTGGGCCGAGCAGCAGCGCGCCCCGCACGGCCCGGAGTCGGTGCTCGCCCGCGCCCGCGCCCGCCTGGCGACCCTGCTGCGCGGCCTGCCCCGGCGCACCTACACCGGCATCGCCGTACGGCCCTTCCAACTCACCCGTGACGGCGTGCTGTTCGGTCTGGTCACCGGGGAGGACGACGGCGAGGAGTGGGCCGAGCTGCACCCCGACAACCTCGGCTTCGGCGAGCCGTGGGACGGCACGTACGACACCTGACCCCGCCCGCCCCCTCCCCGTACGCGGCGAGGGGGCGCCCCGCCGCCACCCACCGTCCGGCCGAGCCGGGGTCACCCGCCCCGGCC
>NZ_AGBF01000010.1 GCF_000225525.1 Streptomyces zinciresistens K42 | reverse complement strand
TCCGAGCGCTGGAGCGCGCTGGAGAGCGCGGGCGCCCGCAAGCAGCGTCCGCTGTGGGCCTCGACCGGGGTGAAGGACAAGGCGTACAAGCCGACCCTGTACGTCGACGACCTGGTCGCGCCGAACACGGTCAACACCATGCCGGAGGCCACGCTCCAGGCGACCGAGGAGAGCGGCCGGATCACCGGCAACGCCGTCGCGGGCACCTACGCGCAGGCCCGTGCCGACCTCGACGCGGTGGAGAAGCTCGGGATCGCCTACGCCGACGTGGTCCAGCTGCTGGAGGACGAGGGCGTCGAGAAGTTCGAGGCGTCCTGGAACGACCTGCTCAAGTCGACCGAGGCGGAGCTGGAGCGCCTCGCCCCCTCGGAGGGCTGATCCCTTGCCACCCTTCACCGTCACGGAAGCGAATCCGCTTCGTGACGCCGCCGACCGACGGCTCCCGCGCATCGCGGGGCCGTCGGGCCTGGTGATCTTCGGCGTTACGGGCGATTTGTCACGTAAAAAGCTGATGCCCGCTGTGTACGACCTCGCCAACCGGGGTCTGCTGCCGCCGGGCTTCTCCCTGGTGGGCTTCGCCCGCCGCGAGTGGGCCGACGAGGACTTCGCCCAGGAGGTCCACGACGCGGTCAAGGCACATGCCCGCACCCCGTTCCGCGAGGAGGTCTGGCAGCAGCTCATCCAGGGCATGCGGTTCGTCCAGGGCACCTTCGACGACGACGAGGCGTTCGAGCGGCTGCACACCACCATCGAGGAGCTGGACAAGGCGCAGGGCACCGGAGGCAACTTCGCCTTCTACCTGTCGGTGCCGCCGCGCTCCTTCCCGGTGGTCATCCAGCAGCTCAAGAAGCACGGGCTCGCCGACCAGCACGGCGGCTCCTGGCGCCGCGCGGTCATCGAGAAGCCCTTCGGCCACGACCTCGCCTCGGCCGAGGAGCTGAACAAGGTCGTGCACGAGGTCTTCGCGCCCGACCAGGTCTTCCGCATCGACCACTACCTCGGCAAGGAGACCGTCCAGAACATCCTGGCGCTCCGCTTCGCCAACACCATGTTCGAGCCGATCTGGAACCGGTCCTTCGTGGACCACGTGCAGATCACGATGGCCGAGGACATCGGCATCGGCGGCCGGGCCGGGTACTACGACGGCATCGGCGCCGCCCGCGACGTCATCCAGAACCACCTCCTGCAACTGCTGGCCCTCACCGCCATGGAGGAGCCCGCCTCCTTCGACGCGGACGCGCTGGCCGCGGAGAAGACCAAGGTGCTCGGCGCCGTACGGCTGCCTAGGGACCTGGGCCGCGACACGGTGTTCGCGCAGTACGCGGAGGGGTGGCAGGGCGGCGAGAAGGCGGTCGGCTACCTCCAGGAGGAGGGCATCGACCCCCAGTCGAAGACCGACACCTACGCGGCCATCAAGGTGGAGATCGACAACCGCCGCTGGGCGGGCGTCCCCTTCTACCTGCGCACCGGCAAGCGGCTCGGCCGGCGCGTCACCGAGATCGCGGTCGTCTTCCAGCGGGCCCCGCACTCCCCCTTCGACACGACGGCCACCGAGGAGCTGGGCCAGAACGCGATCGTGATCCGCGTCCAGCCCGACGAGGGCGTCACCGTCCGCTTCGGCTCGAAGGTGCCCGGCACCTCCATGGAGATCCGGGACGTGTCGATGGACTTCGCCTACGGCGAGTCCTTCACCGAGTCCTCGCCCGAGGCGTACGAGCGGCTGATCCTCGACGTGCTGCTCGGCGACTCGAACCTCTTCCCGCGCACCGAGGAGGTCGAGCGGTCCTGGAAGATCCTCGACCCGATCGAGCGGTACTGGGACAGCCACGGCAGGCCGGCGCAGTACGCGTCCGGCACCTGGGGGCCCGTCGAGGCGGACGAAATGCTCGCACGAGAGGGACGGAGCTGGCGCCGGCCATGAAGATAGACCTCACGGACACCACGGCCAGCAAGATCAACAAGGCGCTGGTGCAGGGCCGCCGGGCCGTCGGGACACCCGCGGTCGGCATGGTGCTCACGCTCGTCATCGTCACCGACGAGGAGAACGCCTACGACGCCCTGAAGGCCGCGAGCGACGCCTCGCGCGAGCACCCCTCGCGCACGCTGGTGGTCATCAAGCGCGTCTCGCGCTCGCCCCGCGACCGTACGACGTCCCGGCTGGACGCCGAGGTGCGGGTGGGCGCGGACGCGGGCACCGGCGAGACGGTGATCCTGCGGCTGTACGGCGAGGTGTCCGAGCACGCCCAGTCCGTGGCGCTGCCGCTGCTGCTGCCCGACGCCCCCGTGGTGGTCTGGTGGCCGGTGAACGCGCCGCTCGACCCGGCGAAGGACCCCCTGGGCGCACTGGCCCAGCGCCGGGTGACGGACACCTACGCCTCGGAGGAGCCGGTGCGGGACCTCTCGGCCCGCGCCGCGGCCTACACGCCGGGCGACACCGACCTGTCCTGGACCCGGATCACGCCGTGGCGCTCGATGCTGGCGGCGGCCCTGGACCAGGTGGTCTGCGAGGTGAAGGCCGTCGAGGTGGAGGGCGAGGAGTTCAACCCGAGCTGCGAGCTGCTGGCGATGTGGCTCGCGGACCGGCTGGACGTCCCCGTCCGGCGGTCGCTGTCCCCGGGCCCCGGTCTGACGGCCGTGCGCATGGACACCGACGGCGGCCCGATCGTGCTCGACCGCGCGGACGGCTCGCTGGCGACGCTGTCCATCGAGGGCCAGCCGGACCGTGCCGTGGCGCTGAAGCGGCGGGAGACCGCCGAACTGATCGCGGAGGAGCTGCGCCGGCTCGACCCGGACGACACCTACGCCTCCGCGCTGCGCTTCGGCGTGGACCGGCTGAGCCAGGCGCAGCCGGCACCGGTGGTCTCGGGTGCCGAGGCCGCCGTGGCCAAGGCCGCGCGGGCCGTCGCCCTGGCCGGGGCCGCGGTGGCGCGCGCCGGGAAGCCGGAGGCGGACGACGCGCCGGCCCAGGAGGGACCGCCGGCCAAAGGAGAAGCTGCCGGCGCTCCCGGCGAAGACACCGCCGAGGCGTCCGCGAAGGAAGCGGCGGCGGGGGAACCGGTGACGAGGGCGGCGACGAAGTGAGCACTCCCCAGCTGGTCGTGCACCACGACAAGGAGCTGATGGCGCAGGCCGCGGCGGCCCGGCTGATCACGAGGGTCGTGGACGCCCAGACCTCGCGCGGATCGGCGTCCGTGGTCCTCACCGGGGGCCGCAACGGCAACGGCCTGCTGGCCGCGCTCGCGGCGGCCCCCGCCCGCGACGCCGTCGACTGGGGCCGGCTCGACCTGTGGTGGGGCGACGAGCGCTTCCTGCCCGAGGGCGATCCGGAGCGCAATGTCACCCAGGCGCGGGAGGCCCTGCTGGACTCGGTGCCGGTCGATCCGAAGCGGGTGCACGCCATGCCCGCCTCGGACGGGCCCTTCGGCTCGGACGCGGAGACGGCCGCCGCCGCCTACGCGGAGGAGCTGGCCGGGGCGGCGGGGCCGGAGAACCACGGCCCCGTCCCCGTCTTCGACGTCCTGATGCTGGGCGTGGGGCCCGACACCCATGTGGCGTCCCTGTTCCCGGAGCTGCCCGCGGTACGCGAGACCGAGCGCACGGTCGTCGCGGTGCACGGCGCCCCGAAGCCCCCGCCGACCCGCATCACCCTGACGCTCCCCGCGATCCGGGCGGCGCGCGAGGTGTGGCTGCTGGCGGCGGGCGAGGACAAGGCGGAGGCCGCGGCCATCGCCCTGTCGGGCGCGGGTGAGATCCAGGCCCCGGCGGCGGGCGCCTTCGGCCGCTCCCGGACCCTGTGGCTCCTGGACTCGGCGGCCGCGTCCCAGCTGCCGCGCGCGCTGTATCCGCCGGCGTCCGCCTGACACACGTGCCCCGGGCCCCGCTTCCCCCGTGGAGCGGGGCCCGGGGCATGTGCGCCGCCGGCTACTTGACCGAACCCGCCATCACGCCCTGCACGAAGTGCCGCTGGAAGGCGAAGAACACCACGACCGGCACCACCAGGGACAGGAACGCGCCCGGCGCGAGGACGTCGATGTTGCTGCCGAACTGGCGGATCTGCGACTGGAGCGCCACGGTCAGCGGCTGGGAGGAGCTGTCGGCGAAGAGCAGCGCCACCAGCATGTCGTTCCACACCCACAGGAACTGGAAGATGGCCAGGGAGGCGATCGCGGGGCGGCCCACCGGCAGGATGAGGCGGGTGAAGATCCGCCACTCGGTGCCGCCGTCCATCCGGGCGGCCTCCAGCATCTCCTTGGGCATCTCGGCGAAGTAGTTGCGCAGCAGGAACACCGCGAACGGCAGTCCGTAGGCGACGTGGAAGAGGACGACGCCGGGGATCGTGCCGAACAGGCCGAGCTGGCCGAAGAGTTTGGCGACGGGCAGCAGGCCGATCTGCACGGGGACGACCAGCAGCGCGACGACGAGCAGGAAGACCGCCTCGCGGCCGGGGAACTCCAGCCAGGCGAAGGCGTATCCGGCGAGCGCCGCGAGGACGACGACCAGCACGGTCGTCGGCACCGAGATCAGCACGGTGTTCCAGAACGCCTGGGTGATCCCCGAATTCGCCAGCAGCGCCGAGTAGTTGTCGAAGGAGAGCTGTGCGGGGCTCTTGAACACCGTCCACCAGCCGCCCTCGGCGGTGTCCTGCGCGGAGCGCAGGGAGGACAGGAAGAGCCCGGCCAGCGGGGTGAGCCAGACCAGTCCGACCAGTACGAGGAAGCCCTGGACGAGCGAGTTGCCGAGGCCCCGCCTGAGCGCGTTCATCGCTGACTCCTTCTGAAGCGGCGCACGTTGAAGACCATGGCCGGGATGACCAGCAGCAGGAGCAGGACGCCCAGCGCGCTGCCGAGTCCCTGGTTGTTGCCGCCGCCGAACGACACCAGCCACATCTGCGTGGCGAGGACCGTCGCGTCCTCCTGCACCGGTCCGGGCGCGATGATGTAGACGAGGTCGAACACCTTCATCACGTTGATGACGAGGGTGATGAAGACGACGCTCAGGACCGGCGCGAGCAGCGGCACGGTGATCCGGCGGAAGATCTGCCACTCGTTGGCGCCGTCCATCCGCGCCGCCTCCAGCGCGTCCCGGGGCAGCGCCGAGAGCCCGGCGCCGATGAGGACCATCGCGAACCCGGTCCAGATCCACAGATAGGCGCCGATGATCGCCGGGGTGACGAGTGTCGGGCCGAGCCAGGAGATGCCCTCGTAGGGGGCGGCGAAGTTCGAGGCCGGCAGCCGCACGGTGTACGTGCCGTCCCGCAGCCCGTCGAAGCGGAAGGAGCCGTCGGACGCGGTGGTCGTGGTGGCGACGGCCCGGCCGCCCTGCACCGCCTCGACGGTCATCTCGGGCAGTCCGCTCTCCCGCGGGTCGACCTTGCCCTGCTCCCCTCCCCCGCCGGGGGTGAAGTCGAGGTAGACGACGCCGCCGAGCACGCCGGCCCGCGCGCCCTGCCGGGCCGCCGGGTAGGCCGGTTCGGCGCCGTCCGGCAGATCGCCCGGCAGCACGCCGACCAGGCCGAGCGCCACCGTGTCGCCGGGTGAGGCGCCCGCGCTGGTGCGGTACGAGCCGTCCGCGCCCTTGGTCAGGCCCTGGCCGTCGCGGGCCCGCGCGGTCGGATAGCCCGAGGCGCCCCGGAAGGCGTCGTGGACGGACACGGCGGCGGCGTTGAGCACGCCCTTGTCCGGGTCCTCGTCGTAGGCGAGCCGGAAGATGATGCCGGCGGCGAGGAAGGACACGGCCATCGGCATGAACAGCAGCAGCTTGAACGCGGTGGCCCAGCGGACCTTCTCCACCAGCACGGCCAGGATCAGGCCGAGGCCGGTGAGCAGGGCCGGGGCCACCACGACCCAGACGGTGGTGTTGCGGATGGCCTTGAGGGTGGCCGGGTCACGGAACATCTCGGAGTAGTTCCCGCCGCCCACGAACCGGGTGCCGGAGGCGTCGAAGAAGCTGCGGCCGACGGAGAACAGCACCGGGTAGACGACGAGCGCGCCCAGCAGGAGCAGCGCCGGGAGGACGAAGAGCAGGGCGATGATCCGGCCGCGCCGCCGCGAGCGCCGGGCGCGGGCGGCGCCGGGGCTCGCGGCGGGCGCGGGCCCCGCCTCGTTGACGAGGGTCGCTGTCATGTCCGCTCAGCCCTGGCTCTCGTACGCCTTGGCGGCCGCGGCCTCCAGCTTCGCCGCGGTGCCCTTCGGGTCGGACGGGTCGCGCAGGAAGTCCTGGAGCAGCTTCCACTCGCCGGCGCCCTTGGTGCCGCCGAAGGCCGCCGGGGCCTGGTCGGACATGTCGAAGCGGACCGAGTCGCCCGCGGCGACCAGGGACTTGGCGGTGGCGCGGGTGACGTCGTCGCCGTAGGAGGCGGGGTCGAGGTTCCTGTTCGGGGAGAGGAAGCCGCCGGCCTCGGCCCAGACCGCGGCCGCCTCGGGCGTGGCCAGGTACTCCAGCAGCGCCATGCCCGCCTTCTGGCTCTTGCCGTCCTTGAGGACGACGGCCGCGTCGCCGCCGCTGACGACGGGGGCCGCGCCGCCGCCGACCGCCGGGAAGGGGAAGAAGTTCGCGTCCTTGCCGATGGTGCGGCCGAACTGGTCCTTGGCGACGCCCGCGACGAAGTCGCCCTCGTAGACCATGCCGGCCTCGGGCTTGGGGCCGAACACCTTCTCCACCGAGCCGGGGAAGTCGGTGTTCAGGGCGCCCTTCTGGCCGCCCGCGATCAGCTGCTTGTCCTTGAACAGCTTGCCGAGGGTGGTGAGGGCGTCGACCACGGAGGCGTCGGTCCACTTCAGCTCGTGCGCGGCCAGGGCGTCGTACTTCTGGGGTCCCGCCTGGGAGAGGTAGACGTTCTCGAACCAGTCGGTGAGGGTCCAGCCGTCCTGGCCGGCGACCGCGAAGGCGGCGAGTCCGGAGTCGGAGACGGTCCGCCCGGCCTTCAGCATCTCGTCGTAGCTCTTCGGTGCCTCGACGCCGGCCTGGGCGAAGGCGTCGGGGCTGTACCAGACCGTCGACTTGTGCGCGGCCTTGAAGTAGAGGCCGTAGAGGGTGCCGTCGACGCTTCCGTAGTTCTTCCAGACGGGCGCGAAGTTGCCGTCCACGGACTTCTTCGCGGCTCCCGAGAGCGGCTTCAGCCAGCCCTTCTGGGCGAACTGCTTGAGCACGCCGACCTGCGGGACCATCACGACGTCGGGGGCGTTGCCGCCCTCGATCTTGCTGCCGACGACCGTGGAGACGTTGTCCCCGGTGGAGACGAACTCGGTCTTGGCGCCGGTCTTCTCGGTGAACGCGTCCAGCACCTTCTGGAAGTTCTTCTGCTCGGTGCCGGTCCACACGCCGGCCACGGTGACCGTCTGCCCGTTCAGCGGCTTGTCGCCGCCGCCGGCCGAGACGGGTCCGCCGCCGCAGGCGGTGGCGCCGAGCGCCAGGACGAGGGCGGTGCAGCCGGTGAGCAGGGTGGTGCGTCGTCGCATCATCATCGATGTCCCTTCGGAGGAAGCAGAACTGACGGTAGATCAGTGGGTGTCGGGTGCGGTCCCGTCGCTCATCCACCAGGCGGCCGTGGAGCCGGGCAGCTCCCCGGCGGGGCACGGGCCGCTCGACAGCAGCGGGGAGCCGGGGACCGGCGCGGGGGCGGGGGCGGTACCGAAGTTGACGGCGCACACGAGGCCGTCCCCGCGGACGAAGGCCAGCACGCCCGGCGGGCTGTCCAGCCAGCGCAGCGCCCCCTCACCCAACTGGGGCAGTGCGGAGCGCAGTTGGAGACCGTCGCGGTACAGGTGCCAGAAGGAGCGGGTGTCGGCGAGCGCGCGGTCGGTGGCGTACTCGGCGAAGTAGTCCGGCTGCGGCAGCCAGGGTTTGGCGCTCTCCACCCCTGAGGTGAAGCCGAACGGGGACGCCTGTCCCGACCAGGGCAGCGGCACCCGGCAGCCGTCGCGGACGCGGGCGCGGCTTCCGGTGCGGTGGAAGATCGGGTCGGTGAGCACGTCGTCGGGCAGGTCGACGACCTCGGGCAGGCCCAGTTCCTCGCCCTGGTAGATGTACGCGGCTCCGGGCAGGGCCAGCATCAGCAGCGCGGCGGCGCGGGCGCGGGCGGCGCCGAGGCCGCTGCCCTCCGTCGCCGGTTCGCCGTAGCGGGTGACGGTGCGGACCTGGTCGTGGTTGTTGAGGACCCAGGTGACCGTCGAGCCCGTTCCCGCGATGTCCTGCATGGCCTCGGAGACGACCTTGCGGAAGGCGTCGGCCTCCCAGGGGGCGCTGAGCAGGTCGAAGAAGAACGCCTGGTGGAGTTCGTCGGAGCGGACGTACAGGGCGTGTTCGCGCGCGGTGGGCACGGACACCTCGCCGACGAGGAGCCGCTCCCGCCCGTCGCGCGCGGTGTACTCCTCGCAGACGGAGCGCCAGCCGCGCCACACGGTGTGCACCTCGGGCTGGTTCCAGGCGAGCGGGTTGACCGAGTCGCGGGTGCGGGCGTCGGCCTCGGGGTCGCGGGAGTCGGGCAGTTCGGGGTGCTTGTAGAGGCCGGCGGCGACGTCGATGCGGAAGCCGTCGACGCCCCGGTCGAGCCAGAAGCGCAGCACGCGGTCGAACTCGGCGCCGACGTCGGGGTCGCGCCAGTTCCAGTCCGGCTGCTCGGGGGTGAACATGTGCAGGTACCACTGGCCGGGCCGGCCGTCCGCCTCGGTCACCCGGCTCCACGCCGGGCCGCCGAACATGGCGTGCCAGTTGTTGGGCGGGGCGGCGCCGTCGGGGCCGCGGCCGTCGGCGAAGTGGAAGCGGGCGCGGGCCGTGCTGCCGGGGCCGGCCGCGAGGGCCCGCTGGAACCAGCGGTGTTCGCTGGAGCAGTGGTTGGGGACGATGTCGAGCAGCACCCTGATGCCGAGCCGGCGGGCCGCCGCGACCAGCAGGTCGAACTCGGCGAGGTCCCCGAAGAGCGGGTCGACGTCGCAGTAATCGGCGACGTCGTAGCCGTGGTCGTGCTGCGGCGAGGGGTAGAAGGGGCTCAGCCAGATCCCGTCGACCCCGAGCTTCCTGAGGTACGGCAGCCCCGCCCGGACGCCCGCGAGGTCGCCGACACCGTCGCCGGTGCTGTCGAGGAAGCTGCGGACGTAGACCTGGTAGATCACCGCGTCACGCCACCAGTGGTACTTACTCAGCATGCATGCATGTTAAGTAGCGGTTTCCGGAGGGTGTCAATGAACCGGACACAAGCTACCGCCCGGTCGAGCAGTCAAACAGGGGCATAACACTCGCCGAAGCCGAGGATGAGATGCTGCCGTTACCTAACAGGTAACTACTCGGAGGCGATGGCGTCGAGCTCCCGCGCCAGCCGGCGCACGGCGGCCTCGGGCGTCTGGCGGCCGCTCATCGCGTCGCGCACGACCGCCTGCACGACCAGGCTGACCTGGTCGTAGCGCGGGCTCTTGGGGCGCGGGGCGGCGGTGAGGACGCTCGCGCGCAGCGTCGGCAGATACGGGAAGCTGCGCACCAGCCGCGGGTCCTCGTACAGGTCGGCCCGCACCGGCGGCAGGGCGCCCCGCGTGAGGACCTGGCGCTGGACGCGCTCGCTGGTCAGATAGGCGAGCAGCCGCGCGGCCGAGTCGGGGTTGCGGGTCCGGCTGCTGACGGCCAGGTTGGAGCCGCCCAGCACGCTCGTGCCCGGACCGTCCGGCCCCGGCAGGGGTACCGCGCCGATCCTCCCGGCGACCGGTGACCCCGCGGCCGACGCGACGGCGTAGGCGTAGGGCCAGTTGCGCAGGAACAGCAGGCGCCCGTCCTGGAACGCCTGCTTGGACTCCTCCTCCTTGTAGTCCAGCGCCCGCCTCGGGATCCAGCCCTCGCGCACACCGCGGGCCAGGAAGTCGATGCCGTCGCGGGCCGCCGAGGAGTCGACGGTGACGCGCTCGCCCTCGTCGCCGAGGATGGACCCGCCCGCCGAGTAGACCGCCTCGGCGGCGTTGACCGTGAGCCCCTCGTAGGGCAGGAACTGGCCGGCGTACCCGTCCAGGCCGTACGCGGGGGCGACGGTCTTGGCGAGCCGCTCCAGCTCGGCCCAGGTGCGCGGCGGGTCGACGCCCTCCTTGGCGAGGACGTCCTTGCGGTACAGCAGCAGCCCGGCGTTGGTGACGTAGGGGACGGCGTACAGCCGGCCGTCGTAGGTCGCCGTGTCCACGACCGGCGGCAGGAAGGTGTCCAGCGGGAAGCGGCCGGGGGCCAGCGGGCGGATCCAGCCCCGCGCGGCGAACTCGGGCGTCCAGTTGACGTCGATGTTGAGGACGTCGAACCGGCTCCGCCCGTCGCGCAGATCGGTGGACATCTGCGCCCGGGTCTCGTCGGCGGAGTCGGGCAGTTCGACGAGGGTGACCCGCTCGCCGGGGTGGGTGCGGTTCCAGCCG
The DNA here is from genome assembly GCF_000225525.1 of Streptomyces zinciresistens K42. Lineage (GTDB taxonomy): Bacteria > Actinomycetota > Actinomycetes > Streptomycetales > Streptomycetaceae > Streptomyces > Streptomyces zinciresistens. The sequence goes on along the minus strand of NZ_AGBF01000010.1, from coordinate 77,466 downwards.
TCCAGCACGGAACCGAGGTAGCCGGTGAGGTCGCCGGCGGTGGCGAGGGTCAGAGGCCCCCGGCCGCCCGGGGGACCCTCGTCGGCACGGGCGCCGGAGGCGACGTAGCCGGTCAGGATCACGACGAGGACGAGGAGGCCCCTACCCGCGGCGTGGATCCACCGCATAGGTTCCTCCCTGTACACCTGACACCGGGCGTCGTCACCCGCGGTCAGAGGCCATGTATACCTGTTAGGTATGCGCGATACTAGGGCCTGCGGCACATTACTCGGGACGCGGGAGGAGAGCACGAGTGCGGCTGCCCCTCCTGGCCCTGCTGGCGCGCGGCCCGGCACACGGCTACGAGCTGAAGCAGGACCTTGAGCAACTGCTGGGCTCCGCGTACCCTCAGCCGAACGTCGGCCAGATCTACGTCACCCTCGGCCGCCTGGAGAAGTCAGGACTGATAGAGGGTGAGGACGTCGAGCAGTCGAGCCGGCCGAACAAGAAGGTCTACCACCTCACCGAGGCCGGGCGTGCGGCGCTGAGCGCCTGGTTCGAGGAGACCGAGGACGAGCCCCGGGTGCGGGACGAGTTCTTCATGAAGCTGGCCCTCGCCCCGCGGACCGGCCTCGCCGGGCAGATCACCCTCATCAACCGACAACGGCGCCAGTACCTGAACACCATGCGTCATCTGTCGAAACTGGCCGCCGCCGAGGACCGGGACAACCGCGTCGCGCATCTGCTGATCGAGGGCGCGATGCTGCATCTGCAGGCCGACCTGGACTGGCTGGAGCGGTGCCAGGAAGAGCTGGAGGAGCTGGAGTGAGCGACGGTTCCCCTCCCGAGCGGACCGGCGACACCCCCGCCGCGCCCGGCGACCGCCCCGCCCTGCGGGCCGAGGCCCTCACCAAGACGCACCACGGGGAGGGCGCCCCCGCGCACGCCGTGCGCGGAGTCGATCTTAGGGTGGAGCGGGGCGAGTTCGTGGCCGTGACCGGCCCGTCCGGGGCTGGCAAGTCGACACTGCTGCATCTGCTCGGCGGGCTCCAGCGCCCGGACAGCGGCAGCATCCGGCTGGACGGCGAGCCGACGGACCGCTGGAGCGAGGCGCGCTGGGCCGTCGAGCGCAGAAAGCGCATCGGGATCGTCTTCCAGTTCTTCAACCTGGTCAGCGACCTGTCCGTCGCGGACAACGTCGAGCTGCCCGCCCTGCTCGCCGGCCAGACGCCCCGGCGGGCCCGCGCCGGACGCGGCGAACTGCTGGACGAGCTGGGGCTGACGGGCAAGGAGCGCAGCATGCCCGGTGAGCTCTCCGGCGGCGAGCAGCAGCGCGTGGCGCTCGCCCGCGCCCTGGTCAACCGTCCGCCGCTGCTGCTCGCCGACGAGCCGGCGGGCAGCCTGGACAGCAAGGGCACCCGTGAGGTGATGCGGCTGCTGTCCCGCTTCCACCGGCGCGGCCAGACGATCGTGCTGGTCACCCATGACGCCCGGCTCGCCAGCGCCGCGGACCGGGTGATCAGCTTCTTCGACGGCCGCATCGCCGACGACGCCGCCCTGGACTCCGGTCCGCCGCCGCGCCGCTCCGGAGCGTCGGGCGTGCTGGAGCTCAGGGACTGACATGCGCGCGTACGACCACCGCCCGGTATCCGGGCCGAGGGGCTGAGGCCGTGCGAGCCACCCTGCGCTGGGCGCACTCCGATCTGCGCACGCACCGCGGCGAGGCCCTGTTCCTGGTACTGGCCACGGCCGGCATCGTGCTGTCGCTCCTGCTGGCCACCGCCCTCTTCGGCTACGCCACCAACCCCTGGCAGCGCGTCTTCGCCCAGGGCAACGGCGCGCACGTGTGGCTGCACACCGGTTCGTCGGCCGACACCGGCAGGCTGGCCGGCCTCGACGGCGTCCAGTCCGTCTCCGGCCCCTATCCCACCGAGTCGGCCACCCTCGCCTCCCGGGGCACCCGCGCCTCGGTAGAACTGCGCGGCACGCCCGAGCGCCCCGCCGTGGGCCGCCCGCTGATCTCCTCGGGGCGCTGGCTGGACCCCGCGGACCCGGACGGCGTGGTCCTGGAGAGCGGACTGGCCCGCGCCCTGCTGGCCTCCCCCGGCGACACCCTCGCGCTGTCCGGCACCGCTCGCTCGCTGACGGTCCTCGGCATCGCGGAGAGCGCCGAGAAGCGCTACCGGCCGGGCGAGCAGCCGGGCCTGGTGTGGGCGCCGCCTGCCGCCGTGCGCGACCCGGGCGGCCAGGTGATCGGGCTGCGGCTGACCGACCCCGACGACACGGACTACGTCATCCAGCGCGCCGTCACCGTGCTGGGCGCGGGCGCGGTCAGCGAGGTCTCCACCTGGAAGCAGGCCCGCGCCGAGGCGCAGGGCGACAACCGGCTGCTCGGGCAGGTGCTGGGGCTGTTCGGGGTGGGCGCGCTGGTCGCGGCCGGGCTCGCGGTGCACGGGGCGATCGGCACCCGCATCCGCGGCCATCTGCGGGACATCTCGGTGCTGAAGGCCATCGGCTTCACCCCGGGCCAGGTGGTGCGGGTCTTCCTGCTCCAGCACCTCGCCTACGCGCTGCTGGGCGCCGTCGCCGCCGCGTCCCTCATCCAGGCCGCGGGCAGCCGTATCCCCGGGCGCCTCGGGGACGCGGTCGGCGTGTGGCAGGGGCTGCCCGGCCACACGGTGGCCCTGCTGGCGGTGCCGGTGGCGGCCGTGCTGTTCATCGGCGGGACCACCGGGCTCGCCGCGTGGCGGGCGGGCCGGGTGCCGCCGGTCCCGGTGCCGCGTCCCGCCGCCCCGCTCGGCGGACGGCTGTCGGGGGTGGCGCGCGGGGCGCTCGGCCTGCGGCTGCCGCCCGCGCTGGTGCTGGGCTGGCACCGGGCGTTCAGCCGCTCCCCGCGGTCCCTGGGCACGGTGGCGCGGCTCGCCCTGCCGCTGCTGCTGATCGTGGTGGCGATGAGCGCGTGGACCACCATCGAGCGCTTCGACAGCCGGCCGGAGCAGATCGGCCTGCCCACCGCGCTGACGGTGCACGCCGACGCCGGGCTCGCCGACGGCGCCGCCCGCTCGCTGCTGTCCCGGGACCCGCAGGTCTCCGCCGCCTACCCGGGCGTCGAGGTGGCCGCCCTGGTGCCCGGCCAGACAGCGACGATCGCGCTGCGCGGCCTCGGCACCGAGGCCGCGCCCTACCCGTACGCCCTCGCGGAGGGCCGGGCCGCGCGGGGCGGCGACGAGGCCGTGGCGGGCCAGGGGCTGCTGGACCTGCTCGACGCGCGGGTGGGCGACTGGGTGCGGATCACCGTCGGCGGCCGGCCCCAGATCCTGCACATCGTGGGCCGCACCATCGAGCCGGAGAACGCGGGCCGTGTCATCTCCACCTCGCTGGACACCCTGCGCGAGAACGACGCCGCGCTCGGCCCCGCCCTCTACGAACTGCGGCTGCGCCCCGGCGCCGACCCGCAGCGGGTCGCCGACCGGCTGACCGCCGCCGGGCAGGGGCGGCTCGACGTGCACACCGTCCCGAACCCGGCCGACGGGCTCTCGCCGCTGCGCGGGGTGGTCGTGGGGCTGATCGTCGTCCTGGCCCTGATCGGGCTGATCGAGGTGCTGACGGCGATCGGCGGGACCGTGCGCGAGGGCGAGCGCGACCTGCTGGCGCTGAAGGCGATCGGCCTGTCCCCGCGGCAGATCACCGCGATCACCGTCGTCTCCACCGCCTGCACCGCGCTGGCCGCGGCCGTCGTCGGCGTCGCCCTGGGCACGCCCCTCGCCCACTGGCTGATCGACGCCCAGGGACGGTCGAGCGGTATCGGCTCCGGGATCGCCCAGGGGCCGTCGGCCGCCCTCCTGCTGCTGTTCGGCGCGGCGGCGGTGACCGGCGCGGCCGCGCTCGCCGCGGTCCCGGCGTCCCGCGCGGCCCGCCGCCGGCTCGCGGACACCCTGAGCGCGGTGGCCTGACCGGCTTCCCCCCCGGGCCCGCGGAGGGGACCCGAGGCGGCCCGTCGGCACCGTGCGGCAGGCGGCCGGACGGCTCGCGTCCGCCCGCCTCCCGCGGCGGTGACCGCTACCGGCCGCGCAGCTCCCGGTACTTGGCGACGAGCGCCGTGGTCGAGGCGTCGAGGCCCGGCACGTCGGCGCCCTCGGTCAGCGCCGGCTCGACCCGCTTGGCGAGGACCTTGCCGAGCTCCACGCCCCACTGGTCGAAGGAGTCGATGCCCCACACCGCGCCCTGCACGAACACCTTGTGCTCGTACAGCGCGATCAGCTGGCCGAGCACCGACGGGGTCAGCGCGGGCGCGAGGACGGTGGTCGTGGGGTGGTCGCCCTTGAACGTCCGGTGGGCCACCAGTTCCTCGGGCACCCCCTCGGCACGCACCTCGTCCGGTGTCTTGCCGAAGGCGAGCGCCTGCGTCTGGGCGAAGAAGTTCGCCATCAGCAGGTCGTGCTGCGCCCGCAGTTCGTCGTTCAGCCCGGCGACCGGCTCGGCGAAGCCGATGAAGTCCGCCGGGATCAGCCTGGTGCCCTGGTGGATCAACTGGTAGTACGCGTGCTGCCCGTTGGTGCCGGGCGTGCCCCAGACGACCGGGCCCGTCTGCCAGTCGACCTCGCGCCCGTCCCGGCCGACCCGCTTGCCGTTGGACTCCATGTCGAGCTGCTGGAGGTACGCCGTGAACTTCGACAGGTAGTGGCTGTAGGGCAGGACCGCGTGCGACTGGGCGTCGTGGAAGTTGCCGTACCAGATGCCCAGCAGGCCCAGCAGCAGCGGCACGTTGGACTCGGCGGGCGCGGTGCGGAAGTGCTCGTCGACGGTGTGGAAGCCGTCGAGCATCTCGCGGAAGCGGTCCGGTCCGATGGCGATCATCAGGGACAGGCCGATCGCGGAGTCGTAGGAGTAGCGGCCGCCGACCCAGTCCCAGAACTCGAACATGTTGTCCGTGTCGATGCCGAAGTCCGCGACCTTGCCGGCGTTCGTCGAGAGCGCCACGAAGTGCCGGGCGACGGCCTCCGGCCCCGCCTTCAGCTCGCCGAGCAGCCAGTTGCGCGCGGAGGTGGCGTTGGTGATCGTCTCGATCGTGGTGAAGGTCTTGGACGCGACGACGAACAGGGTCTCGGCGGCGTCCAGGTCGCGGGTGGCCTCGTGCAGGTCGGCGCCGTCCACGTTGGAGACGAAGCGGACCGTGAGGTCGCGGTCGGTGAAGCCGCGCAGCACCTCGTAGGCCATCGCGGGGCCGAGGTCCGAGCCGCCGATGCCGATGTTGACGACGTTCCTGATGCGCCTGCCGGTGTGGCCGGTCCACTCCCCGGAGCGCACCCGTTCGGCGAAGCCGGCCATCCGGTCCAGGACCGCGTGGACACCCGGGACGACGTTCTCCCCGTCGACCTCGATCACCGCGTCGCGCGGGGCGCGCAGCGCGATGTGCAGCACGGCGCGGTCCTCGGTGGTGTTGATCCTGTCCCCGCGGAACATGGCGTCCCGCAGCCCGAACACGCCGGTCGCGGCGGCCAGCTCGCGCAGCAGCCGCAGCGTCTCGTCGGTGACCAGGTGCTTGGAGTGGTCGACGTACAGGTCGCCGACCTGGAGCGTGTGGCCCGCGCCGCGGGCGGGGTCGGCGGCGAACAGCTCCCGCAGCGTCACCCCGCCGAGCGCCTCGCGGTGCTCGGCGAGCGCGGTCCACTCGGGCGTCCGGTCGAGCCTGGTACGGCCGTCTGCGTTCATGTGCGACTTCAGCCTTCTTTCGTGCCTGTCCCAGCCGGTCCAACCTATGTGATCAACGCGGGGAGTGAGCCGTCGCGGCCTCCTCGTCCGCCGCACCGGCACGTACGTCCGGGCGGCGCCCGGGTATCAGTACGGCGACGGCCGGCACGAAGAAGGCCGCCGTGAGCAGCGGCGGGGTGTTCAGGCCCCAGGCGGTGGCGGCTGCGCCGCCGAGCAGCGCCCCGAGCGGCGCTCCGGCGAGGGCCAGGGTCCGGAAGGCCGACGCGACCCGGCCGAGCAGTCCGGGCGGAGTGCGCTCCTGCATGAGGGTCGTCGTGTTGACGTTCCACACCATGCCCAGGAAGCCGAAGACGGCCAGGGCGGCCACCAGGACCGCCAGACTGCGCACGGTGCCCATGAGGACGAGGGACACGGTCTGCGCGGCACCGGCGAACAGGACCGCGCGGACCCGGCCGAGGCGCCGTACGATCCGGCCGTTGAGCGCTCCCCCGGCGAGCCCGCCGACGGTGAACGCGGCGCCGGCCGCCGCGTAGCCCGCGGGACCGGCGCCCAGCCATCCCGTGACGAGCAGGACGAGGGTGGCGAGCAGGGCGCCCATGCCGATGTTGCACAGGGCGGTGGCCGCGCACAGTCCCCGCAGGGGCCGGTCGGCCCAGAGCGTGCGCAGCCCCTCGGCGATCTCCCGGCGCAGGGTGCTGCTGGCGGGCGCCGCCGCGCGCTCGGGCGGCTCGACGCGCAGTGAGGCGATGAGCACCGCCGCGATCAGGTAGGTGGCGGCGTCGGCGGCGAAGGGCACGGCCGCCCCCGCCGCCAGCAGGACCGGCACCGCGGGGGCGCCGACCAGGCCGCCCGCGATCCGCTGCCCGGTCATCAGCCGGGTGTTCGCGCCGCCGAGCGCGTCGCGGCCCACCACGGCGGGGAGCAGGGCCGTGGCGGCGTTGTCGAAGAGGGTCTGGAGCGTGGTCAGGGCGAAGGCCAGGGCGATGAGCAGGGCGATGGAGGCGTGGCCGAGCGCCACGGCGACCGCGAACGCGGCGACCAGCAGCCCGCGGCAGACATCGGCCAGCCACATCGCCCGCCGCTGGTCCACCCGGTCGGCGACGGCGCCGCCGACCAGCCCGAACAGCACCCACGGGAGATAGCCGCAGGCGGTGACCGCGGCGATCAGCAGCGGCCGGTCCGTGAGCGTGACGGCGAGGAGCGGCAGGGCGGCCGTACGCAGGGAGTCGCCGAAGCTGGAGAGCACGGCGGCGCTCCACAGCCGCCCGAACCCACCGCGCCACGCGAGGGCGCGCACCCCCGCCGTCCCTGCCGCCGCCACAGCTCCCCCTCCGGTCCACCGATGCACGAGGATCGATGGGGAAACCGTAGAGGGCGGCACTGACAATCGGCCCGCGGCGGGCGTCACGCCGGGTCGCGGTACGGGTCCGGCCGGGCACCCTGGGGCTCCCGGCCGGACCTCAAGCGCTAGATCTCGCCGCGCAGTTTGGCGAGCGCCTCGGCGAGGATCGCCTCGCCGTCGGCGTCGCTGCGCCGCTCCCTGACGTATGCCAGGTGGGTCTTGTACGGCTCGGTGCGGGGCGGGGCCGGCGGGTTGTCCCGGTCCTGTCCGGCGGGAAAGCCGCAGCGCGGGCAGTCCCAGACATCGGGCACCTGCGCGTCGCTGGCGAAGCTCGGCTGGGTCTCGTGCTCGTTGGAGCACCAGAAGGAGATGCGCAGCCGCGGCGCGGACTCACCGCGCTCGGCCTCGCCCATCGGCCCCGCCCCGACCCGGCTTCCTCGGATCGCGTTGCCACTTGCCACGGTCGTAACTCCCTGCGTAATGGTGCCGCGAAGCGAGTCGGCGTTCCGCTTCGCTGCGAGCGCCTCAGTCTACGTAAGGCCCAACGCGCGTCCAGTGAGGGGAGTTACAGACCCCCCGTACCTAGACGCAAGCCCCATGATAGGCCGCGCTCAGCTGCGCGTACCGGACATGGGGCCTTACGTGGGGAACGCGCGCGCACCGGGTGCGCGGCGGGTGGGCCGGCGACCTTGAGCGGTCAGTTGCTGACCTTCATCAGGACGCCGAGGACGACAATGCACGCGAACCACAGCAGACCGATCACCAGGGTGATCCGGTCGAGGTTGCGCTCGGCGACCGAGGAGCCGCCGACGGACGACTGCATACCGCCACCGAACATGTCGGAGAGGCCGCCGCCCTTCCCCTTGTGCATCAGCACCAGCAGCATCAGCAGCAGGCTGAAGACGATCAGGGCGATGGAGAACCCCAGAACCACGGCTGGACCAACTTCCTCGGATTCGGATGGACGACGGGGGCCGGTGAACGCGCACCAGCCCCCGCAAGAGTACGACGAAACGTCGTTACCGCATACTCACTGGTCGCGGAACCGCACGATCTTGACGAACTCGTCGGCGTCCAGCGAGGCACCGCCGATCAGCGCGCCGTCGATGTCGGCCTTTGCCATGATCTCGGCCACATTGCCGGACTTCACCGAGCCGCCGTACTGGATGCGGATCTTGTCGGCCACGTCCTGCGAGTACAGCTCGGCGAGCTTGCCGCGGATGGCGGCGCAGACCTCCTGCGCGTCGTCCGCGCCGCAGACCTTGCCGGTGCCGATGGCCCAGACCGGCTCGTAGGCGATCACGACGGTCTCGGCCTGCTCGGCCGGGAGGTCCTTCAGACCGCCCTCGACCTGGGCGAGGGTGTGGGAGACGTGGCTGCCCGCTTCACGGACCTCCAGTTCCTCGCCCACGCACAGGATCGGCGTCAGACCGTGCTTGTAGGCGGCCTTGACCTTGGTGTTGACGATCTCGTCCGTCTCGGCGTGGTACTGGCGGCGCTCGGAGTGGCCGATCGCCACGTACGTGCACTTCAGCTTGGCCAGCATCGGGCCGGAGATCTCGCCGGTGTAGGCACCGGAGTCGTGCGCCGAGATGTCCTGGGCGCCGTACTTGATCTTGAGCTTGTCGCCGTCGACCAGGGTCTGCACGGAGCGCAGGTCGGTGAAGGGCGGCAGGACGGCGACCTCGACGGCGTCGTAGTCCTTGTCGGCCAGGGCGAAGGCGAGCTTCTGGACGTGGGCGATGGCCTCCAGGTGGTTGAGGTTCATCTTCCAGTTGCCCGCCATCAGCGGCGTGCGCGTGCTCATAAAGGGTCAGTCCTCCAGTGCGGCGAGGCCGGGGAGCGTCTTGCCCTCGAGGTATTCGAGGGAGGCGCCGCCACCGGTCGAGATGTGGCCGAATGCCGACTCGTCGAAGCCCAGCGTGCGGACGGCCGCGGCGGAGTCGCCGCCGCCGACCACGGTGAAGCCCGGGGCGTCGACGAGGGCCTGGGCGACCGCCTTGGTGCCCTCGGCGTAGTCGGGGTGCTCGAAGACGCCCATGGGGCCGTTCCAGAAGACGGTGCCGGCGTCGGCGAGCTTCGAGGCGTACAGCTTGCTGGTCCGCGGACCGATGTCCAGGCCCTGCTGGTCGGCGGGGATGGCGTCCACGGCGACGGTCGAGGGGTTGGCCGGGGCCTTGGTCCTGAGGTCGGGGAACTCACCGGCGACGAGGACGTCGACCGGCAGGACGAGTTCGACGCCGTTCTTCCCGGCGCGCTCCATGTACTCGGTGACGGCCGGGAGCTGGTCCTCCTGGAGGAGGGAGATGCCGACCTCGTGCCCCTGCGCCTTGAGGAAGGTGTAGGCCATGCCGCCGCCGATGAGGATGCGGTCGGCCCTGCCGAGCAGTTCGTCGATGACGGCGAGCTTGTCGGAGACCTTGGCGCCGCCGAGCGCGACCACGTACGGGCGCTTGACGTCGTCGGTGAGCTTCTTCAGGACACCGACCTCGTCGGCGATGAGATGGCCGGCGTAGTGCGGCAGACGGGCCGGGAGGTCGTACACCGAGGCGTGCTTGCGGTGGACCGCGCCGAAGCCGTCGCCCACGTAGACGTCGGCGAGAGCGGCCAGGCGGTCGGCGAAGGCGGCGCGCTCGGCGTCGTCCCGGGCCGTCTCACCGGCGTTGAAACGCAGGTTCTCCACGACGGCGACCCCGCCGTTCGCGAGGCCGGCGACCACGGACCGCGCGGACTCGCCGACCGTGTCGGCCGCGAAGGCGACCTCGGCGCCGAGGAGTTCCCCGAGGCGCGCGGCGGCGGGCGCGAGGGTGAACGCCGGGTCCGGGGTGCCCTTGGGGCGGCCCAGGTGGGAGGCGACGACCACACGGGCCCCCGCCTCGGCGAGCGCCTTGACCGTGGGCAGCACGGCGCGGATACGGCCGTCGTCGGTGATCGTGGTGCCGTCCAGCGGCACGTTCAGGTCGGCGCGGACGAAGACCCGCTTGCCGGCGACGCCTTCGGCGAGCAGTGCGTCGATCGTCTTCATGAAGGGGACTCCTGGGAAGGGCTCGTGATCGCTCGGAAGCGCTCGTGATCCAACAGGTCTGATCAGCACGCGAGTCAGGGCTCGGGCGGCGCGTCCCTGCGCTGCCCGAGCCCTGCTCTCACGACGAGGTGCCCGCTCTGGATATCAGAGCTGGTTGCCGACGAAGACCGTGAGGTCGACGAGACGGTTCGCGTAGCCCCACTCGTTGTCGTACCAGCCGATGACCTTCACGTTCTTGCCCTCCTGGACCATGGTCAGGGAGGAGTCGAAGGTGCAGGACGTCGGGGCGTTGACGATGTCCGAGGAGACGATCGGGTCCTCGGTGTACTCCAGGATGCCCTTCAGCTCGCCCTCGGCGGCCTTCTGGAACGCGGCGTTGATCTCTTCCTTGGTGACCTCGCGGCCGAGCTCCAGGACGAGGTCGGTGACCGAGCCGGTCGGGACCGGGACGCGCATCGCGATGCCGTCCAGCTTGCCCTTGAGCTGCGGGAGGACCAGCGCGGTGGCCTTCGCGGCGCCCGTGGTGGTCGGGATGATGTTCTCGGCGGCGGCACGCGCGCGGCGCAGGTCCTTGTGCGGGAAGTCAAGGATGCGCTGGTCGTTGGTGTACGCGTGCACCGTCGTCATCAGACCCCTGACGATGCCGAAGTTCTCGTCGAGGACCTTGGCCATCGGCGCCACGCAGTTGGTGGTGCAGGAGGCATTGGAGATGACGTGGTGCCGCGCCGGGTCGTACTTGTCCTGGTTGACGCCCATGACGACGGTGATGTCCTCGTCGGAGGCCGGAGCCGAGATGAGGACCTTCTTGGCGCCGCCGTCGAGGTGCTTCCCGGCGTCGGCCTTCTTCGTGAAGATGCCGGTCGACTCGATGACGATGTCGACGCCCAGCTCGCCCCACGGGATGTCGGCGGGGTTGCGCTCGGACAGGACCTTGATGGTCCTGCCGTCCACGGTGATCGTGTCGGCGGTGTGGGAGACCTCCTGCTTGAGGCGCCCCAGGATGGTGTCGTACTTCAGCAGGTGCGCCGTCGTCGCGGTGTCACCCAGGTCGTTGACAGCCACGATCTCGATGTCAGCGCCCTGCTCCAGCAGCGCGCGGAAGTAGTTGCGACCGATACGACCGAAGCCGTTGATGCCTACGCGGATCGTCACGAACCGATCTCCTCGTTGGTACGCCGGCCATGCGGTGCCGGCGAGCTCTGTTTGGGATGTCCCCGACCGCCTACGACCCTACCTCTCTGCGGCCTCCGTGGTGACATCCAGACGCCTCATACACGGCACGGCGGCCCGTACCCACCAGTAGGGGTACGGACCGCCCTGCCAGGAAGCCCGGATCACACGTTCCGGTCACCGTGCGTCGCGCGCGGTTGACCTCGGCGTGTCAGTCCTCAAGTGAGGCCAGGGCCTTTCCGATGAGCGCCTTGCGGTCGGCCGCCGCGGTGACGTGTTCCAGGCCGAAGCCCAGCAGCACCGTGTCGTCCGTCGTGACCGCGCCGTACGTCTGGAACAGCGCCCCGGTGCGCGTCCAGTCCTTCAGTACGGCCGGGCTGCCCGGGGGCGGTCCGGCCACCCGCCAGGCGCCGAGCGAGGTCTCGAAGCCCTCGGTCTCGGTGGCCGTGCCGCCGAGGACGAGCGAGGCGTCGTCGGCCAGGACGCCGCGACCGCCGGACCCGGGGTCGGTGACGTAGCTGAGCGAGATCTCCACCGACTTGCCGGCGTACGCGCTCAGGTCGAACTCGACCTGCTTCCAGCCCGCCGAGGCGCCGGTGATGGCGTTCCACGACCCGCTGGTGCCGGACGCCGTGCAGCCCGCCGCGGACTGCGTCAGATAGCGCTTGAGGAAGGGGTGTCCGGCGATGTAGAAGCCGGCCTCGCACTCCGCAGGCACTGCGGAGCTGCTGGCGCCGCCCGCCTCCGGAAGGGTCGTCCAGTCGTCGCCCCCGGTGGTGCGGGCCTCCAGCAGGACGTTGTCGTACCCGGGCTCGACGTCCCACAGCAACTGCGTGCGCAGCTTGGGCAGCTGGGCCGCGGTCACCCCGGTGAGATCGACGGTCCTGCTGAGCCGCTTCCAGGAGTCGTCGGTGTGCACGGCGGCCGCCATCCACGAACCCGCGTACGGTCCGTACGGGTTGACCGTCCCGGCGAACCGGCCGGCTCCCGCGCTGGCGAACTGCGGGAACGTGCCCGCGGGCAGTTCGTCGGAGGTGACGCTGTAACTCCCGGCCTTGTCGAGGGGGTTGCCGGGCGCGTCGCCGAGCGCCCCGCTCACGCCGCCGAGCCTGCCCGAGCCGGTGAAGCCGGTGGCGCCGGGCAGCGACGTACGGGAGTAGGCGCCCAGGTAGTACTGGCTGAAGTCGTTGGACAGGGTGCCGTCACCGAGGTCGACGTTGCCGCCGGCCTGCTCGCCCGCCTCCACCAGCTTGCCGCCCTCGTTGAGGTAGGCGCGCAGCTGGAGCTGGGTGGCGTTGCCGGGGGTGGCGGCTCCGGTGTAGTGCACGACCGTCTTGAAGTGGCCCAGCACACCGAGGGCGTCGGGCGCGCCCTGCGTGGCGACGTCCCAGACGGCGGCCCTGCGGCCGTTCTCCCGCAGCGCGTCGACGTACTTCTGCGTCTGGGTGGCGGGAGCGCCTTCCTCGGCGACCACGAGGACGTCCGCGCGCGGGCGTTCGGCGACCTGGTACGTGAAGCGCTCGCTGGCGACCTTCTTCCCGGCGCGGGTCTCGCCGGTGAACCACACCTCGACCTTGTCGCCGGGTCCGCCGTCGCGGACCTTGGCGCGGTACTCGTCGAAGTAGAGGTTGTCGTCGCCGCCGTAGGTCTCGCCGCCCTTCCAGGGCCGCAGCGCCACGTCGAGCGTACGGCCGCCGTTGACGCGGTACTTGAGCTCCTTGTCGCGCACGGACTTGCGTGCGACGACGGAGACCTCCTGGTCGGCGCCGCGGGAGTACGACGTGGTGAACGGCGCCGGGGTGAAGTCGGCGGCCTTCAGGCCCAGTGCGGAGACGGGCTGGTCGGGCCGCGCGGCGCTCTCGGCGACGGACAGCGCGAACGGCACGTTCTTGGTGAACTCGTCCTGGATCAGCTTCTCGTCGTCGGGGAAGTTGAACACGGACTGGCAGTCGGCCGCGTTCCACCGGTCGTTCGGGTCGATGTTCGACGCGGTCTGGCAGGTCGACATCTCCGGGGTGAACATCGACAGGCCGTTGACGTTCGCGGCGTGTCCGTCGGCCTCGCCGTTGGTCGTGTACAGCTCCGAGGAGACCTGCGGGCGGTAGCCGGGGATCGCGGAGTTGCCCGGGGTGCCGGCGAGCGCCTTGTACATGACGTCGTCGGGGGTGTTGGTGGCCACCTGCCAGCCGACGCCGTAGAGGAGGAGTTCGGCGGCCGAGTGGTAGTTGATGCCGTAGGTGAAGCCGACGCGCTTCTGGAAGGCGTCCAGGGCCTTCGTCTCGGGCTCCGAGCCCGCGCTCGCGCCCCGGTAGGTCTCGCTGGTGGGGTTGGGTGACGAACCCTCGTCGTCGTAGCCCCACTTGTAGGAGAAGTTGCGGTTCAGGTCGACGCCGTCGCCGGTGCTGACGGCACCGTCACCGTTGATGTCGCGCAGGTTCTTGCGCCACATGCGGGTGTCGGAGTCCTTGAAGGAGTAGTCGTAGCCGTCGGGGTTGGCCGACAGCACGAACCACAGCTCGCGGGAGTCCACGATCTTCTTGACCCGCTTGTCCTTCTGGTAGTTGTCCAGGTAGTAGCGCATCAGGCGCCGGGTCATCTCCGGCGTGATCCACTCGCGCGCGTGCTGGTTGGACATGTAGAGGACGGCGGGCTTGGAGCCGTCCTTCGCCTTCTTGGCGTCCTTGGTGAGCTTGACGGCGAGGATGTCCTGGCCGCTGACCGTCTTCCCGATGGAGACGACCTTGGTCAGCCCCGGGTTCTGCTGCCCGGTCCGGACGATCTCCTCCTTCAGCCCCCCGGTGCCGCCGTACGGACGGAACACGCCCTCGGCGGCCTTCTCGACGCGGGCCTCGGCCTTGGCCGACAGGTCGTACTCGGCGAGCGCGACCCCCTGCTTCTCCAGTTTTCCGGCCTGGTCGTCGGTGAGGTACACCTCGACGGTGGCCTTGCCCTTCGCGGGCGCCTGCCGGCTCAGTTCGCGGCCGTCCTGACCGGCCGCCAGCAGCAGGGGTATCTGCTTCCTGGTGATCTCGGCCCGGAACACCTTGACCTCGGCCGGGCCGGAATCCCGTGAACTTCCCTGTTGTGCCTGGGCGATGGGTGCAATGCTCGCTCCGCCTACAAGGAGCGCGCCGACAGCGAGGATCGATCTCGCTCTGGGTCTCATGAACCCCCCTAGCAGTGTTCCGCCACAGTGACGAATGACTGCCAGGCTCATGCCAGTTCATGGTCCAGTCAAGAGTGCCGCAAAGACCGACAAACGGCGATGCCGATGCCTCAAGTGGACATCGGCACCACTGTTTTGACTGCCCGTCATTTCACGGAGGGCGGAGCGCTCCGGGTGCGGCCGGTCATACTGCGAGGGTGTCCGCCAGCTCCTCGCTGAGGTTGGCCTCGGTGCCCGGGATGCCGAGGTCCTGTGCCCGTTTGTCGGCCATCGCCAGCAGCCGGCGGATCCGGCCGGCGACGGCGTCCTTGGTCAGCGGCGGGTCGGCGAGCGCGCCCAGCTCCTCCAGGGACGCCTGCTTGTGGTCCATGCGCAGGCGCCCGGCGGCGGCGAGATGCTCGGGGACCTCCTCGCCGAGGATCTCCAGGGCCCGCTGGACCCGGGCACCGGCCGCGACGGCCGCGCGCGCGGAGCGGCGGAGATTGGCGTCGTCGAAGTTGGCGAGCCGGTTGGCGGTGGCGCGGACCTCGCGCCGCATCCGGCGCTCCTCCCAGGCCAGCACGGACTCGTGCGCGCCGAGCCGGGTGAGCAGGGCGCCGATGGCGTCGCCGTCCCGCACGACCACGCGGTCCACGCCCCGCACCTCGCGGGCCTTCGCCGCGATCGACAGCCGGCGGGCGGCGCCGACCAGGGCGAGCGCGGCCTCGGGCCCCGGGCAGGTGACCTCCAGGGAGGAGGAACGGCCGGGCTCGGTCAGCGAGCCGTGCGCGAGGAAGGCGCCGCGCCAGGCGGCCTCCGCGTCGCAGGTGGCCCCGCTGACCACCTGCGGGGGCAGTCCGCGGATGGGGCGGCCCCGTCCGTCGACCAGACCGGTCTGCCGGGCGAGCTGGTCACCGCCCGCTACCACCCGTACGACGTAACGCGATCCGCGGCGCAGCCCGCCGGGCGCCATCACGATCAGTTCGGAACTGTGGCCGAAGATCTCCAGAATGTCGCGCTTGAGTCTGCGGGCCGCCATCGCCGTGTCCAGCTCCGCCTCGATCACAATGCGCCCGCTCACCAGGTGGAGGCCGCCGGCGAACCGCAGAATGGCGGAGACCTCCGCCTTCCTGCAGCAGGTCCGGGTGACGGGGAGCCGGGAGATCTCGTCCTTCACCGCTGCCGTCATCGCCATGGGCCGATCCTTCCATGCATCCGAAAAATACGGTCGTACGCGGCGGCGAGGAGCTCCGGGTCGTGCCGGGGCGTCCCGTCCGTCCGGGCCACGGGGGCCAGCTCGACCGCCGCACCGAGCCGCTTGGCGGCCTCGGTGAGCACGTCGCGGTCGGGCACGGCGGCCTCGTCGGCCAGCACCACGTCCAGGGCGAGTTTAGGGGCGTGTCGTCCCAAAACCTCCAAATGACGCTGCGGAGAGAAGCCCTCGGTTTCTCCGGGCTGCGGGGCGAGGTTCAGGGAGAGTACCCGGCGCGCCTTCGTCTCGATGAGCGCGTCCAGCAGTTCCGGCACGAGGAGGTGGGGGATGACCGAGGAGAACCAGGAGCCGGGGCCCAGCACCACCCAGTCGGCGTCCTGGACGGCCGCCACGGCCTCCGGGACCGCGGGCGGGTCGGGCGGCACGAGGTGCACCGACTGGACCTCGCCGGGGGTGAGGGCGACGGTGGCCTGGCCGCGCACCGTGTCCACCTCTTCGGGGCGGTCCGGTTCGTGTCCCTTGACGAGGGCCTGGAGCTCCAGCGGCACCGCGGACATGGGCAGGACGCGCCCGTGCGCGCCGAGCAGCCTGCCGACCAGGTCGAGGGCCTGGACGTGGTCGCCGAGCTGCTCCCACAGGGCGACGATGAGCAGATTGCCGACGGCGTGGTCGTGCAGGTCGCCCTGGGAGTGGAAGCGGTGCTGGATGACGCGGGACCAGGTCTGGCCCCAGTCGTCGTCGCCGCACAGCGCGGCCAGCGCCTTGCGCAGGTCGCCGGGCGGCAGCACGCCCAGTTCGTCGCGCAGACGACCGCTGGAGCCGCCGTCGTCGGCCACGGTGACGACGGCGGTGAGATCGCCGGTGATCCGGCGCAGCGCGGCGAGCGAGGCCGACAGGCCCATGCCGCCGCCGAGGGCGACGACCTTGGGCTGGGTGCCCCGGCGGCGCGTCCGTGCGCCCCGCGCCTCGGCGGAGCGCCGGCCGCGCCCCTCGGGCATCACCCGGCGCAGCATGCTCGGCCGCGGAGTACGTCCGGTCATTCCCGTCCCATGTCCCGGTGCACGACCACCGTCTCCACGCCCTCGGCCGCGAGGCGCGCGGCGAGCTTCTCCGACATGGCGACCGAGCGGTGCTTGCCCCCCGTGCAGCCCACGGCGATGGTCACGTAGCGCTTGCCCTCACGGCGGTAGCCCGCGGCGACCAGCTGGAGCAGTTCGGCGTACCGGTCGAGGAACTCCTTGGCGCCCGGCTGGTTGAGGACGAACGCCGCGACCTCCTCGTTCAGGCCGGTGAAGGGGCGCAGTTCCGGGACCCAGTGCGGGTTGGGCAGGAAGCGCATGTCGACGACCAGGTCGGCGTCGACCGGAAGGCCGTACTTGAAGCCGAACGACATGACCGTGGCCCGCAGCTCCGGCTCCTCGTCGCCGGCGAACTGGGCGTCCATCTTGGCCCGCAGCTCGTGGACGTTGAGGCTGGAGGTGTCGATCACCAGATCGGCGTCGCCGCGCAGTTCCCGCAGCAGCTCGCGCTCGGCGGCGATGCCGTCGACGATACGGCCGTCACCCTGGAGGGGGTGCGGGCGGCGCACCCCCTCGAAGCGGCGCACCAGGGCGTCGTCGGAGGACTCCAGGAAGACGATCCGGCGCGTGACTGACCGGGAGTCGAGGTCCGAGAGCGACTCGCGGAGGTTGTCGAAGAAGCGGCGGCCGCGGACGTCGACGACGACCGCGATGCGCGCCACGTTGCCCTGGGAGCGGGCGCCGAGTTCCACCATGGTGGGGATCAGGGCGGGCGGCAGGTTGTCGACGACGAACCAGCCGAGGTCCTCCAGACACTTGGCTGCCGTGGAGCGGCCCGCCCCGGACATGCCGGAGATGATCACCAGCTCGGGGATGGCCGCCTCGGGGGCCCCGGCCGTCTCGCTGCCCGTACTCACCTGTGCTCCGTCTTCCTGGCGTGCTTCCTGCTCGGCGGGGTCCCCGCCGGTGCTGTGCCGAGTCTGCCGGGCCCGTCGATCCTGTTCGGCCGCGGGTCCCGTGTCGTGCTCGCTCATCTCTCCTGCCCCCGTCGTTCGTCCGGGGCGCCCGCGGACACGGGCTCCCCCGAGGTCTCCGCCGTCGTACCGGAGTCCTCGTCTTCCATGATCTCTCCAGTCGCCGTGTTCACGGCGGGCGCGGCGGGCGCCGCCTGGGCGAGGGCGACGGCGATGGTCTCGGCCGTCTTGCGGCCTATGCCGGGAACCTCACAGATCTGGTCGATTGTCGCGGATCGCAGCTTCTTCACCGAGCCGAAATGCTTGATCAGGGCCTGTTTGCGGGTCTCGCCGAGACCGGGGACGTCGTCCAGCGGGCTCGACCGGAAGCGCTTGGCGCGCTTGGCGCGCTGGTAGGTGATGGCGAAGCGGTG
This sequence comes from Streptomyces zinciresistens K42, assembly GCF_000225525.1. Classification (GTDB taxonomy): domain Bacteria; phylum Actinomycetota; class Actinomycetes; order Streptomycetales; family Streptomycetaceae; genus Streptomyces; species Streptomyces zinciresistens. The sequence goes on along the minus strand of NZ_AGBF01000010.1, from coordinate 59,474 downwards.
GGCCTCGTCGCGGACGCGCTGGAGCAGGTACAGGCCCTCGCTGGTCCGGGGCAGGACGAGGGGGTCGTCCTCGCCGGGCACCCACACCTCCTCCAGGCGCTTGGCGAGGCCGCAGACGGCGATGTCGTCGATCCCCAGCTCGTCCAGGGCGCGCTGGGCGGCCGCGACCTGCGGCTGCCCGCCGTCGACCACGACGAGCTGGGGCGGGTACGCGAAGCGCCTGGGCCGGCCCTCTTCGTCCTTCAGGCCGTCCGGCAGCGGGGCGGAGGAGACGTCCGCCGGGGTGCCCGGGTCGCCGTCGGGGCCGGCCGCCCCCTCGCCGATCGCGCTCCCGCCGTCCGTCCACTCCCCCGTCCGCTCCTTCTCGGCCAGGTAGCGCCTGAAGCGGCGGGTGATCACCTCGTGCATGGAGCGGACGTCGTCCTGGCCCCGGAAGCCCTTGATCTGGAAGCGGCGGTACTCGCCCTTGCGGGCCAGGCCGTCCTCGAAGACGACCATCGAGGCCACCACGTCGTCGCCCTGGAAGTGTGAGATGTCGTAGCACTCGATCCTGAGCGGGGCGCTGTCCAGGTCGAGGGCCTCGGCGATCTCCTCCAGCGCGCGCGAGCGCGTGGTCAGGTCGGAGGCGCGCTTGGTCTTGTGCAGGACGAGGGCCTGCTGCGCGTTGCGCTCGACGGTCTCCATCAGCGCCCGCTTGTCGCCGCGCTGCGGGACGCGCAGCGACACCTGGGAGCCGCGGCGCCCGGCCAGCCACTCCTGCACGGGCTCCGGCGGGTCGGGCAGGGCCGGGACGAGCACCTCCTTGGGCACCGCGTCGCCGGTCTCCTCGCCGTAGAGCTGCTGGAGGGCGTGCTCCACGAGGGCTCCCGTGGTGATCTCCTCGACCTTGTCGGTGACCCAGCCGCGCTGGCCGCGCACCCGGCCGCCCCGGACGTGGAAGATCTGCACGGCCGCCTCCAGCTCGTCCTCGGCGACAGCGACGAGGTCGGCGTCCGTCGCGTCGGCCAGCACGACGGCGTTCTTCTCCATGGCCTTTCTCAGGGCTCCGATGTCGTCGCGCAGGCGGGCGGCCCGCTCGTACTCCATCTCGTCGGCCGCCTGCGCCATCTGGCGCTCCAGACGGCGCAGATAGGTGCTCGTCCGGCCGGTCATGAAGTCGCAGAACTCTTCCGCCAGTTCGCGGTGCTCCTCCGTGGAGACCCGGTCCACGCAGGGGGCGGAGCACTTGCCGATGTAGCCGAGGAGGCAGGGGCGGCCGGTGCGGCGGGCGTTCTTGAAGACGCCCGCCGAGCAGGTCCGCACGGGGAACACCCGCAGGAGGAGGTCGACGGTGTCGCGGATCGCCCAAGCGTGCGCGTACGGCCCGAAGTAGCGCACGCCCTTCTTCTTGTGACCGCGCATCACCTGCACGCGCGGGTACTCCTCGTTCATCGTCACCGCGAGGTACGGGTAGCTCTTGTCGTCGCGGTACTTGACGTTGAACCGCGGGTCGTACTCCTTGATCCAGGAGTACTCCAGCTGGAGCGCCTCGACCTCCGTGGACACCACCGTCCACTCCACGGACGCGGCCGTGGTGACCATGGTGCGGGTGCGCGGGTGCAGGCCCGCCAGGTCCTGGAAGTAGTTCGCCAGCCGCTGGCGCAGGCTCTTCGCCTTCCCGACGTAGATCACCCGGCGGTGCTCGTCACGGAACCTGTACACCCCGGGGGAGTCCGGGATCTGTCCCGGCTTGGGTCGGTAGCTGGAGGGGTCGGCCATGTCTCACACCCTACTGGCGCCCGCCGACACTCCGACGAGCCTGTGGACAACCGTCCCCACCCGCCCCACCGCCGCCCGGCGGGACGGGAAGGGCCTGGCCACGGCGGCGGGCGGGGGCTCCAAGACTGCCGTGCCGGGGCTCACCGACCGCGATGTCGTCCACACGGGTGGTGTCCGGTCCGCGGAGCCGGACGGCACCCCCGCTCGGCGGTGCAGCCGATCGCGGGCCCGGGTGCGCGCCCGGGGGGCGTCCGCAGACGTGCCCGCCATCTGTCGAGCGGGGGAACGGGGATCGCCTTGCCCAACGCTGGAACACGTGTGCCGGGCAGGGCCGGAAGCGGATGCCCTCACCACCCCCGCTCCTCCCCTTCGGGCCTGCCCCCCGCACCTGGCCCCCGACATGCGAGGCGGCCCCTCCGGATCGGGCGACGGCGCCGGGGCCAACGCGTCGTGACTCGGCCAGAGGCGCCCGCTGTTGGGCTTCAGGTGTTGTCGGGACTTTGTCAACACGCTTCAATGCGGGGGAACTCGGGGCCCTGAAGGGCGACGTACGGATGTGAAGACGCCCGCCGTGCCGACGGGGCGGCCCCGATCAACCGCGCGAACGGCCTGACCAGCCGTTGTGAACAACCACAGGAAGGGCCCTGCATGCCGCACGCCACACAGCACGCGGACCTCGCCACCACCGCGGAACTGGACACGGCCCTGCGGGGCGGCCCCTTCCATGTCGCCCTGCGTGCCGCGATAGCGGCCCGCGGACTGCCGCTCCAGCGCGTGAAGCACCATCTGTCCCGGCGCGGGGTCAAGGTCGGGGTCACCAGCCTCAGCTACTGGCAGCAGGGCGCCCGCCGTCCGCAGCGCCCCGAGTCGCTGCGCGCGGTACGGGCCCTGGAGGAGATCCTCCAGCTGCCGGAGGAGTCCCTGATCCGGCTGCTCGCCGAAGCCGACGACCACACCGCCCTCCAGCGGCCCGCCACCCGCACCTACCGCGCCCTGGTGGAGGCGACCGGCGTCCTGCAGGAGCTGCTGGGAGACCTGGACTGCTCGGTCGACGGCGGGCTGCACACCCTCGCCCACCACGAGCGCGTACGGATAGGGGCGCGGCGCGAGCTGGCCGGGCGCGAGTCGCATCACATCGTGCGGGCCCACAAGGACGGCGTGGACCGCTTCATCGCCGTGCACCACGGCGATCCCGGGTGCGTCCCGCAGCACATGACCGTGCACGCCCTGGAGAACTGCCGCACGGGCCGGATCCGCTGGCATCAGGACACCGGAGTCCTCGTGGCCGAGCTGCTGTTCGACACCCGGCTGCGCGCGGGCGACACCCATCTCTTCCGCCATGGCGTCGACGACGGCACCGCCGACGTGTCCCACGAGTACGCCCGGGGGTTCCCTCTCGCGGGCGGGCAGTACGCGCTCCAGGTCCGCTTCGCCGGGAGCGAGCTGCCCGCCCGGTGCCACCGGTTCACCCAGCATTCTGCGGCGGCGCCCCGCAGCGGCCGCCAGGGTCTCGCCCTGAGCGGGCTGCACCGGTCCGTGCACCTCGTGGAGCCGCGGGTGCGGGCGGGGATCGTCGGCATCGGGTGGCAGTGGGAGTGAGCCGCCCCCTTGCGGCCTCCGGTCGCGCGCCGGTCTGAGCCGTCCCCGGCGCTGTGTTCCGGGCCGCGGGTCGCGACACGCCCCGGCCGGCGCGGGGGAGGGCGAGCGACCGGTCTTCGCGGCTCTGCCCCCTCGGCGCGGCGAGATCCTCCGCGTAAACGCTTGCGCAAGCGTTTACGCCGGGCTTCGGATGGGATACCTTCCCCGCCAGGAGGCCCGCCGTGGCCCCGGCGGAACGCGCAGGGAAGGGATCGCGATGACGACCATGGCCGATGTCGCGCGAAGCGCCGGCGTCTCCGTGGCGACCGTCTCGCATGTGCTGAACGGCACCCGGCCGGTACTTCCCCACACCCGCCAGGCGGTGCTGGACGCGATGGACGCGCTCGGCTACACCCCCAACACCCTCGCCCGGTCCCTGGTGACCTCGCGCACCCGCTCCATCGGCCTCGCGGTCTCCGCGATCAGCAATCCGTACTTCACCGAGATCCTCCAAGGCGTCGAGGCCGCTGCCGTCGAGGAGGGCTACAGCCTGCTGATCGCCGACCCGCACGACGATCCGCTGCATGAGCGCAAGGTCGTCCAACTGCTCCACGAACGCCGCGTGGACGGCATGATCGTGGCACCCTCCGCGAACCCGCGGGACCTCCTCGCCTACCTCGGCCGTCACAAGGTGCCGGCCGTGCTCCTGGACCGGCTGGTCGACTTCCCGGCGGACGGTCCCGCTCGGTTCGACCAGGTGTGCGCCGAGAGCGCCGCGCCCGTGTCCCGGCTGGTCACGCATCTCGCCGGGCTCGGCCACCGGCGGATCGCCCTGATCGCCGGCCGGCCGGGGCTCAGCACCACCGCCGAGCGGATCAGCGGGTACGGGGACGGACTCGCTTCCGCTGGGCTCGATCACGACGAGGACCTCGTGGTGCACGGCCACTCCGAGTCGGCCGGCGCGGAACCGGCCACCGCGAGGCTGCTGGCCCTCGCCTCACCGCCGACCGCGCTCGTCACGGCCAACAACGCGATGACCATCGGCGCCCTGCGCGCGCTGCGGGACCACGGCCTGTCCGTGCCCGGCGACATGGCACTGTGCTGCTTCGACGACTTCGCCTGGGCCGACCTGTTCTCCCCCCGGCTCACCGCGATCGCCCAGCCCGGCAAGGAGATCGGCGCTCGGGCCGTCCGGATGCTCCTCGACCGCCTCGCCGCGCCGGAGCGGGCCGCGCGGACCGTGCGCCTGCCCTGCGCCTTCATGCACCGCACCTCCTGCGGATGCCCCGAACAGCCCCTGACGCCCCGGACACCCCTGGAAGGAACGCTCTCGTGATCGTCGTCGCCGGTGAGGCCCTGATCGACCTGGTACCGCAGGGCACGGGTGCCCTCGCGGGCCTGAAGCCGGCGCTCGGCGGCGGCCCCTACAACACGGCCGTGGCGCTCGGCCGGCTCGGCTCCCCCACCGCGTTCTGCTCGCGCACCTCGCGGGACGCCTTCGGCGAGGCGCTGCTCGACGGGCTGCGGGAGGCGGGCGTGGACGTGTCGGCCGTGCAGCGGGGCCCGGAGCCCACCACGCTCGCCGTCGCCACCGTCGACGCCGAGGGATCGGCCGCGTACTCGTTCTACGTCGAGGGCACCGCGGACCGGCTCTTCACCGCTCCCCCGGCCCTGCCCACGGGCACCCGCGCGGTGTCGTTCGGGACCTGTTCGCTCGTCCTGGAGCCGGGAGCCACGGCGTACGAGGAGCTGATGCGCGGCGCGGCCGGGCAGGGGGTGTGCACGGCGCTCGACCCGAACATCCGGGCGGGGCTGATCCCGGACCCGGACGCCTATCGTGCCCGCTTCGGGAGCTGGCTGCCGTCCGTGACGCTGCTCAAGCTCTCCGAGGAGGACGCGCGGTGGCTGGGCGGCACGCCGCGTGAGTGGCTGGCCGCGGGACCGGCGGCCGTGGTGGTCACCCGGGGCGGCGACGGACTGACCGTCTTCACGCGGGACGGCGCCGAGCACTCCGTGCCGGGCGAGAAGGTCGACGTCGTGGACACGATCGGCGCCGGCGACACGGTGAACGCCGCCCTGCTGCACGGGCTGGCCGCCCAGGACGCGCTGTCCGCCGACGCGCTCGCGGGACTGGGCGCGGACGGCTGGGCACGGCTGCTGCGGTTCGCGGCGCGGGCTGCCGCGATCACCTGTTCCCGTGCGGGTGCCGAACCGCCCTACGCCTCCGAGCTGGGAGCCGCGTGAGAGGCGTTCGGTCTCGGAAGAGCACGCTGTTGAGAAGTCAAGGTGCGCCGCGGCCGCCTGGCCGGGGCCGCTGATGATCCAACGGGCGGCGCCTCGCGGGAAGTTCCCGGGACGCGCCGCCCGTTTCCGGATTTCTGCGAGTCGGCTGCCCGCCGGGCTCAGACCTTCCGTGCCCGCGTCGTCTTCTTCGCGGGGGCCGCCTTCTTCCCGGCGGCCGCCTTCTTGGCGGTGGTGTTGCCGTCGGGCGCCTTCGCCGTCCTGGCGGTCGCCGTCTTCTTCGCCGTGGTCCCGGCCGCGACGGTCTTCTTGGCCGGTGTCCTGCGCGAGGGCTTCGCCGTGGCCGCGTCGCTGACGCGGTCGGCGCCGAGGATCTCGCGCAGGAACTTGCCGGTGTGGCTGGTGGGCACCGCCGCGACCTCCTCCGGTGTGCCCTCGGCGATGACGAGGCCGCCGCCTGCGCCGCCCTCGGGTCCCATGTCCACCAGCCAGTCCGCGGTCTTGATCACGTCGAGGTTGTGCTCGATGACGATGACCGTGTTGCCCTTGTCCACCAGGCCGGAGAGGACCGTCAGCAGCTTGCTGATGTCCTCGAAGTGCAGACCGGTGGTCGGCTCGTCCAGGACGTAGACCGTACGGCCGGTGGAGCGCTTCTGGAGCTCGCTGGCGAGCTTGACGCGCTGCGCTTCGCCGCCGGACAGGGTGGTCGCCGACTGGCCGAGGCGGACGTAGCCGAGCCCGACGTCGTTGAGCGTCCTGAGGTGGCGGTTGATCGCCGGAACGGCCTCGAAGAAGTCCATGGCCTCCTCGATCGGCATGTTCAGGACCTCGGAGATGGACTTGCCCTTGTAGTGGACCTCAAGGGTCTCCCGGTTGTACCGGGCGCCGTGGCAGACCTCGCACGGGACGTACACGTCCGGGAGGAAGTTCATCTCGATCTTGATCGTGCCGTCGCCCGCGCAGTTCTCGCAGCGGCCGCCCTTGACGTTGAAGGAGAAACGGCCCGGCAGGTATCCGCGGACCTTCGCCTCGGTGGTCTCGGCGAACAGCCGGCGGATGTGGTCGAAGACGCCGGTGTAGGTCGCCGGGTTCGACCGCGGGGTGCGGCCGATCGGCGACTGGTCGACGTGCACGACCTTGTCGACGAGGTCGTCGCCGTCCACACGCGTGTGCCGCCCCGGCACATTGCGCGCGCCGTTCAGCTCGCGGGCCAGGTGGGTGTACAGGATGTCGTTGACCAGCGTGGACTTGCCGGAGCCGGACACGCCGGTGACCGCGGTGAACACGCCCAGCGGGAACGAGACGTCGATGTCCTGGAGGTTGTTCTCCCGGGCGCCGTGCACCGTGAGCTGCCGCGTCGGGTCCAGCGGGCGCCGGATGTCGGGCAGCGGGATGGCCTTCTTGCCGGCCAGGTACTGACCGGTCTGCGACTCGGCGTTGGCCAGCAGTTCCTTCAGTGAACCGCTGTGCACGACCTTGCCGCCGTGCTCACCGGCTCCGGGGCCGATGTCGACGATCCAGTCGGCGGTCTTGATGGTGTCCTCGTCGTGCTCGACGACGATGAGCGTGTTGCCCATGTCGCGCAGCCGGACCAGGGTCTCGATGAGCCGGTGGTTGTCGCGCTGGTGCAGACCGATGGACGGCTCGTCGAGGACGTAGAGCACGCCGACGAGTCCCGAGCCGATCTGGGTGGCCAGGCGGATGCGCTGGGCCTCGCCGCCGGACAGGGTGCCGGCCGCGCGGTTCAGCGAGAGGTAGTCCAGGCCGACGTCGACCAGGAAGCGCAGCCGCTCGTTGACCTCCTTCAGCACGCGCTCGGCGATCTTCTTGTCGCGGGAGTTGAGTCTCAGCTGACCGAGGAAGTCGGCGCAGTCGCTGATCGACATCGCCGAGACCTCGGCGATCGACTTCTCCATGATCGTGACCGCGAGGACGATCGGCTTCAGGCGCGTGCCCTCACAGGTGGGGCAGGGCACCTCGCGCATGTAGCCCTCGAAGCGCTCGCGGCTCGCGTCGCTCTCCGCCTCGCTGTGCCGGCGCTTCACGAAGGGCACGGCCCCCTCGAAGGGCGTCGTGTAGACGCGCTCGCGGCCGTACCTGTTGCGGTACCGGACCTCGATCTGGGTCTTGTGGCCGTGCAGCAGGGCCTTCCTGGCGCGCTGGGGCAGGCCCGCGAAGGGGATGTCGGTGCGGAACCCCAGGGCGTCCGCGAGGGCGCCGACCAGCCGGCCGAAGTAGTCCTTGGTGTGGCCGTGCGACCAGGGGTGGATGGCGCCCTCGTCGAGGGACTTGTCCTCGTCCGGGACGATCAGCTCGGGGTCGACCTCCATGCGCGTGCCGATGCCGGTGCACTCGGGACAGGCGCCGAAGGGCGAGTTGAAGGAGAAGGAGCGGGGCTCCAGCTCCTCGAAGGACAGGTCGTCGTACGGGCAGTACAGGTGCTCGGAGTACATGCGCTCGCGCTCGGGGTCGTCCTCGGGGAGGTCGACGAAGTCGAGCACGACCATGCCGCCGGAGAGGCCGAGTGCGGTCTCCACGGAGTCGGTGAGGCGGCGCTTGGCGGAGTCCTTCACGGTGAGGCGGTCGACGACCACCTCGATGGTGTGCTTCTCCTGCTTCTTCAGCGTGGGCGGGCTGGACAGCTGGACCGTCTCGCCGTCGACGCGCGCGCGGGAGTAGCCCTTGGTCTGGAGGTCGGCGAAGAGGTCGACGAACTCGCCCTTGCGCTCGCGCACCAGCGGCGACAGCACCTGGAATCGGCTGCCCTCCGGCAGCTCCAGCACCCTGTCGACGATGGCCTGGGGAGACTGGCGCGAGATCGGACGGCCGCACTGGGGGCAGTGCGGCTTGCCGATGCGCGCGAAGAGCAGCCGCAGGTAGTCGTAGACCTCGGTGATGGTGCCGACCGTCGAGCGCGGGTTGCGCGAGGTCGACTTCTGGTCGATGGAGACGGCCGGGGACAGTCCCTCGATGAAGTCCACGTCGGGCTTGTCCATCTGGCCGAGGAACTGCCGGGCGTAGGACGACAGCGACTCCACGTAGCGCCGCTGGCCCTCGGCGAAGATCGTGTCGAAGGCCAGCGAGGACTTGCCCGACCCCGACAGGCCCGTGAAGACGATGAGCGAGTCGCGCGGCAGGTCGAGCGAGACATTCTTGAGGTTGTGCTCGCGCGCGCCACGGACGATGAGACGGTCGGCCACGCCGGTCCGCACCTTTCTTGAGAAGAGTGACAGGGGCGAGGCCCCCGTGTTTCCACACTAGGGGGAGCCACTGACAACGCCGGTCGGATTCCCCAATGGGACAACAATCCCGGACCATCCAGCATGCCCGACGCCGGGAACGAGCGTATAGCACGTGCATTCGATTTACGGCACTCGTTCACCACCTTCACCCAAAGGTGTGGCGAGGCTAATGTCAGCACCATGATTGATCACGCTCGTGACCTGCTGTCCGTGCATGAGGCGACGGACCGGCTGCTCACCGCAGCGGCCAAGCTGGACAACGCGTCGGTGGCGGAGCCGTCACGCCTGCCCGGCTGGAGCCGCGGCCATGTGCTCGCCCACCTCGCCCGCAACGCCGACGCCCTGGTGAACGTCCTCGAAGGACGCCCCATGTACGCCTCGGCCGCGACCCGGGACGCCGACATCGCGCGCGACGCCACGCGCCCCGTGGACGTCCACCTCACCGACGTGCGCGACAGCGGTGGTCGGTTCCGGACGGCCGGCGAGGCCCCCGCGGACTGGTCACGCACCGTGGAGCTGCGCAACGGCGTCACCGACGCCGCCGCCCGGGTGCCGTTCCGGCGCTGGGTCGAGGTGGAGCTGCACCACGTGGATCTCGGCATCGGCTACGAGCTGGAGGACCTGCCCGCGGAGTTCGTGGAGCGGGAGACCGGGTTCCTCGCCGAACGCTTCACCGGCCGTCCCGACGTCCCGCCGACACGGCTGACCGACGGCACGCGGGCGTGGAGCACCGGCCGGGAGGCGGACGCTCCGCGGATCACCGTCCGGGGGCCGGCGCCCGACCTGCTGGGCTGGCTCGCCGGGCGGCGCGACGGCTCCGGGCTGAGCACCGAGGGCGGCGTCCTCCCTACGCTCCCCCCGCTGTAGGGACTCCCGTCGGGCTCCCCGTACAGCGGCCGGGCGCCCGGCCTCCGCTATAGGCTGCCGCCATGACGTACAGCGGACAGGTGACGGTCGGTGGCCCCGCCGACGTGCACGAGCTCAAGGACCTGATGATCACCAAGATCGCGGTCGGCCCGATGGACAACAACGCCTATCTGCTGCGGTGCCGCGCCACCGACGAGCAGCTGCTGATCGACGCCGCCAACGACGCGCACGCGCTGCTGGGCACGATCGGTGACGACGGCGTCACCTCCGTCGTCACCACCCACCGGCACGGCGACCACTGGCAGGCGCTCGCGGCCGTCGTGGAGGCCACGGGCGCGCGTACCTACGCGGGCCGGCACGACGCCGACGGCATCCCCGTACCCAGCGACGTCCTGGTCGACGACGGCGACGTCATCCGGGTGGGGCGCGTCGACCTCATCGCCCGCCACCTGGTGGGGCACACACCGGGCTCCATCGCCCTGGTCTACGACGACCCCCACGGCCACCCGCACGTGTTCACCGGCGACTGCCTGTTCCCGGGAGGTGTCGGCAACACCCGCAAGGATCCGGAGGCGTTCGCCCGTCTGATCCACGACGTGGAGACGAAGATCTTCGACGTGCTGCCGGACGAGACCTGGGTCTATCCCGGGCACGGCGACGACACGTCCCTGGGCGCGGAACGCCCGCACCTGCCGGAGTGGCGCGCGCGGGGGTGGTGACCGGCGCGGCGGAGCCCGGCGCGCGCCCCGTGTGAACGCTTCGCACGCGCAGGCGCCGTGCGCGCGCTCCCGGCGCACAACGGCGCGCAGTCAACTGGACTCAGCCCCGCCCGGGATGACGGCTCCTGAGCGGATGGGGTCGCCGGTCTTCGATCCCCGCCCTCGACCGGCGACCCTGGCACGCCGTCAGGAACCTCGCGCACGGGCCGGCCGTACACGGGGGTCCAGTCGCCAGGGAAACCGTACACGCGCGTGTGCCGCCCCCGGTCAGGTGTCCGCCCGGCCCGTTCCCGCGAGCGCGGCGATCCGCTCCACCCCGAACGCGTACCCCTGCACGCCGCATCCCGCGATGACACCGTCCGCGCGCAGGGAGACGTACGAGTGGTGGCGGAACGCTTCACGCCGGTGGATGTTGGAGATGTGGACCTCCACCACAGGAAGCCCGTCACAGGTGTTGAGCGCATCCAGGATCGCCACGGACGTGTGCGAGTAGGCGCCGGGGTTGATCACGATGCCGCTGTGGCCGGAGCGCGCCTCGTGGATCCAGTCGACCAGCACGCCCTCGTGGTTGGACTGACGGAGGTCGACGGTGCCGCCGTGCGCGGCCGCCGCCTTGGCACACAGCGCCTCCACGTCGGCCAGGGTCTCCGAACCGTAGATCTCCGGCTGCCGCGTGCCCAGCAGGTTGAGGTTGGGGCCGTTGAGGATCATGATCGGGGCGTTGGCCAGGGTGCGGGGCACGGTTCCTCCGGTCCGTAGGGGTCGGCGGTCCGTCGAAGACCGCTGCTCAGCCCCCGGTCTATCACGGTGCGCCGACAGCGCCGAGGCCCCTGCCCTCCGGGACCGGGACCGGCCCACGGCGCCCCTGGAGGCGCTTCTCGGGAGGACCCGCCCGGCGCTCACCGGCACGGACCGACGCGGCCGACCGCCCCCGCACGCCCCCGTAACCGTCGGTGACTGTGGGTAGTTGACGCGGTATGCACGACGTACGCACCGTAAAGGCGCCCTCCATGCTGCGGCTCGCGTCCGCTTCACTGGCCGGGACCGCCATCGAGTTCTACGACTTCTTCGTCTACGGGACCGCTGCCGCGCTGGTTCTCGGGCCGCTGTTCTTCCCGACGTTCTCGCCCCTCGCCGGGACCCTGGCCGCGTTCGCGACCTTCGGGGTGGGCTTCGTGGCGCGCCCTCTGGGCTCGGTGCTGTTCGGGCACATCGGCGACCGGCACGGACGGCGTCCGGTGCTCGTGGCCTCCCTGCTGCTGACGGGCGCCTCCACGGTCGCGGTCGGCTGCGTGCCGACGTACGGCACGATCGGCGTCGCCGCTCCCCTGCTGCTGCTCGCCCTGCGCTTCCTCCAGGGGCTGGGGCTTGGCGGCGAGTGGGGCGGGGCCGTGCTGCTGACGGTGGAGCACGCGCCCGCCGGACGGCGCGCGCTGTGGTCGAGCTTCCCCCAGGTCGGACCAGCGGTGGGCTTCCTGCTCGCGAACGGCGTGGTGCTGGCCCTGTCGGCGACGCTGTCCGAGGCGCAGTTCGCGGCATGGGGGTGGCGGGTGCCGTTCTGGGCGGCCGGTGTGCTCGCCCTGGTGGGGCTGTGGCTGCGGTCGTCCCTCGCGGAGAGCCCCCGGTTCCTGGAAGTCGCCGACCACGCGCGCGTGCCGCTCGCCGAGGTCGTACGCGACCACTGGCGGCTGGTGCTGCTGACGGCCGGCGCGCTGTCGATCGGATACGCCGTCTTCTACACCGTGACGACCTGGTCCCTGTCCTACGGCACCGAACGCCTCGGGGTGGACCGCGGCGTCCTGCTGGTCTGCATCATGGGTGCGGTGCTGGTGAAGGGCGCGCTCACGCCGCTGGTGGCGATGCTCGGCGACCGGTACGGACGCCGTCCCCTGTGCCTCGTCGGGTGCACCGCGGCGGCGCTGTGGATGTTCCCACTGGTCGCCCTCCTCGCGACGGGTGAGCCGCTGCTGATGTTCGCGGGATTCCTGGGCGCCATGCTGGCGTTCATCACGATGTTCGCCGTGATCGCCGCGTATCTGCCGGAGTTGTACGAACCCCGTGTGCGCTGCACGGGCGCCGCGGTCGGCTACAACCTCGGCGGGGTCCTCGGTGGCGCGCTGACGCCGATCGTGGCGACGGCGCTCGTCGAGCAGAGCGGGCGGGTGCCCTGGAGCGTGGGGGCGTATCTGACCGGGCTCGCCCTGCTCAGCCTGGGGTGCTTCGCCCTGCTGCCCGAGACGCGCCCGGTGCCCGCCATGGCGGCGGAGCCCGCCACCGGGTGACGGGCTCCGCCTCGCACACGGGTCGCGAGGGCCGCTACGGGTTGATCGCAAGCTCCAGATAGGCCGCGAACAGCACCAGATGGACACCGCCCTGGAGCGGGGTCGCCCGCCCCGGCACGACCGTCAGCAAGCTCACCACCACCGTCAGGGCGAGCAGCACCATATGGGTGGGCCCCAGTCCGAGGACCAGCGGGCCGGAGAGCCAGATGGAGGCCAGCGCGACGGCGGGGATGGTCAGGCCGATGCTCGCCATCGCGGAGCCGAGCGCCAGGTTCAGACTGGTCTGCACGCGGTCCCGGCGGGCGGCCCGCACCGCGGCGATCGTCTCCGGCAGGAGGACGAGCAGGGCGATGACCACGCCCACGACGGCCTGGTGCAGGCCCGCCGCCTGCACGCCCGACTCGATGGCCGGCGACACTCCCTTGGCCAGGCCCACGACACCGATCAGTGCCAGCCCCAGCAGGCCGAGGCTGAGCAGTGCGGACCGCTTGGAGGGCGCGTCGGCGTGGTCCTCCGAGGTGATCACCTCGCCCAGCCGGGTGATGGGCAGGAAGTAGTCACGGTGCCGTACGGTCTGCGTCGTCACGAACAGGCCGTAGAGGATCAGCGAGGAGACCGCCGCGAACATCAGCTGGACTCCGGAGAACTCCGGGCCGGGTTTGCTCGTCGTGAACGTCGGCAGCACCAGGCTGAGTGTGGCCAATGTGGCGACGGTCGCGAGGGCGGCGCCGGTGCCCTCCGGGTTGAAGACGGCCGTACGGTGCCGCAGTGAGCCCACCAGCAGGCTCAGTCCGACGATGCCGTTGCAGGTGATCATCACGGCCGCGAAGACCGTGTCCCTGGCCAGGGTGGCGCTCTTGTCGCCGCCGTCGATCATCAGGGTGACGATCAGGGCGACCTCGATGATCGTGACGGCCACGGCGAGGACGAGGGAGCCGAACGGCTCGCCCACCCGGTGGGCCACCACCTCGGCATGGTGCACGGCGGCCAGGACCGCGCCCGCCAGGACCAGCGTCACCACGGCGACGACGGCGCCCGGCAGGCTCCGTCCCCAGGTGAACACCAGCAGGACGACCGCGAGCACCGGCACGACGAACGTCCACTGCGTCATGAGCGGCCTGAGCCGAGCGATCATGGAGCGATCGTCCCAGAGGGTGTCGGGGTTCGCATTCCGGTCTGTCGGGTTGTCAGGCGGCCCCGCGTCCTCGGGATGCGGGGCACCTGCGGGTCGTATGTCGCTACGCGGAATCGGTCATCTCCTCTATGTCGCAGTCCGTGAAGGACGGCGGCCTGATGCACGGCGCGGCCATCCGCTCCGCGAACTTGGTGGTACCGGCGTCTTCGCCGGTGCGCGTCGCTTCCCCGTGGGGGCCGGGCTCGAGCGACCCGCGACAGCGGGCGGCCCGACCCCGGTCCCGGAGGACGAATCGCCGGGCGGGGCCGTGGCCGGCGAGGCGCTGCCGCCTCTCCTGGATCCGGCTCCCGTGCCGCGTAGATGTGCTCTGTCCCGAAGTCTGCGATCCGCGCGAACTTCGTGAGTACGTCCATCGGTGCCTCCCCGGGCCGTGGTACCCCCTGCGGGGCGCCCGTACCCGAACAAGCACCGGGAGCGGTGCTCGGGCGATTCGCTCGGCACCACTCCCGGTGTTGGTTCTTGTTCCTTCTACGTCGGACGAGGTCAGACGTCGATGCTGTCCTTCGGAGCGCCTTCGCTGCCGCCCCGCGCGGCCTCGGCCGCCGCCTGCTTCTTGGACGCCCTCAGGCTGGTGATCGTGGTGACGATCAGGACCGAGCAGATCACGCCGAGCGAGACCGGGATGCTGATCTTCGGGACGCCGACACCGGACTCGTGCAGCGCCTGGAGCACCAGCTTGACGCCGATGAAGCCCAGGATGACCGAGAGGCCGTAGCTGAGGTGGACCAGCTTCTTCAGCAGGCCGCCGATGAGGAAGTACAGCTGCCGCAGGCCCATGAGCGCGAACGCGTTGGCCGTGAACACGATGTACGGGTCCTGCGTCAGGCCGAAGATCGCCGGGATGGAGTCCACGGCGAACAGCACGTCGGTGGTACCGATCGCCAGCATCACGACCAGCATCGGGGTCATGACGCGCTTGCCGTTCTCCTGGATCCACAGCTTGGTGCCGTGGTACCGGTCGGCGACGCCGAACCTGCGCTCGGCTGCCTTGAGCAGCTTGTTCTCCTCGAACTCCTCGTCCTCCGACTCGGAGCGCGCCTCCTGGATGAGCTTCCAGGCGGTCCAGATCAGGAAGGCGCCGAAGAGGTAGAACACCCACGAGAAGCTCGCGATGATCGCGGCGCCCGCCGCGATGAAGACGGCGCGCAGCACCAGGGCGATGAGGACGCCGATGAGCAGCACCCTCTGCTGGTACTGGGACGGCACCGAGAACTTCGCCATGATCAGCACGAAGACGAACAGGTTGTCGACACTCAGCGACTTCTCGGTGATGAAGCCGGCGAAGAACTCACCCGACGGCTGTCCGCCGCCGAAGAAGAGCAGGCCGAGCCCGAAGAGGCCGGCCAGGGTGATCCAGACGATCGTCCAGATTCCGGCTTCCTTGATGGACACGTCGTGTGGCTTGCGTCCGATGAAGAAGTCGACGGCGATGAGGGCGGCCAAGCCCACGATGGTCAGGACCCACAAGGTCGTGGAAACTTCCACTGCGCCTCCGGCAGTCGTAACGGCAAATGTCAGCGTCGTCGCGCGCCGGAGGTCTCTTCCACCCAAGATGGGCCGACGCCCCGGGATCTGGCCGGATCCGTATTGACGGGAACGTCGCAGCAGACAGGGAGTACTCCCCTCCGTGGGATCAACAGTACCGAATCACCAAGGAAAGGTAAAGCAATTGGCAAAAGGGCTGCCAAGTTCGCTGGTCAGGGCCTTTTGCTAGTACCCCGTCCGAGCGGCCGCCACGTGGCCCAGGACCTGCTGGAGCACCTGGCTGCCGGACGGCACCACGGGCGGCTCGTAGGTCCAGGCGTGGCCCACCCACGGGTCGGCCAGATGATCGTCGGGCACCGGGGTCAGCCGCAGCAGTGCCCGCCAGAGCGGGTCGAGCAGCGGACCGTAGCCGGTGGCCTCCTCGCGGTCCGCCACCATCATCAGATGGACGCCGACCGCCGGCCCCTCGTCGGCGAGGTACCTCAGCTGGTTCACGGCGCGGTCGTCGAAGCCGTGCGGGAAGTCGTTGACGATCAGCAACTGCTGGGAGGTGTCGAAGCCGGGGGGAAGGGAGTCCGGCGCCCCGCCCCGGAGAGCCATCTGCACCAGATCGACGCGCTGGGTGAGCCTCGCCAGGACCTCCGAGACGCCGGCCGCGCCCACCGCGGGCGGAGCCGCGAGCACACCGGTCCGCACGAGCGGCGCCAGGGACTGCGCGCCCGCGCCTGCCGGATCGATCACGTGCACCGTGAACTCGCCCGCCGGGTAGACGGCGAGCAGCCGTGCCGCGTGCGCCACCGCCGTCTCCATCGCCAGCCGCCGCATGTCGTGGGAGTCGGTGAAGGAGCCGTCGAGCGATCCGCCACGGCCGCTGTCGATCCACAGACCGCGCTCCAGCGGCAGCCGGATCAGCATCGGAATGCGCAGATCGGGGCTCTCGGGCAGATGCAGGTCGCCCAGGCGCACTGCCATGGGCAGCTCCATGGGGACGCGGTAGCCCTGCCAGACGGGGCTGTCCCAGCTGGCGTACGGCGGCGGCAGCGCGGGGTCGACGACCTCGGACTCGGCGGTGAGCTGGGCGACGTCCCGGTCGAGCGTCACCCGGGCCTGGTTGACGAGCTGGTCGTGCTTGGCCTGGGCGGCCTCACGGGCGGCGTCGCCCTGGCCGCCGATGCGGCTGCGCGGGTCCGACAGGACCTGGTCGAGTTCCTTCTCCATGCGGGAGTCCGCGAAGTCGACCGCGCTGCGATAAGCGGCGGCCGCGCGGGCCAGGTCCTCGAACATGCCCCACACCTGGTTGTAGAGCCGCTCCTCCATCGACCAGCCGGTGGCGTCGCCCGCCACGGGCCGCGTGGGCTGTCCGGGCTGGGCCGGGGGCGCGGTCGGCGGCGGGGGCGGCGCCGTCGTCCGGCGGCGCGGGTGGCTGTAGTCGATCGGGCCGCCCGGCGCGGAGGTGACCGGCTGGGTGGGATCACCCGCGCCGTCCTGATACGGCGACTGCGCCCGGGGCTGGCCCGGTCCGCCGGGGTTCTGGGTGGTGTACGGCGACGTGGGCGGTACCGCACCCGCGGCGCCCTGGGACGCCTGGCCGCCCTGGTCGGGGCCGAGCGCGGGGGCCGCGGCCTGGCGGGAGCGGTCGCCGTCGGTCCGGGGCGGCGGGGCCGGTACCGAACGGGCCACAGCCTGCGCCACGGCCTCGTTGATTCCGGCGGCGAGCTGGTGTGCCTGGGCCAGGCCCTGGTCGGTGAGGAGGTCGGCGAGCCCGCCCGCGTAGCCCTGGCCGATGGCACGGACCTTCCAGGCGCCCTGTCGGCGGTAGAGCTCCAGGGCGACGACGGCGGACTCGGCCTGCAGGCCCGTGATGGTGTAGCTGGCGATCTCGGTGCCGTCGAGGCCGGTGACCGCGACGAAGGGCGTGGCCAGGGCGCCGAAGCCGCCCGCGCCGTCGGCCGGCAGGGCGAGCAGCACACTGACACGGTGGACGGTGTCCGGCATGGCGTCCAGATCCACCGCGAGGCGGTGCTCCGCGGCGGCCTGCCGGGAGACCTCCAGGCCGGGCAGGGTGGGGGCGCCCGGGTGGGCCACCCCTTCGACGCCGTTGATCCTGCCCTGCTCGTCGCCGAGCGTGGCGGCGGCCACGACGGGCGCGCCGGCCGAGACCCGGATCTCCAGGCGGGCCTGGGAGAGCGGGTGGTTCTGCCCCCGCACAAGCTCGGCCGTCATGCCTTCGTCCCCCTGTGTCGTTCGTGGTGTCGTGTGCCGCTCGCCCCGGGTGTCCTACAGGTGCGGCAGGATCGCCGGCATCAGGTCCTGGAACGTACGGCCGTTGGCCGGCGTGCCGAGGGCCGTCATCGTCCAGCCGGAGCCGGTGCGGTGCACCTTCGCCATGATCTGAGCCGTGTACGCGCCGCCGCCCGCGAGCGTGTAGCGGGCGAGTTCCTGGCCGTTGGTCTCGTCGACCAGTCGGCAGAACGCGTTCTGCACCTCCTGGAAGGTCTGGCCCGTGAAGGAGTTCACGGTGAAGACGATCTGGTCGATGTGGACCGGGATGCGCGCGAGGTCGACGAGGATCGCCTCGTCGTCGCCGCCCTGGCCCACGCCGCCGACCAGGTTGTCGCCGGTGTGGCGGACCGAGCCGTCGTCGCTCACCAGGTGGCGGAAGAAGACGACATCGACGGGCTGCTTGTCGGCGAACAGGACGGCGGAGGCGTCGAGGTCGATCTCCCGCGTGCGCGAGCCGAACAGGCCGCGCCGGGGAGCCGCCTGCCAGCCGAGACCCATGCGTACCGCGGTCAGGCTGCCCCCGTCGCTCTTCTGCAGACTGATTGCCTGACCCTTGGTCATGTTGACGGTCACGTGCTGATTCCCCTCTCGAGCTGTCCCCTGTTGCCCGCGGGCTCCGCGGATGACCAGAACCCTACGCAGGGACACTGACAGTGACGTACCCCGGTCCCCACTTTGTGTCGGTCTTGCAACACTGCGCGTTCGTGGAGGTCCCGGCGGGCTGTGCAGAGGGTGCCGGCCGGGTCGGCCGGCACCCTGGCGGGCGGGTCAGGACAGACCCGCCTCCTTCATCTGGCGCAGTTCCTTCTTCATCTCCGACACCTCGTCGCGCAGCCGCGCCGCGATCTCGAACTGCAGGTCCGCGGCGGCGGCCCGCATCCGCTCGGTCAGCTCCTCGATCTGCTCGGCGAGGTCGGCGGCCGGCCGGTCGCTCGGCACCGTCTCCGCTGCCTTGCGCCGCGTGGACTTGGCCGGTTTCGCGCCCTGGGCCGCCTTGGTCCCGAGCGAGGGGACGGGCGCCTTGGTGCCGCGGCCGTCCTTCTTCGCGCGGTAGCCGGTCCCGAGCAGTTGCTCGGTGTCGACGTCCTCGCGGGCGATCTGCGCGACGATGTCGTTGATCTTCTTGCGCAGCGGCTGGGGGTCGATGCCGTTCGCCTGGTTGTAGGCGACCTGCTTCTCCCGGCGGCGGTTGGTCTCGTCGATGGCCTTCTCCATCGCCGGGGTGATCTTGTCGGCGTACATGTGGACCTCGCCGGAGACATTGCGCGCGGCGCGGCCGATGGTCTGGATCAGGGACGTCCCCGAGCGCAGGAAGCCCTCCTTGTCGGCGTCGAGGATCGCGACCAGCGACACCTCCGGCAGGTCGAGGCCCTCACGCAGGAGGTTGATGCCGACGAGGACGTCGAACTCACCGGCCCGCAGCTCGCGCAGCAGCTCGACGCGGCGCAGGGTGTCGACGTCGCTGTGCAGGTAGCGCACCTGGATGCCGAGCTCCAGGAAGTAGTCCGTGAGGTCCTCGGCCATCTTCTTCGTGAGCGTGGTGACGAGGACGCGCTCGTCCTTCTCGACCCGCGCGCGGATCTCGTGGACCAGGTCGTCGATCTGGCCCTCGGTGGACTTGACCACGACCTGCGGGTCGACGAGGCCGGTGGGGCGGATGATCTGCTCGACGGGGGCGTCGGAGCGGGACAGCTCGTAGGTGCCCGGAGTGGCCGACAGATAGACCGTCTGACCGATGCGCCCCTGGAACTCCTCCCACTTCAGCGGCCGGTTGTCCAGGGCCGAGGGGAGCCGGAACCCGTGGTCGACGAGGGTGCGCTTGCGGGAGGCGTCGCCCTCGTACATGGCGCCGATCTGCGGCACGGTGACGTGCGACTCGTCGATGACGAGCAGGAAGTCCTCGGGGAAGTAGTCCAGCAGGGTGTTCGGCGCGGATCCGGGCGAGCGGCCGTCGAAGTGCATCGAGTAGTTCTCGACGCCGGAGCAGGTGCCGATCTGGCGGAGCATCTCCAGGTCGTAGGTGGTGCGCATGCGCAGACGCTGCGCCTCCAGGAGCTTGCCCTGCTTCTCCAGCTCCGCCAGGCGCTCGACGAGCTCCTTCTCGATGTCGTTGACCGCCCGCTCCATGCGCTCGGGGCCCGCGACGTAGTGGGAGGCCGGGAAGACGTACAGCTGCTGGTCGTCGCTGATGATCTCCCCGGTGAGCGGGTGGAGTGTGGACAGGGCCTCGATCTCGTCGCCGAACATCTCGATGCGGACGGCGAGCTCCTCGTAGACCGGGAAGATCTCGATGGTGTCGCCGCGCACCCGGAAGGTGCCGCGGGTGAAGGCGAGGTCGTTGCGGGTGTACTGGATGTCGACGAAGCGGCGCAGCAGCGCGTCACGGTCGATCTCCTCGCCGACCTTCAGGGGGACCATCCGGTCCACGTACTCCTGCGGGGTGCCGAGGCCGTAGATGCAGGACACCGAGGCGACCACGACGACGTCGCGGCGGGTGAGCAGCGAGTTGGTCGCCGAGTGCCGCAGACGCTCCACCTCCTCGTTGATCGAGGAGTCCTTCTCGATGTAGGTGTCCGACTGCGGGACGTACGCCTCGGGCTGGTAGTAGTCGTAGTACGAGACGAAGTACTCGATGGCGTTGTTCGGGAGCAGCTCGCGGAACTCGTTCGCCAGCTGGGCGGCCAGCGTCTTGTTCGGCGCCATCACCAGGGTGGGGCGCTGAAGCTTCTCGATCATCCACGCGGTGGTGGCGGACTTTCCCGTGCCGGTCGCGCCGAGCAGGACGACGTCCTTCTCGCCGGACTCGATGCGCCGGGCGAGCTCGGCGATGGCCTGCGGCTGGTCGCCGCTGGGCTGGTAGGGGCTGACGACCTCGATGGGCGCCACCGTGCGTTCGATGCTGGAAACGGGCCGCATGTCATCCACCGTACGACCCCCCACTGACAACGCGGTCCGATCAGTGGTTCTGCGGGGTCCGAGGGGCCCGGCTCGGCACGGTCCGGAGGGTCGGCAGCGGCGCCCGGCGGGGGCGGCGCGGGACGACGGTGTGGGCCGGGACGCCCGGCCTGTGCTCGACGGGCCGCCCGGCCGGCTTGCCCATCACCATCTTGGGGTCGAGGACCACGACGGCGCCCGCGAGGACGAGCAGGAAGAGCGGGCCGACCATCAGCGGCGCGAGGACCGAGGCGGCGGAGTGGCCCTCGGTGGCGCCCTGCGCGCCCTGCACGTGGACGGTGAGTGCCGCCATCCCGGTGTAGTGCATGCCGCTGACGGCGAGGCCCATGACGAGGCTGGCGCCCACGGTCCACAGCACGCCCCTGACCTGTCCCGCGGACCACAGGGCAGCGGTGGCCGCCGCCATGGCTATGGCGACGGAGACCCCGACCGTCAAGGTGTTGTACTCCAGCTTGCCGTTGAGCCGCATACCGGCCATGCCCAGGTAGTGCATGGTGGCGATGCCGAGTCCGGTGAGGGTGCCCCCGGTGAACAGGGCCGCTCCGCGGGCACCCTTGTAGCCGACGATGAAGATCCCGACGCCGACCATGACGATGGCGACGGCCAGGCTCGCGAAGGTCAGCGGCACGTCGTAGTGGATCGGCGCCTCCTCGACCCGGAACCCCATCATCGCGATGAAGTGCATGGTCCAGATGCCGGAACCGATGGCGGCCGAGCCGAGGGCGAGCCAGCCGGGGCGCCAGGTGCCCGAGACCAGCATCGACCGCGCGGTGCAGCGCAGTCCGAGCGCGCCGCCGAAGCAGGCCATGAGGAAGGCCACCACCGGTGTGACGAGTCCGTAGCTGAAACCGTCGACCGTGCCCTGCATACGCGGCTGCCCTTCCCACCCGTTTACGTCCCGGAATGCCGTGAAGCCCGCCCCCCTCCCAGGACCGCCCGAGCGACCAGGGTTGAGGCAGAGGGTAGCCCCCACCGGAATGGTCGAACGATTCTCCGGCAAACAAACACCGCCTCGCCCCAGTTGTGCCGCACGAGTGAGCGGGACCCTGCAACTCCGTTCAGCAGGGGGCCGTCCCGCACTCCTTCGTCGTTGACCCTGTGCTGTCAGAGTTGAGCTGAACGTGATCACCCGACGCGAGGAGTACGCATGCACGCGCGCGCTGTAGCCGCCACGACGACCGCACTCCTGGGGGGCACCGCGCTGCTCCTTCCCGCTCCCGCCGCCCGGGCCGGTTCGGAACGGCCCACGGTCGTCGCCCACCGGGGAGCCTCCTCGTACGCGCCGGAGAACACGCTCGCCGCCGTCGACAAGGCCGCCGCACTGGGCGTCGACTGGGTCGAGAACGACGTCCAGCGCACGAAGGACGGCGAGCTGGTGGTCATGCACGACGACAACCTCAGGCGGACGACCGACGCCGAGGAGGTGTTCCCGGGCCGGTCGCCCTGGAAGGTGAAGGACTTCACCGCCGCGGAGATCGCCCGCCTGGACGCGGGCAGCTGGTTCTCTCCCGCCTACGCGAACACGCGCGTGCCGACGCTGAAGCAGTACGTGGACCGTGTGGAGCTCAACAACCAGAAGCTGCTCCTGGAGGTCAAGAACCCCGAGCTGTACCCGGGCATCGAAGAGCAGACGCTGAAGGTGCTGAGCAACGAGGGCTGGCTCGACCGGGCCCATCTGACGGACCGGCTGATCGTGCAGAGCTTCAGCGCGGACAGCGTGCGCGGCGTCCACGAACTGCGGCCCGACGTGAGGACGGGCTTCCTCGGGACTCCCCCGGTGGCGGATCTGTCCTGGTACGCGACCTTCGCCGACATGATCAACCCGTCGTACACGTCCCTGTCCGCGGGCTACGTCGCCTCCGTGCACCAGACCGAGAGCGCCCACGGCGGCCCGATGCAGCTCTTCGCCTGGACCGTGAACGACGCGGACGCCGCCCGGCAGGTCGGGGGCTACGGAGTCGACGGGATCATCACCAACAGCCCGGACGTGGTGCGCGACGCGTTCCCCGCGGGCTGAGTACCGCGGGCCGCCTGCCGGTCCGGGGGCGTTGTCAGTGGTGAGCCGTACGGTGGGCGCATGGACAGTCATGGGCAGGACGGGCGGCGGGTCGTGTGGGCCGTCGTCGGCAGCGGCATCGGTCCGTTGCTGCTGGCGGCGACCCCCACCGGCCTGGTCGGCGTCGTCTTCCACGCCACGGAGGAGGTGCGCGACAAGGCGCTCGCCCGGCTGGCGTCGCGGTGGGGCGCCGAGCCGGTCGAGGCACCCGGCTCTCCCCTGCTGGCCGAGGCGGCGCGGCAGCTGGAGGAGTACTTCGCGGGCGCGCGCCGCGCGTTCGGGCTGCCGCTCGACTGGTCGCTGGTCTCCGGCTTCAACCGCGAGGTGCTGCGCGAGCTGGCGACGGGTGTGCCGTACGGCTCGGTCGTCGGGTACGGCGATCTGGCGGGGCGGGTGGGGCAGCCGGGCGCGGCACAGGCGGTGGGGACGGCGATGGGCGCCAATCCGCTGCCGGTCGTCGTGCCCTGTCACCGGGTCGTGGAGAGCGACGGCGGGATCGGGGGTTTCGGGGGCGGGCTGGAGACCAAGCGCAAGCTGCTGGCGCTGGAGGGGGTCCTGCCGGAGCCCCTGTTCTGAGGAGCGGGGCCGCCGTCCGAGGCGGACGGCGGGCGGTCACCGGCAGGGGCGGGCGGGACACGAGGGGGGGGAGACTGCGCCTGTGACGAGACTTTTCACTCACCTGTACGCGCCCCGGCCGGTGCGCGCCTCCCGGCCGTCCGGTCCGGGTCTGCCCGCGGCGGAGGATGCCTCATGACCGTCGGGCGCGCGGTGGCGCCGGCCGTGACGGCGGAGGGGATGCCCGCGTTGCGGCGGCGCATCACGGCCGTGCTGATCGCGACGCAGATCCTCGGCGGCCTGGGCGTGGCCACCGGCATCGCCCTCGCCGCCGTGCTGGCCCAGGAGGTGAGCGGCAGCGAGTCGCTGTCCGGGCTCGCGCCCACCGCGACGGTCGCCGGAACCGCCCTGCTGTCGATGCCGCTGGCCGCGCTGATGACCGCGCGCGGGCGGCGTCCCGGGCTGGTGCTGGCCTATCTGATCGGGGCCGTGGGCGCGGCCGTCGCGGTGATCGCGGCGCGCGTGGGGAGTTTTCCGCTGCTGCTGTGCGGTATGGCGGCGTTCGGCGCGGCCTCGTCTGCGAACCTCCAGGCGCGGTTCGCGGCGGCGGATCTGGCCGAGCCGGAGCGCCGCGCCCGCGCGATCTCCCTGGTCGTGTGGGCGACCACCCTCGGCGCCGTGCTGGGCCCGAACATCGCCGCGCCCGCCGGCCGCAGCGTCACGGGCCTCGGGATACCCGCGGCGGCGGGCCCGTTCCTGTGGGCGGCCGGGATCTTCCTGATATCGGCGGTCGTCGTGGCCGTGCTGCTGCGCCCCGACCCGCTGCTCACCGCGCGGTCCCTGGCGCCCGCCGACGAACAGTCGCCGAAGGGCCGCTCCCTGCGGGCCGGGATGTCCGCGGTGGCCGCCTCGCCGCGGGCCCGCCTCGCGGTGGTGACGGTCGCCGTCGCGCACACGGCGATGGTCTCGGTGATGTCGATGACTCCGGTCGCGCTCGCGCACCAGGGTGCGGGCATCGATCTGATCGGCCTGGTCATCAGCGTCCACATCGCGGGCATGTACGCGTTCGCGCCGCTCATGGGGCGGCTGACGGACCGGCTGGGGCGGTTGTCGGGCATCGGGCTCTGCGTGGGGCTGCTGGTGGCCGCGATGTTCCTTTCGGGCACGGCGGGCGCCAGTCACGGTCAGACGGCCGTGGGCCTGTTCGTGCTGGGGCTCGGCTGGTCCGCGGGGCTCGTCTCCGGGTCCGCCCTGCTCACCGACTCCGTTCCGCAGCCGGCACGGGCCGCGGCCCAGGGGCTGTCGGACCTCGTCATGAACGCGAGCGCGGGCATCGGGGGCGCGGTCGCCGGACTGGTGGTCGCGCGGGCGAGCTACGGCTGGCTGAACCTCACAGCCGCCCTGCTGCTGCTCCCGCTCGCCGCGCTCGCGCTGTTCACCAAGGTCAGACGGGTGCGAGAGGTCCCGGTCGACGGCTGAGGGCCGCACTGCCCCGTCCGGACCGCCGCCCCGGTCCTCCGTTGCCGGCGCGCGACGGCTGGCCGGACCCGGGAAGCGGTAGCAGACTCGAACATGCGCACAGCCGCTGGCATCCGACTGGCATCCGGAAGAGACGGATCCGAAAGGACGGCGATCAGGCATGAGCGGAAACAGGGCAGTGGCGTATCTGAAGCCGGGCACGGTCGAGGTCAGGACCATCGACTTCCCGACGCTCGAACTCAAGGACGGACCGGGCGTGGCCCCCGCGAACATCGGCCGCAAGTGCCGCCACGGGGTCATCCTCAAGATCCTCGCCACCAACATCTGCGGCAGCGACCAGCACATGGTGCGCGGGCGGACGACCGCGCCCGAGGGGCTGGTCCTGGGACACGAGATCACCGGGGAGGTCGTCGAACGGGGGCCGGACGTCGAGACGATCGACGTCGGGGACGTCGTCTCCGTACCGTTCAACATCGCCTGCGGGCGGTGCCGCAACTGCAAGGAACGCAAGACGGGCATCTGCCTGAACGTCAACCCGGCCCGCCCGGGAGCCGCTTACGGATATGTGGACATGGGCGGCTGGGTCGGCGGACAGGCCGAGTACGTGATGATCCCCTACGCGGACTTCAACCTGCTGAAGTTCCCCGACCCGGACCAGGCGCGCGAGAAGCTGCTCGATCTGACCATGCTGTCGGACATCTTCCCGACGGGCTTCCACGGGGTGGTCAGCTCGGGTGCGGGCGTCGGCTCGACGGTGTACGTCGCCGGAGCGGGGCCGGTCGGGCTCGCCGCGGCCGCGTCGGCGCAGCTGCTGGGCGCCGCGGTCGTGGTCGTGGGCGACCTGAACGCCGAACGGCTGGCCCAGGCGAGGAGCTTCGGCTGCGAGACCGTCGACGTGTCCCAGGGCAGCGTCGAGGACCAGCTCGCGCAGATCCTCGGCGAGCCCGAGGTGGACGCGGCGGTCGACGCGGTCGGCTTCGAGGCACGGGGTCACGGACCCGACGCCCAGGAGGCGCCCGCGACGGTCCTGAACTCGCTGATGGGCGTCACGCGCGCGGGCGGTGCCCTCGGCATCCCCGGCCTGTACGTCACGGACGACCCCGGCGGAATCGACCAGGACGCGAAGTCCGGGACGCTGAAGGTGCGCCTCGGCCTCGGCTGGGCCAAGAGCCACCGCTTCACGACCGGACAGTGCCCGGTCATGCAGTACCACCGGGCGCTGATGATGGCGATCCTGCACGAGCGGGTGCACATCGCCAAGGCGGTCAACGCGACCGTGATCGGCATCGAGGACGCACCGACCGGCTACGCCGAGTTCGACCAGGGCGCGAGCCGCAAGTACGTGCTCAATCCGCACGGGGCGCTGGACGGCGCGCAGCCGGTCTGACACCGGGAGCGGCCGGTCCGGGACCGGGCGACGCCAGGGCGGGGCCACGCGCGCGTGGCCCCGCCCGTGTCCGGTCAGTCGTAGTGGCGGGCCTCGAAGACGTTGCCGTCGGGGTCGCGGAAGTAGAAGCTGCGTCTGGCCTTCCCGCGGGCGCCGAAGGAGTCGTGGGAGATGTCCGACACGGGGGCGGCCCGTTCCTCCAGGCGGGTGCGCAGCGCGTCGAAGTCGTCGGCGGGCAGGGCCAGGCACACGTGGTTGACGGGGTGGCCCGCGCTCTCGGCGGACGCGGGCAGCATCGTCATCCGCTCGGCCATGGCCAGCGGCATGAGGTCGATGATCGTCTCCTCGTTGAGGCGCGCGGAGGGGAACGGGACCTCCCCCGCGGTGAACTCGGAGAGCCTGACCGGCTCCATGCCGACCGTCTTCTCGTAGAAGTCGGCCGACGCCACCGGGTCACGGACCCAGAGGACGACGTGGTCGAGGCGTGCGGTGTTGTCCGTCATGCCTTCAAGGCTGGTGTCGTCCCCCACAGACCGCAAGGGTTTGACCGGGCGCGCCGGCCGCCAGAGATGAGGGAGGACCGACGGACAGGAGGCAGGCGCGTGGTGCTGGTGGTGTCGGAAGAGGTGCGGGACGCGGTTGACGCGCGTCGACCCGTGGTGGCCCTGGAGTCCACGATCATCGCGCACGGGCTGCCCCGTCCGCGCAACCTCCAGGTGGCGCTGGAGCTGGAGGAAACGGTTCGGCGTGCGGGCGCCGTCCCCGCGACGATCGCCCTGCTGGACGGGCGGCCCCACGTCGGCCTGGACGAGGAGCAGTTGGAGCGGGTCGCGAACGAGGAGGGCATCCGCAAGCTCGGCCACCGCGACCTGCCCCTTGCGGTGGCGTCCGGGGCGAGCGGCGCGACCACGGTGTCGGCCACGGCCCTGCTGGCCTCGCTCGCGGGGGTGCGGGTGTTCGCCACGGGCGGGCTCGGCGGCGTGCACCGGGAGTGGACGGTGACGCAGGACGAGTCGGCCGACCTGGGGCTCCTGGCACGTACACGCGTCACGGTGGTGTGCGCGGGGGTGAAGTCGATCCTCGACGTGCCGGCGACCCTGCAACGGCTGGAGACCCTGGGCATCGCGGTGGCCGGGTACCGCTCGGAACGCTTTCCCGGGTTCTACCTGTCCGACTCGGGCCATCCGGTGGACTGGTCGCTCGGTTCGCCGGAGGAGGTGGCCGACGTGATGCGTGCTCAGGACGCGCTGGGCGGGCCGGAGTCGGCGCTGATCGTCGCGAACCCGGTGCCGGAGCAGGAACAACTGGATCCGGAACTGCACGCGCGCGTGCTCGCCGAAGCGCTCCACGCGTGCGAGGAGTGGGAGATCACCGGCCAGGCGGTCACTCCGTTCCTGCTGGACTACCTGGTACGGCACACCGACGGCGCCTCCCTGGCCGCCAACCTCGCGGCGGTGCGCGGAAACGTACGGCTGGCGGCAGGGATCGCGGCGGCCTGGACGGGGGCGTGAGCGGAGACCGCGGCGGCGAGGTGGTGGGCAGCCCGGCCGGACGGCTCGTCGGTGGGGCCGGCTCCGGGGACGATGGCGCCGGAGCGTCGGAAGGTCCGGGCGGCGGGCCGACGGACGGCGCGGGTGTCACGGACGGGGCGGGTGCCTCTCGCGCGTCGCAGGGCGGGGCCGGGGCGGACCGGCTGAACACGGGATCCCCGGCCGCCTGTTCGCGGACCGAACCCGCCGCCGTCCGGGCTCGCGGCGGTGGCCTGCTGGTCGTCGGGGACGTCGTGACCGACGTCATCGCACGGCACCGGGGCCCGCTCGCCGCGGGGACGGACACGGTGGCGGCCGTGCGGACGGTACCGGGCGGGGCGGGCGCCAATGTCGCCTGCTGGGCCGCGTATCGGGGCTGTGCCGACGTACGGCTGCTCGGACGGGTGGGGTCGGACGCGGCCGCCTGGCACGAACGGGAGCTGATCGCGGGCGGGGTCCGGCCCCGCCTCGTGATCGATCCCCGGGCGCCGACGGGCACGGTGATCTGCCTGGTCGACGGCGATGCCGCCGCCGAGCGGACCTTCCTCACGGACAGCGGCGCGTCCCTGCGGCTCGAACCCGGCGACTGGTGCGAGGCGTTGCTCGACGGTGTCTCCCATCTGCACCTGTCGGGTTACCTGCTGTTCTCCGAGCCGAGCCGGGCTCTGGTCGCGGCGGCGCTGCGCTCGGCCCGCGCGCGTGGGGTGCCGGTGAGCCTGGATCCCGCGTCGGCCGGGTTCCTGGTGCGGTTGGGGGCCGACCGCTTCCTGGAACTCGTCGCCGGGGTGGACGTCCTGCTGCCGAGCCGTGACGAGGCATGCCTGCTCACCGGCGAGCCCGACCCGGCGGCCGCGGCGGCCGAGCTGAGCCGCCACGTGCCCCTGGTGGTCGCCAAGCAGGGCGCGGACGGCGCGCTCGTGGCCCGGTCCGGTGCCGTACGGGCCCGGATTCCGGCTCCGCGGACGACGGCGAGGGACACGACCGGGGCCGGTGACGCGTTCACCGGCGCGTTCCTCGCGGCGCTGCTCACGGGCGCGGACGCGGAGGACGCGGCGCGGGAAGGGTGCCGGGCGGGGGCGGCGGCGGTGGTGCGCGTGGGGGGCAGACCGCCGACGCCGAGGTGACGGCCGGGACCGGGCTGGGCCGAGGTGCCGGGCCGCCTGGGACTGCGGCCGGGCCGAGGTGACGGGCCGCCTGGGACCGCGGCCGGGCCGGGGGTGGAGGCCGGTGCCGGGGGTGGGGTTGGGAGGCGGTCGGCCTCAGATCTCCTCCGGTGCCGTGCGTCCCCACGCCGAGATCATCGGAGCGGTGGCCAGATCCATGTCACCGGTCGCGATGTTGGCGAGGTGGCGGTCGATCTCCGCGTCGGTGGCCAGGCCCTCGGTGACCAACCGGTCGCGGATCTGACGCACGGTGGCCGACTCCAGGGCGGCGCAGGCGGCCGAGGCGACCGGGAAGTAGGCGTCGGCCTCCACCCGCTGGAGCCCCGCGGTCCGGAGCAGCCGCGGAAGTGTGCGGCCGTAGGAGAGGTCAGCGCCGCGGGCGGCGAGCAGGTCGCGGAAGCCGTTGCGCAACCGGTTCGCGAGCTGCTGTGCCGGTCCGTGCTCGTCGGGGCAGAGCAGGGGCTGGAGGGCGGGGTCTGCGTCCTCGATCAGGAGGCGGCCGCCCGGACGCAGGGCCTCGATCATGGACCGCAACGCCCTTTCGCGGTCGGGCACATGCACCAGCACGAGGCGGGCGTGCACCAGGTCGAAGCCCTCCCCGGGAGGCTCGTCGACGGCGACGTCGTGCACACGCACCTCGACCGGCGGGCGCGCGGCCGGAATGAGCAGCGCGGTGTCGATGTCGGTGGCGACGACGCGCCCGGTCGGGCCGACCTTCTTGGCCAGCCAGGACACCACCGAGGTACCGCCGGCGCCCACCTCCCAGCAGCGCCAGCCGGGACCGACGCCGAGCCGTTCGAGGTGCCGGAACGTCGTGGGGTCGAAGAGAGCGGCGAAGGCGTCGAAGCGCTCGGCTGCCTCGGCCTGCCGGTTGTCGAGGAGATACCCGTCGGTTCGCGTCATGCGCCGATCATCCCAGTTGCCCGCCATGTCCGGAGAGGACGACGCTCGGCCGCGAGCCGTCGAATTCCCCTCACGACAACCCGGCGGGTGCGCGGCCCGCGACCGCGGCCAGCGCACCTGCCGACCGGCGACGGGCGGCCGACGACCGGCGACGGGAGACGGACGAGGGGGCAGACCGCAGACCGCCGAACCACGCACCTCGTTCTCGCCGCCGGCACTCACTGACCCGGGTCCCGGCCCCGCAGCCACCCACCCGGGACCCGGTCACGCCGTGGGAGGCGACGGTTCGTCCACAGCCGGGAACCAAGCGGAATGCCCTGCTCCCACAGGCTTGCCCGCGTTTTTCCTCGGCCTGGCAAACTGGCTGGCCACGGCGGAAGATACGCGGCGCATCGTGAGCGGGTCGAAGGGGCAGGAGCGCCCTGGAGGCGCGGTGCGCCGCACAGGGGATGCACGCGAGGAGACCCGGATGTCCATGGCAGGGAATCTGCGGAAGGTCACGAGCCTCGGCAAGGTCAACGGCCTGCGCAGAGTGGCACGGCTGGCCCGGCGGCGTCCGCGCGTCGACCTGAGCCACCCGGCCCGGTCCCCGCTGGGTTCCTCGGTGGTGAACTGCGTGACGTACAGGGGCGGCGTGCGGGTCCTGGAGAGCGGCGACCTGGTCGAGGCGGTCCAGAAGGTCCGCAAGCGGGGTGCGGGTTTCGTGTGGCTTGGCCTCCACGAACCGACGGACGAGGAGTTCGCGGGGATCGCGGAGCTGTTCGACCTGCACCCGCTCGCCGTCGAGGACGCGATCGAGGCACATCAGCGGCCCAAGCTGGAGCGCTACGACGAGACGCTGTTCGCGGTGTTCAAGTCGGTCTGCTATGTCGAGCACGAGAAGCTGACGGCGACCAGCGAGGTCGTGAACACGGGCGAGATCATGGTGTTCGTCGGCCACGACTTCGTGATCACCGTGCGGCACGGACGGCACGGCTCGCTCGGTCCCCTGCGCGAGGAACTGGAGGCCGACCCCGAGCAGCTGAAGAAGGGGCCGGCCGCGGTGCTGCACGCGATCGCCGACCACGTGGTGGACGACTACCTCAGCGTCATCGACTCGGTGCAGGAGGACATCGACGAGGTCGAGACGGACGTCTTCGCGGAGGACGGCGCGCGGACGGACCCGGGGCGCATCTACCAGCTCAAGCGTGAACTGCTGGAACTGAAG
This sequence comes from Streptomyces zinciresistens K42, assembly GCF_000225525.1. GTDB lineage: Bacteria > Actinomycetota > Actinomycetes > Streptomycetales > Streptomycetaceae > Streptomyces > Streptomyces zinciresistens. The sequence goes on along the minus strand of NZ_AGBF01000010.1, from coordinate 28,590 downwards.
CGGGCCGTGGTGCCGTTGAGCCGCCCGCTGGAGGAACTGGCCGCGGTGCCGATCCGGGTGGTGGACGCGGAGATACAGGCATACTTCCGCGATGTCTCCGACCACCTGCTGCGGGCCACAGAGCAGATCGCCGCGTTCGACGAACTGCTGAACTCGATCCTTCAGGCGCACCTGGCCCAGGTCACCGTGGCGCAGAACGCGGACATGCGGAAGATCACGGCGTGGGCCGCGATCATCGCCGTGCCGACGATGGTGTGCGGGGTCTACGGCATGAACTTCGAGTACATGCCGGAGCTGCGCTGGTCGTTCGGTTATCCACTGGTCATCGGCGTGATAGCGGTGGCGTGCACGGCGCTGCACCGCGGCTTCCGGCGCAACGGATGGCTCTGACGGCAGACGCGGACGGCTCCACCACGACGGCAACCGGCACGGCCGGGCGGCGGAGAAGGGCCAGCGGTGGCCCGGCGGTCGGACGCCCGGCAGTTGCGGCAGATCAGCGGGTCGTGGGCTCCGTGTTGCCGGCGTAGACGCTCTCGGCCCAGTGGCCGATGTCGCCCTCCGGGAGGCTGCGGGCGAGGTCGGCCTCGCTGATCATGCCGACCAGCCGCTTGTTCTCGATGACCGGGAGCCGACGGATCTGGTGGTCCGTCATCTCGCGGAGCACGTCGCCGATGTCGGCGTCCGCCTCGATCCAGCGCGGGGTGCCCTGGGCCATCTCACCGGCGGTGACCTGGCCCGGGTCGTGGCCCATGGCCACGCAGCCGACCACGATGTCGCGGTCGGTCAGGATGCCGCAGAGCCGTTCGTTCTGGTCGCTGATGGGCAGGGCTCCCACGCCCAGCTCACGCATCAGCTGGGCCGCGCGGTCCAGGGTCTCGTGGGCGGGGATCCACTGGGCGCCGCGGTGCATGATGTCTGCGGCTGTGGTCATGGAGTACCTCCCGGTGCCGGACGGCCGGCGCGGCGCGGGCGGCACCGCAAGTCCCGGCGCCCTTCATTCTCGCCGTGCGCCGCGCGGCCTGCACCCGGAACCGGGCGGCGACGAACGCACCGCGTGCCGCGTGGTGGAAAGGACGGCCGCGGCAGGCGGCAGGCGGCAGGCGGCAGGCGGCAGGCGGCAGGCGGCAGGCGGCAGGCGGCAGGCGGCAGGCGGCAGGCGGCAGGCGGCAGGCGAGCCTGCTTCGCGGATCTTTCCTGTCCGCGCAACAGGACACGCCGAGGGCCGCACGACGCGAACCGGTCAGCCGTTCCAGGCGGGGTGCCGGGGATCGTCGGCGCGGACCAGCACGTCGGCCGTGCCGGACGGGTCGGTCTCGCGGTCGTAGCGGTCGAACGCGGGGAGGGTCCAGTGCTCGGCCTCGGAGGTGCGGCGGCGCAGCGCGCCGGGTGACAGCAGGACATGGACGGTCAGATCGAAGGGGAACCAGTGACGCAGCAGGAGGGGGCCATGCAGCAACAACACTCCACCAACAGGGAGTTGGACGTAGGGACTGCGCGTGGCCCGGTCGGCGACGGGGTCCCACAGGTCGGGCAGGACGCGGCCGTCGCCGCCGGGTTCGAGGGGGCCGAAGACCTCGCGCCACAGGGCACCCGTGTCGGACCAGCCGTCGTAGAAGGAGTCCACGTCGCGGTGGCCGTACTCCAGGCGGACCGAGGCGGGGCGCAGGAAGCCGTCGGTGCCGACAGTGAGCGCGGGACGCCCCCGTACGCGCAGGGCCTCCCCCACGCGCTCGGCGAGGTCACCGGGGCGGGCCGCCGGGGCGCCGTCGAGGGCGACGCGCGGCCGCCCGCCGCCGTCGCCCGGCTTCAGGTCCAGGATCCGGTCGGCCAGCCGGTCGGCGAGCCGGTCCCAGGTGATCGCTTCGAGTCGCACACGGCCCATCATGCGACAGGGCGGACGGGTGGAGGACGGCGACGGTGCCCGCTCGCCCGCCCGGACACGTGCCGCGGACGGCTCCGGAGGGAAGGAGGGCCCCATGCCGTCACCTGTGGTCCCGGCGGCCCGGTCCGGGCCCGTCGTCGTCCAGCCGCTCAAGCGGCGCCACTGCGCGGAGTGCCACGCGGGCCCGCTGTCGCTGCTCGTGTGGGAGGACGGGGCGCCCCGGTGCCTGGACTGCGCCGATCTCGGGCATCTGGTGTTCCTGCCGCGCGGGGACGCGGCGTTGACCCGCCGGGCACAGGAGGAGAGCACGCTGTCGGCGGTGGTGGTGCGGTTCAGCCGGCGCAGGAGTCGTTACGAGCGCCAGGGCGTCCTCGTCGAGGAGTCGGGGCTCGTCCGCGCCGAGCGGCGGTGCCTGGCCGACGCGGAGGCCCGTCGCCGGCGGCGGGCCCGGGACGCGCGGCGCCGGGAGCGGGAGGACGTGCGGTTCGCGGAGGCGTTCGCGGCCGAGGTACGGCGGCTGTTCCCGGGCTGCCCGGCGGACCGGGCGCGGGACATCGCCCTGCACGCGTCGGCACGGGGCAGCGGACGTGTGGGGCGCAGCGCGGCGGGGCGGGCGTTGTCCGAGGCCGCGGTGACCTCGGCCGTCGCGGCGTCGGTACGGCATCTGGACTCGCCGTACGACGACCTGCTGATGGGCGGGACGCCGCGCCACGAGGCCCGGCGCCTGATCGCCGCGACGGTGCACACGACGCTGCGTGCCTGGCGTGCGGCACCGGCCACGGAAGCGGCGCACTGACGGAGCAGTGGACTGACGGCGAGCCCCCGCAGCCCGTCAGGACGGTCCAGCCCGTCCAAGCCGTCCAAGCCGTCCAAGCCGTCCGAACCGTCCGAACCGTCCGAACCGTCCGAGCCGTCCGAGCCGTCCGAGCCGTCCAGGGTCCCCCGGTCGGTCGCGCAGGGGCTCGCGTCGCCCGGCCGTGGGCGCCGAGCCCGTACGGGAATTCACTGGTGATGAGCGGCGGGGCCGGGCAGGATCCCGGCGGAACAGGGGAGTTGACGTTGACATGATCGATGGACCGTACTTCGTACTGATCGTGCTCGGTGTGGTGGGGACCGGCCTGGTCGCCGGGGTGTTCTGCGCGTTCTCGACCTTCGTGATGCGCGGGCTCGCGGCGCTTCCGCCCGCTCAGGGCGTCGCAGCGATGAAGGCGATCAACGTGAGCGCGCTGACACCGGCGTTCATGCTGGTGTTCCTCGGGACGGCGGTGCTGTGCGCGGTGATCGCCGTGGTGACGTTCGTGCTCTGGCCGGACGAGGCGAGAGGCGAGCTGCTGGTCGGCAGCGCGCTGTATCTGTTCGGCAGCCTGGGCGTGACGATGGCGGCGAACGTGCCCCGCAACGAGACCCTGGCCGGGCTGGAGGCCGGCACCCCGCGGGCGGCGGAGTACTGGACGGTGTACGTGCGCGAGTGGACGGCATGGAACCACGTCCGTACGGTCGCCTCGGCCGCCGCGACGGTGGCGTACGCCCTGGCACTGAGCTGACGGGGGCGCCGCCGCGATCCCGGGGAGCACCCAGGCGCCGCCGCGATCCCGATCCCGGGGAACACCCAGGTGAGAAAGCGCTGTCCCCCACCCTGCGCGCATGCCGGGTGGGACGTATCGTGACCGGAAGGGTGCGCTCACGTGAGAGAAGACGGCCATGGCCGATCCCAAGGGTTTCCTGACCACCCCCCGGCAGGACTGGCCGCGCCGGCCGGTCGAGGAGCGGGTCGGGGACTGGGACGAGGTGTACGTGCCGGGGGCGTTGCTGCCGATCATCAGCAGGCAGGCCGACCGTTGCATGGACTGCGGCATCCCCTTCTGCCACGACGCCTGTCCGCTGGGCAACCTGATCCCCGAGTGGAACGACCTCGTCTCGCGCGAGGACTGGCGGGCCGCGGCGGACCGGCTGCACGCGACGAACAACTTCCCGGAGTTCACCGGCCGGTTGTGCCCGGCGCCCTGCGAGGCGGGCTGCGTCCTGGCGATCAACCAGCCGGCCGTCACCATCAAGAACGTGGAGTGCGCCGTCGCCGACCGCGCGTGGGCGGACGGCTTCGCGCCGCCGCGCCCGCCCGACCGCCTGTCGGGACGGACCGTCGCGGTGATCGGCTCGGGGCCGGCCGGACTCGCGGCCGCCCAGCAGCTGACCCGGGCCGGGCACACGGTCGCCGTCTTCGAGAAGGACGACCGGATCGGCGGGCTGATGCGCTACGGCATCCCCGCCTTCAAGATGGAGAAGCACCATCTGGAGCGGCGGATCGAGCAGATGCGGGCCGAGGGGACGAAGTTCCGCGCGTCGACCGCGGTGGGACGGGACATCGGGGCCGCCGAGCTGCGGTCGCGCTACGACGCCGTGGTGGTCGCGACGGGGGCCACGGCCTGGCGCGAACTGCCCGTGCCGGGGCGGGAGCTGGCGGGGATCGAGCAGGCCATGGCCTATCTGCCGCTGGCCAACCGGGTCTGCGAGGGGGATCTGGAGTCGTCCCCGATGTCCGCGGCCGGGAAGCACGTGGTCATCGTCGGCGGCGGGGACACGGGAGCGGACTGCCTGGGCACGGCGGTGCGGGAGGGCGCCGCGTCCGTGACCCAGCTGGACATCTACGCCCTGCCGGACACCGAGCGCGACGACGACGCCGAGCCCTGGCCGACGTATCCGAAGGTCTACCGGCTGTCGGCGGCGCACGAGGAGGCGCGCGACCTGCGGACCGCGCCCGCGGCGGACGCCGACGCGCGGCTGTTCGCCGCCTCCACCCTGCGCTTCACCGGCGACGAGGCGGGGCATGTGCGGTGGCTGCGGCTGGTCGAGGTGGACGCGCGGCGCGGCCCGGTGCCGGGCACCGAGCGGATCCTGCCCGCCGACCTGGTGCTGCTCGCCCTCGGCTTCTCCGGGCCGGACCGTGCGGACGGACTCGTCGAGCAGCTGGGGCTGGACCTGGAGCCGCGCGGGACGGTCAGGCGGGACGCGGGCTTCGCCACCAGCGCGCCGGGGGTGTTCGCGGCGGGGGACGCGGCCCGCGGCCAGTCGCTCGTCGTGTGGGCGATCGCCGAGGGGCGGGCGGTGGCGGCGGCGGTCGACCGCTATCTGACGGGGAGTTCGAGGCTGCCGGCACCCATCTCCCCGTACGACCGCCCCATGGCCGTCTGACGGGCACGGCGTGACGGCGGGCCCCCCTTGCCCGCCACGTCACGCCCCCTTGCCCGCCACGTCACGCGCCTTCGCCCGCCACGTCACGCCCCGCGCCTGCACACCCGGCGGGCCCGAACAGTGCCCGCTGCCCGGGGCCCACTCCCCCGGGCACACCCCCCGAGCCAGCTCACCCGAGCGCACCCCCGGGCCAGATCCTCGGGGCCCGCTACGGCTTGCGGGCCACCGCCCCGTAGCCGGGGATGACCCCCTCCTCCTGGCCGGGTACCGGGTCGCCCAGCTCGGGGTGCCAGCGGTGGGGCACCTCGACGCCGGGCTCGACGAGGTCGAGGCCGTCGAAGAAGCGGGTGAACTCCTCCCGGGAGCGCAGGGCCAGCGTGACGCCCGCGGCCCTGAGCTTCTCGGTCGCCGCCGCGGACTCCTCGGGGGTGAAGTCGGCGGTGGCGTGTGTGATCACCAGATGGCTGCCGGAGGGCAGTGCGGACAGCAGCCGCCCGACCAGCTCGTGGGCACCGTCGTCGTCGGGGACGAAGTGGAGCAGCGCGACGAGCGAGAGGGCCACCGGACGGCTGAGGTCGAGTACCTTGCGGGCGCCTTCGAGGATGGCGTCCGGGTCGCGGACGTCGGCCTGGAGGTACTCGGTGGCCCCGGCGTCCGTGCCGCGCAGGAGGGCCCCGGCGTGCGCGAGCACGATGGGGTCGTTGTCGCAGTAGACGACGCGCGCGTCCGGAGCGACGCGCTGGGCGATCTGGTGGAGGTTCGGCTCGGTCGGTATGCCGGTCCCGATGTCCAGGAACTGGCGGACGCCGTGCTCGGCGAGCCATCGGGTCGCACGCTGCATGAAGGCGCGGTTGACCCGAGCCATCACCGGCACCCGGGGGTCCAGGACGAGCATCTGGCGGCCCATGGCCTCGTCGACGGGATAGTTGTCCTTCCCGCCGAGGTACCAGTCGTACATCCGCGCGGGATGGGGCTTGCTGGTGTCGATCTCGACGGGACGCGGCCCGGTCATGACGAGCTCCATGAGGTCAGAGAACACGGATTAAGCAACTCAGCACCAAAATAAGGGAATTCACCAGTGGAACCATAGAGAGCACGGGGATCGGGGATCGGGGGTCACCTGGAGGGAAGGAAGAGGGGGTGGCAAGGGAAGTGGGGGGTGGCAAGCGGTGGTGCGGGTCAGGACAGCAGGAAGTCCGCCTTCCCCGCCTTGGCGCCCTCGATGAACGCCGTCATCTCGTCCGTGGTGTAGATCAGCGCGGGTCCGTCCGGGTCCGTCGACTGACGGACGGCGATCCGGCCGTCGGCGAGCTTCATCGCCTCCAGGCAGTTGCCTCCGTTGCCGCCGCTCCACGGCTTGTGCCAGCCTTCACTGCCCAAGTCCCGCGCGGGCATGCCGTTGTAGACGCTTATGCGCGGCTTGATGCGATCCATTCACAGCTCCTTGCGGAGATCCCGGAGGATCTCCTTCGTGCGATGTGCCGTAGCGGCCTGCGCCGCCATGCGGTCCATGACCTCGAGATGGGTGGCCACCTCGGTGCGCGCGTCGAGATAGACGGCGCCGGTCAGGTACTCGCTGTAGACCATGTCGGGCAGTTCCGGCACGGCGAATCGGAACAGCACGAAGGGCCCGTACGTGCCGGGGTGCGGCCCGCTGGAGAACGGGGCCACCTGGAGCGTGACGTTGGGCAGCTTCGTGGTGTCGAGCAGTCTGTCGATCTGGGCACGCATCACCTCCGGGCCGCCGACGGGGCGGCGCAGCACGGTCTCGTCCATCACGACCCACAGCCGGGGCGCGTCCTGGCGGGTGAGCAACTGCTGGCGTTGCATACGCAGAGCGACATGGCCTTCGATGTCGTCGGGGCTGGTCTGGCCGATGGCGCCGGAGCGCAGCACACCGCGCGCGTACTCCTCGGTCTGGAGGAGGCCGGGCACGAAGTGGGGCTCGTAGGAGCGGATGAGCGCGGCGGCGCCCTCCAGGCTCACGTACATCGAGAACCAGCCCGGCAGGATGTCGTGGAAGCGCTGCCACCAGCCCGGTTTGTTGGCCTCCTCGGCCAGCAGGACGAAGGCTTCCGCCTCCACGTCGGAGATGCCGTACGCCTTCAGGAGCAGCTGGAGGTACGGGATCTTCAGCCCGACCTCGGCCATCTCCATACGGCGGACCGTGGCGGGGGCGACGCGGAGGATGCGGGCGGCCTCCTCGCGCTTCAGCCCGGCGTTCTCCCGCAGCTCCAGCAGGCGCCGGCCGAGGACGACCTGGCCGACCGTCGGCGCGGACCGCGGCTCGCTCACGCTCCACCTCCACGAACGGGATCCCTGAGGACCGGACGGTTCCCGCGCCCCGAGGATCGACTTATTCTCGACAGACCGACTGAATCCTGACAGACCTACTGATCACCGACAGGCCGACGGCGCCATTCGAAGATCCGTTCGAAGATCGTGGCGGATCTCCGATGATCCCAACTGGCGCCGCTCAACATGCTGTTGCGAGCAGTGTGCCACGGCCTTCCAGAGAGTCACACCGCACTCTGCATTTTTCAGAGTGACACTTGCCAAGTGTTCACGGCGGGGCGATAGTGGCAAGCGTGATTCCGTCCCCGCCCTTAGGAACAGACGCCGCCCTGGTCCCTCACGGCCTCGGTACCGACGGAGGTCCCCCCGCTCCGGCCGCTCCGCGTGCGGGCGAGGGAGCCGACTCCCGGCGCGAAGCTCCCGACGTGCGCCGGTTCCGCTTCGAGCTGACCGCGCACCCGGGCTCCGCCGCCCAGGCCAGACGCCTGACCAAGGCGCGTCTGCACGGCTGGTCGGTGTGCGAGGACACCTGCGACACGGCGGCTCTGGTCGTGTCCGAGCTGGTCACCAACGCCATCGTGCACACCGCGAGCGAGCACATAGTGTGCGAGCTGCGTGACGGCGCGGAGCTGGTGCGCATAGCGGTGCGCGACGAAGGATGCGCGCCGGGTGAACCGCACCCGGGTGCCGCGCGTCCCGACGACGAGCACGGCCGGGGACTGCTTCTCATCGACGCCCTGTGCGACGCGTGGGGAGCCCAGGAGCACGGCGCCGGACTGATCGTCTGGGCCGAACTGCCGCGCCGCGCCGGCTCCGGGGACGCCCCGGGCACCGGCGACGGTCCGCACGACGACCTCGGCTGGGGGTCGCGCCCCAAGCCGGGCCCCGCCGGGGGATCCGACGACGAGGACGGCACCCAGGCGTGGCACGACGGGGAAACGGGGTCCGCATGGCTGTGAGGGGCGCGTCCGGCGGTCAGGTCATGAGCCTGGACTCGCTGGTCCGTGTTGGCCGCGGCATGCGCGTGACGGCCGCCCCGCGACGCCTGCCCGTTCCGGAGGGGATGACGGCACCCCTGGGCTGCGACGCGGTGGCGGTTCCCGCCCGCTTCGGTCCGCTGGTACTGCCCCGGCTCCCGCGCGTGGGGTGCGTGTACGCCGACGACACGCACTGGTGGTGGATCGTTCCGTCCGACTCCGACTACGCGCTGGAGTGGCCGGAGTCCGTGCGCTACTCGACGGGCGCGGTCGTCTCGGAGACCCCGCACCTGATCCACCGCCCCGAGGGGCCGGTGCCCTACACGCCGCCGATCCCGCTCTACCTGGCGCTGTGCCGCGTCATGGGGACGACGCCGATCTGGTCCCGCCAGCTGAGCGCGTGACACCCCGCCCGGACCCGGCCCCACCCATGCCCGGACCCGGCTCCGCACGGACCCGGCCCCACCCCGCCGAGCACGTGACACCCCGCCCGGCCGCCCGTTCCTGACCCCGTCGGCCGCCCGCACCCGGTCCCGCCGCACCCGGTCCCGCCGCAGCCGTCCCCGCCGCACCCGGCAGCCCCGCCGGTCCGATCAGCCCGGTCGCCCACGCCCGCCCGATCAGCCTGTTCGCCCCGGCCCGCCCGGTCACCCCGCCCGCCCCGTCGACGTACGCCCGCGCGCACCCTTCCACCCCCCTCGCGCCCTCCCCCGCGCGCTGCCGCCCCGCCATAGTGGCCCTTCGTCACCAGCAGCCGTCGGGGGGAGCCGGTCGTGGCGAAGAAGCGCGGGGGTGTCGACCCCGAGGTCTCGGAGTCGGAGCGGCTGCTCTTCGGGGGCCCTCTGCGCTACGACATGGGGTGGAACCAGCACCACGACGCCTTCCTCGAACTGAGTCTGCGGGCCATGGTGCGGCGGCTGCCCTCGCTGCTCGCGGAGAGCTTCCGGCTGGCCTGGCAGGCCGACCGGCGTGCCGCGCGGACCGTCCTCGCGGCCGAGGTGGCACGCGGACTGGCGCAGGCGGTCGGCCTGCTCGCCGTGAACAGCGTCCTCGGGCGGCTGATCGCGGGCGGCGCCCTGGAGGAGCGGCTGCGCGGCGCCGTTCCCGCGCTCGTCGCCATGACGGCCGTCATGGTGGTCTCCACCCTGCTGCGGGCGGCCTCGACGTACGCCACCGGCCGGCTGGAGCCCAAGGTGGAACGGGTGGCGACGACGCTGTACCTGGAGCGGGCGGCGGCCGTGGAGCTGTCCGCGATCGAGGACCACGCCTTCCACAAGCTGCTGGACACCGCGCAGTACGGCGCCGCCTCGGCCCGCCGCATGATCGCGTACAGCGCCCGGGTGGTGAACGCCGCCATCTCGCTGATCGCCGCCGCCGGTGTGCTCACCGTGCTGCACCCCGCCCTGCTGCCGCTGCTCGCCACCATGACGCTGCCCAGCGCCTGGAGCGCCCTGACCAACGCCCGGCGCCGCTACGAGTCCTTCCACACCTGGGTGCAGCACGCGCGTGCCGGGCATCTGATCAGCGGGCTGCTGACCGAACCGGCCGCCGCGCCGGAGATCCGGCTGCACGACGTCGGACCGTTCCTGCTGCGCCACTACCGCGCGATGGCGGAGACGGCCGAGGCCGAGCAGGCGCGGCTGGCCGCGCTGGCGGCCCGTACGGGGCTGGTCGCGGCGGCGTGGACGGGCCTCGCGGCCGTCGCGACGTACGCGACGCTCGGCGCTCTGCTGCTCGCCGGCGCCATGGCGCTGGCCGTGGCGGGTACGGCCGTCATCGCGATCCGCACCGGGTCGTCCAGCCTGGACACGCTCGTCCTGGAGGTCAACGCGCTCCACGAGGAGGCCCTCTTCGTCGGCGATCTCCAGCGGCTGTACACCGAGGCGGCCGAGCGGGCGATCCCGGTGGGCGGCGAGCCGCTGCCCGAGGACCCCCGCGAGGTCCGCTTCGAGCACGTGAGCTTCTCCTACCCCGGCGACGCGGCCCGGCCGGCCCTGGACGACGTCACCCTCACCCTCCCGCTCGGCCGGATCGTCGCGCTCGTCGGGGAGAACGGCTCGGGCAAGACGACGCTGGTGAAGCTGCTGGCCGGCCTGTACACGCCGGACCGGGGCCGCATCCTGTGGGACGACGTGGACGCCGCCGGCGCCGACCGGCACCAGCTCGCCGAGCGCGTCGCGATGGTGGCCCAGGACTTCAAGCGCTGGCCGTTCACCGCCCGGGTCAACGTGGCCGTCGGCCGCTCCTCCGCGCCCCTGACCGAGGAACGGCTCGCGGAGTCCCTGGCCGAGGCGGGCGCGCAGGAGGTGGTGGCCGACCTGCCGCACGGCCTGGACACCCTGCTGGCCCGCCAGTTCAACGGCGGGCACGAGATGTCCGGCGGCCAGTGGCAGCGGCTCGGTATCGCGCGGGCCGCCTACCGGCGCGGCCGCATCCTGATCGTCGACGAGCCCACGGCGGCCCTCGACGCCCGCGCCGAGGTGGAGGTCTTCGACAAGATCCGGGCGCTGGCCTCGGCCGGTCAGACCGTCGTGCTCATCACCCACCGGCTCGCGTCCGTCCGCCACGCCGATCTGGTGCACGTGCTCGACCAGGGGCGGCTCGTGGAGTCCGGCACCCCCGACGGGCTGCTGGCCACCGGTGGCCTGTACGCCGAGCTGTACGCGCTCCAGGCGGAGCAGTTCACCGCCCGGGTGCCCGCCCCGGAGGCGGGCTGACCCGGCCGTCCGGCGTCATGCCGTCGCGTCGGCCGCCCCGTCGCGGCGGACGACCACCAGGAACGCGTCCGTCGCGAGGTCCATGACGACCTCGGCGGGCAGTCCCTCCATGCGCCGCGCGTGCGCGAACTCCTCCGCGGGCCACGATCCGCGCGGCCCGCCCGCGGGAAAGCGTTCGAGCACTGTCCGCCCGTTCACCATCCTGTACCTCCGTTGGCGTCGTACTTGTGAGAGTCAACGCCTGACAGGGGTGGATGGCCTCGGCCGGTGACGGTACTGAGACGTAGCCGACACCGGTTCACCGCTCTGTGCGAGCGGGCGCTCACCCTCGATCACGGACGGCCACGTGGTGTGTCAGTACTCGTACTCGTCGTGATAGCGGACGCGGGCGCCGCCCGTGGGCGTGCCGAGCGCGGAGGAGCGGCCGCGGGGTTCCTCCCAGTCCTCCTGCCTGCCCAGCGCGGTGAGGTCGAGGAAGCCGTTGGCCGAGCCCAGTCCGTCGAGCCCGCGCCCGTGGGTCGAGTAGGTGTGGAAGACCCGGTCGCGGTCGCGCAGGAAGCAGCTGACACCGGACCGTTCGACCAGCTCGCCGCCCTCCTCCAGGGTGGCCTCGAAGTCGCGGTTGAAGTCGCTGCCGAGCGAGGAGTACCAGGGCAGGGTCCAGCCCATCCGCGCCTTGAACGGCAGGATCCTCGTGAACGGCGCCCGCGAGACGGCCACGAGTGTCGTGCCGCGCGCCCGCAGATGCGCCGGATGGCCGACCTGGTCCAGGAACGCCGCGCAGCCGCGGCAGCCGGCGTCCCACTCGGGGGCGAACATGAAGTGGTGGACGACGAGTTGGTGCCGTCCCTCGAACAGGTCGAGCAGCGTGGCCTTGCCGTCACCGCCCTCGAAGACGTACTCCTCGCCGATCTCGACCATGGGCAGTCTGCGCCGCTCGGCGTTGACCGCGTCCCGCGCGCGGGTGACGGCCTTCTCCTGGGCCAGCAACTCCTCGCGCGCCAGGAGCCACTGAGCACGCGAGACGATCTCCGGCAGCGACATGGGCACCCTCCAGTGCGACGTTCCGTCCGGGGTGGTGACCGGCGAGAGCGGCGGAACTCATCGCCTCGCCGGAGACTTCCCCCGAACACAGCGCCACGGATGCACCAACCCACCACCGGGCCGCCGCACACGAACCGTCAGTTCCTCTGCGGCGGCGGGTGGTTCGGCCGGAGTGCGCGGGTCAGTGTCGGGCGTAGCGGTCCGTGGCCGTCACCATCGCGTCCGCGACGCCCGTCGCCCCCGCCTCGTGGCCGGCGTCCTCGACCGTCACCAACTCGCTTCCCGGCCAGGCGTGATGGAGCCGCCAGACGATGCCGAGCAGATTGCCGAGGTCGAGGCCGCCCTGCACGAGGGTGCCGGGGATGTCCTTGAGCAGGTGCGCGTCGCGCAGGACCGCGTCCCCCGCGTCCAGGAAGTGGCCGTTGCCCCAGTAGTGGGTGACCGTCCGGGCGAACCCCGTCCGGAAGTCGGGGTCCTCGAAGCGCTCGATCGACCTCGGCGGCGCCGGGACGATCGCCGTCTCCCAGTCCGTCCAGGCCCGCGCGGCCCGCTCGCGCACCGCTGCGTCGGGCGACTCCAGCAGCCGGGCGTAGGCGGCGGCGAGGTTCCCGGAGCGTTCCTCGGCGGGCAGTTCACCGACGAACCGTTCGAAGGCGGCCGGGAAGATCCGCCCCAGTCCCCTTGTCAGCAGGGCGACTTCGGCGTCCGAGCCGGTCGTGACACCGGTGAGGACCATCTCCGAGACGGCCCGCGGATGCGTCTGGGCGTAGCGCAGCCCCAGGGCCGCTCCGAAGGAGACACCCCACACCAGCCACCGTTCGATGCCGAGGTGGCGGCGCAGCAGCTCCAGGTCGGCGATCAGCTTGGGCATCGTGTTGACGCTCATGTCGGTGCCGTAGGCGCTCGCGGGCGGGGTCGAGCGCTTCGCGCCCCGCTGGTCGAGCAGCACGATCCGGTACACGGCGGGGTCGAAGAGGCGGCGCGCCCACGGGGTGCACCCGGAGCCGGGCCCTCCGTGCAGCACCACCGCCGGCTTGCCGTCCGGGTTGCCGCAGACCTCCCAGTACACGCGGTTGCCGTCGCCCACGTCGAGCAGGCCGTGGTCGTACGGTTCGATCTCAGGGTAGAGGGGCATCCGCCACCCTAGCGCGGTGACCGGGAGGGTTCACCGGCTAACCCTCCCGGCCACAGCACTGGCCTCGCCTTCCTCCCCCTGTCGTCCCGATTGCAGGCGGCTCAACGGAGAGCGGCCTTGCGGGCCGCCGCGCGCAGCACCTCCCGCAGCATCGCGGGGGTGAGCCGGCCCGTGGAGGTGTTGCGCCGGCTGACGTGGAAGCAGCCGTAGAGGTCCAGGCCGTCCAGCGGGACGTGCGTCCCGTGCGCGAACGCCGGCCGGGGCCGGGGCACGCTCCAGCCCGCCTGGGCCAGCGCGGGCAGCGTCGCCTGCCAGCCGAAGGCGCCCAGCACGACCACCGACCGCAACGTCGGCCGCAGCAGCCCCAGCTCGCGCACGAGCCACGGGCGGCAGGTCTCCCGCTCGCCCGGGGTGGGCTTGTTGGCCGGCGGGGCGCAGTGCACGGGCGACGTGACGCGCACGCCCCTCAGTTCCAGGCCGTCCCCGAGGGCCACCGAGGTGGGCTGCGAGGCCAGCCCCTCGTCGTGGAGCGCCCGGTACAGCACGTCACCGGAGCGGTCGCCGGTGAACATCCGCCCGGTCCGGTTCCCGCCGTGCGCGGCCGGGGCCAGACCGACGATCAGCAGCCGGGCGTCGGGCGGGCCGAAACCGGGCACCGGGCGGCCCCAGTACGTCTCGTCCGCGAAGGCGGCACGCTTGGTGCGCGCGACCTCCTCGCGCCAGTCGACCAGCCGAGGGCAGGCCCGGCAGCCCGCGATCCGCAGGTCCAGGTCGGCGAGGGCGTCCATGCCTCCACCGTACGGCCGCCCGGCCCCGGAACGCGGTCCGGGAGCGACCCGGGCGGGCTAAGGTCGGGGTATGGCTCGGGACGAGAACAACCGGCGCGACCAGGGCGTCCAGGACACCAAGGGCGGCGAGGGCACGGCGAAGGCCGGCGCCGGGCAGGCGGGCGGCGGGGAGGGCGCGGCGGCCGTCGCCGCGGCCGAGGCCGCCGGTGCGCACCAGGGCGAGTCCGTGCGGGTGGACAGCTGGATCTGGTCCGTACGCCTGGTCAAGACCCGGTCCATGGGTGCCGCGGCCTGCAAGGGCGGCCATGTGCGGGTGAACGGCCAGAGCGTGAAGCCGTCGCACTCCCTGCGCGTGGGCGACGAGGTCCGGGTCCGGCAGGAGAACCGCGAGCGGATCGTCGTCGTCAAGCGGCTGATCCGCAAGCGGGTCGGCGCGCCCGTGGCGGTCGAGTGCTACGTCGACAACTCGCCGCCTCCCCCGCCGCGCGAGGCGGTCGCCCCGGCCGGGATCCGCGACCGCGGCGCGGGCCGGCCGACCAAGCGGGACCGGCGCGAGATGGAGCGCCTGCGCGGCGTCATGGGCACCGGCTCACCCCGGCCGGGCGACCACCGGTGACCTGCCCACGGCCGTGACACACGTACGGTTGGCGGCACGCGTACGGCGGTGACTCGCCTACGGCCGTGACACCCGTATGCCCGTATGACGGTGACACGCGTACGGCGGTGACATGCGTACGGCCTTGACCGGCCGCCGATGCCACCGCCCGGCGTGCCTCGCCGCGCCGCCCGCTCAGCCGCGTCGGCGCACCAGCCGCAGCAGTTCGGCGTGGGAGTCGCGCCGCGCCCAGGCGATCAGGGCGAGCGGGACGAGGAGGACGAGGGGCGTCGCGGCGTTCTCCCCGTCGAGGGCGGTGAGGGAGACGATGAAGGCGCCGACCATCAGCCCGGCCAGCGCCGTCGCCGCCACCGACTGGAGCACCGGGATCAACAGGGCCACGGCACCGGCCAGTTCGAGCGCTCCGATCACGTACATCCCCGTACTGCCCCAGCCGATGTCGGCGAAGCTCTCGGCGGCCGACGGGTGCCCGATCAGCTTGGGCAGGGCGCTGGCGATCCCGTAGAAGAGGGCGAGCAGGATCTGCACGCCGCGCAGGGCGATCCGGGCTCGGCGGCGACGCGGGGTCGCGGACCCGGCGGTGACGGGGGTGGTGGTGACGGGGGTGGTGGTGACGGGGGCGGCGGTCTCGGACATCGGGTCCTCCTGCGGTCTGCGGTCTGCGGTGCTGACACCGGGACAGACCGCGGCCCGCTCCGGAACTCATCGCTCCCCGGGGGCGATTCCGGTGCGTGCCGGTCACCTGTCCGAGCCGAACGGCAGCCACCCGTGCCCCGTGTACCAGTGCCCGCCGGCCCGCAGATGGTCGCCGACGGCCCGTTCGAGGGCCGTGCGGCGCGGCAGGTCCGCGACCGGCAGCCGCGGGTCGCCGAAGACGAACTGCACCGGCTCGGTGTCGGCGGGTTCCCGGTCCCCCGGCAGGGCCGCGGAGTCCCCCGGCAGGGCGGTGAAGCGCTCCTGGAACAGGACGATGTGGGAGTCCCCGGGAAGGTACTTCCGCAGTTGCCCGTCCAGCAGCCAGGAGTCGCAGGTCGCCACCCGGTGGCGCTCCTGCGGGAAGCACCGGGCGAAGAACTCCCGCGCCAGCGCCAGCGACCGGTCGACGGCGGCCGGGGACAGCGGCCCGCGGAAGTCGGGGATGTGCAGGCCGAGGGCGGGTGAGCCGGGGCCGGCGTCCAGCCCGGCCGCGGCGAGGCGCGCCCCGGCGAGCGGTCCGAGCCGCACCCGCTCGAACTGGAGTCGTCCCAGCTGGTACAGCTCGCCCCGGAAGTGCCGGACGAGCCACCAGGGCGCCTGCACACCGGCCCGGCCGTAGCGCCGGCGATGCACGGCCATGTTCCGGCCGAGGTCCGCGAGGGTGTGCCGGGAGACGTCGGCCGGCACCCCGCGCTCACGGTGGTAGGCCCGGGTGTGCGGCAGCGCGGCGACGAACACGTACACGGGGAAGCAGCGCTGGAGGGCGCCCGACGGCCAGTCGAGCTCCGGCAGCTCGACCGCCGTGCCCGCCTCCCCCATCGCCCGCACCAGCTCCTCCGCGGAGCGCTCCAGGCAGCGCCGAAGCTCGGGGTCGTCGGTCACCCGGCGGGCCATGCGCACGAGGTCGTTGACGTCCTCGTGGGGTACCTGGAGGTCGAGCAGTACGTCGGCGAGCTCGTCGGTGTCCGGCAGCAAGGAGCCTCCCGCGAGGAGAACGAGGAGTAGGTTTTCAGGAAGGACCGGTGAATCCCGATGCGTACAGGCAGTGAGCCCACGACGGCGCGCAGTGCCCTGCGGGCCCGCTTCTGGCTGTGCGTGTGGGGACTGGTCTGGGCGGCCTTCGGGACGGCTGTCTTCGCCCTGGTCGGCCGGCCGGGCTGGGCGGCGGCGTGCGGGGTGCTGTGGCTGGTGGTCACGGTCGACCTGGCCGTGGTGCTCCGCCATGTGCGCCAGGGTCCGCACTACCAGCCGGGGCGCGACATCCCGCCGTACCTCCCGCCCGAGGACCGCCCTCGGCGGCCCCGCCGACCGCCCGGACGACCCGACCTGCCGGGCCCGCCCGATCCGCCGGGCCCGCCGCCGCGCGACCGCCGCTAGGACCCGCCCCGCGGCCCGGCCGGCGGCGCGGCTCACCCGTCGAACCGTGCCGCCTTGAGGTACTCGGGGTTGGGATCGAGCGCGGCGGCCAGTCGGAAGTGGCGCTTGGCCTGGTCGGGCCGCGCCTGGCGTTCATAGGTGCGGGCGAGCGCGAAGTGCGCGAAGGCGTTGTCCGGCTCCCGCTCCAGAACGATGGTGAACTCCAGCTCGGCCGGGCGCAGTTGCGCGGCGAGGAAGAAGGCTCTCGCGCGCAGCAGCCGGGCCGCCGTGTTCTCGGGGTGGGCCGCGATGACTCCGTCGAGCAGCTTCACCGCGCCCCGCGCGTCCCGCACGGCGAGCAGCTGCTCGGCGGCGCGGAAGTCGATGACATGCGTCTCCGGAGAACGTCCGGTCGAACCGCTGATCTCGGGCACGGCTGAGTCCTTCCCTCGCTGGAAGGGTTCAACGCGCGAGCGCGGGGCCGCTATTCCTGGGGCGGGGCGGACGCCCGGCCCTCCCGGCCGGCCTCCGCCCCGGCCACGAGCTCGTCCCACACCCGGGCCACCCTGTTCCGCAGTTCCTCCAGCGGTACGTCGTTGTCGATGACGACGTCGGCGATCTCCAGGCGCTTCTCCCGGGTCGCCTGCGCGGCCATGCGCGCGCGGGCGTCCTCCTCGCTCATGCCGCGCAGCCGGACCAGCCGGTCGAGCTGGGTCCCGGGCGCGACATCGACCACGATCACGAGGTCGTACAGCGGCGCCAGGCCGTTCTCCGCGAGGAGCGGGACGTCGTGGACGACGACGCTGCCGGGCGCGGCCGACTCCTCCAGCTCCCGGGAGCGGCGGCCGACCAGGGGGTGCACGATCGCGTTGAGGGCGGCGAGCCGCTCGGGGTCGGCGAAGACGAGGGAGCCCAGCCGGGGCCGGTCCAGGCTGCCGTCGGCGGCGAGCACGTCCGGCCCGAACTCCTGGACGACGGCGGCGAGTCCGGGCGTGCCGGGCTCGACGACCTCGCGCGCGATGCGGTCCGCGTCGATCAGCACCGCCCCGTGCCGTACGAGCAGCCGGGACACCTCGCTCTTGCCGGCGCCGATGCCACCGGTCAGGCCCACCTTCAACATGGCCGTCAGCCTAGGGCAGGTCCACCGGCTCGCGCGCACGGCCGGCTCAGCCGTCACCGCCCGTGCCCCGGCCGGTCGCCCTCACGGCTGACCTCAGCCGTCTCGCGCACGGGGCCGCCTCAGCCGTCGCCCTCCCGCTCGGCGAGGAACCGCTCCAGTTCCCGGCCGATCTCGTCGGCGGAGGGGATGTCCACCGGTTCGGCGAGCATGTTGCCGCGGCTCTCGGCGCCCGCGATCGCGTCGTACTGGTGCTCAAGGCCCTCGACGAGGCCGGTGAGCTCGTCGTCGCCCTCGCGGATCTGCCGGTCGATCTCGTTCTGGGTGCGGTGGGCGTCGGTGCGCAGGGAGTGCGCGATGCCCGGCAGGACCAGTCCGGTCGCCGCGGTGACGGCCTCCAGCACGGTCAGCGCCGCGTCGGGGTAGGGCGAGCGGGCGATGTAGTGCGGCACATGGGCGGCGACTCCGAGCACGTCGTGGCCGGCCTCCGCCAGCCGGTACTCCACCAGCGACTCGGCACTGCCGGGCACCTGGGCCTCCTCGAAGGGGCTGGTGTGGCCCGGGACCAGGTCGGAGCGGTTGCCGTGCGGGGTGAGGCCGACGGGCCGGGTGTGCGGGACGCCCATCGGGATGCCGTGGAAGTTCACCGACAGACGCACTCCGAGCCGCTCCACGATCTGCCGCACGGCGGCGGCGAAGCGCTCCCACTCCACGTCCGGCTCCGGCCCGGACAGCAGCAGGAAGGGCGCGCCCGTGGCGTCCTGGACGAGGCGCACCTCGATGGCGGGTTCCTCGTAGCCGGTCCAGCGGTCGCGCTTGAACGTCAGCAGCGGGCGGCGGGCGCGGTAGTCCACGAGCCGGTCGTGGTCGAAGCGCGCCACGAGCTGGTGGGGCAGCGAGTCCAGGATGCCGTCGACGATCTGGTCGCCGGTCTCCCCCGCGTCGATGTACCCGTCGAAGTGGTAGAGCAGGACAAGGCCGGCCGACTCCTGGGCGAGCGCCATGTCGACCACGGCCAGCCCCTTCGGCTCCCATGCGTACAAACCCTGCGGATCAAGCACTGTGACCGCTCCTCCTCGTGTCCCTGTGTCACAACACCCTTGCGTGTACGGACATTCCCGCCGCGGGAAGGCGTGATCTTGGAAGAGGGCGCGGGAACGGCTGAGGGGCCGCACCTCGAAAGGTGCGGCCCCTCAGCCGGAAACGGTCGGCCTCAGCGGCCCGCGATCAGCTCTGGCCGCCGGCCAGCTTCTCGCGGAGCGCGGCGAGCGCCTCGTCCGAGGCCAGCGCGCCGCTGTTGTCGGCGCCCTCGGAGGAGTACGAACCGCCGGACGCGGCCGGAGCCGCACCCGCGCTGTCGCCACCCTCGGCGGCGGCAGCGGCGTCGGCCTCGCGGCTCTTGATGACCTGCTGCTGGTGCTGCTCGAAGCGGGTCTGCGCCTCCGCGTACTGGTTCTCCCAGACCTCGCGCTGCGACTCGAAGCCCTCGAGCCAGTCGTTGGTCTCGGGGTCGAAGCCCTCGGGGTAGATGTAGTTGCCCTGGTCGTCGTAGGACGCGGCCATGCCGTACAGGGTCGGGTCGAACTCGACCGTGGCCGGGTCGGCACCGAACGCCTCGTTGGCCTGCTTCAGCGAGAGGCTGATGCGACGGCGCTCGAGGTCGATGTCGATGACCTTGACGAAGATCTCGTCGTTGACCTGGACGACCTGCTCCGGGATCTCCACGTGGCGCTCGGCCAGCTCGGAGATGTGGACCAGACCCTCGATGCCCTCGTCCACGCGGACGAACGCACCGAACGGAACCAGCTTCGTGACCTTGCCGGGCACGACCTGGCCGATCTGGTGGGTGCGGGCGAACTGCTGCCACGGGTCTTCCTGCGTCGCCTTCAGCGACAGGGAGACGCGCTCGCGGTCCATGTCGACGTCGAGGACCTCGACCGTGACCTCCTGGCCGACCTCGACGACCTCGGAGGGGTGGTCGATGTGCTTCCAGGAGAGCTCGGAGACGTGGACCAGACCGTCGACGCCACCCAGGTCCACGAAGGCACCGAAGTTGACGATCGAGGAGACGACGCCGGAGCGCACCTGCCCCTTCTGGAGGGTGGTGAGGAACGTCTGGCGGACCTCGGACTGGGTCTGCTCCAGCCAGGCACGGCGGGACAGGACCACGTTGTTGCGGTTCTTGTCCAGCTCGATGATCTTCGCCTCGAGCTCCTTGCCCACGTAGGGCTGGAGGTCGCGGACACGGCGCATCTCGACCAGGGAGGCCGGGAGGAAGCCGCGGAGGCCGATGTCGAGGATGAGACCACCCTTGACGACCTCGATGACGGTACCGGTGACGATGCCGTCCTCTTCCTTGATCTTCTCGATGGTGCCCCAGGCACGCTCGTACTGGGCGCGCTTCTTCGAGAGGATCAGGCGGCCTTCCTTGTCCTCCTTCTGGAGGACGAGGGCCTCGATCTCGTCACCGACGGCGACGACCTCGTTGGGGTCGACGTCGTGCTTGATCGAGAGCTCGCGGCTCGGGATGACACCTTCGGTCTTGTAACCGATGTCGAGCAGGACCTCGTCCCGGTCGACCTTCACGATGACGCCGTCGACGATGTCGCCGTCGTTGAAGTACTTGATCGTCTCGTCGATCGCGGCGAGGAAGGCTTCCTCGTTACCGATGTCGTTGACCGCAACCTGCGGGGTGGTGGCGGTGGTCTCGGTGCTGCTCGTCATGTGGGAAAGGGCTCCGGTACGGACATTGAAGTCGTAGGTACTGCTACGCCGGGAGCCCGTATCGCTCTGAAGAAGCCGGACAGCCAAGGAAGCGCCACACCGGAAAAGACCGATGGCGCCTCGACAACCGAGGGGACATACGACAGATGCGAGCGCAGCCTGCTACGTCTGAGGTGCGCAGGCCCGCAGCGCAACTTGTAGCATACGGGGGCAGCCGGACAGGGTCAATGCGCGAAGCCGCACACCCGGGGCGGAACACCGCATACCCGGCACAAGTCGTGTCCCCTGAGGCCGGGCGGCCCTTGGAACACCTCGTGTGTGACACCGCCGGGGGAGGCCGTGCCGTTCAGGTGACGGAAGAGTACGACGAGGGAGCCGATCATCCAAGAGTCCGTATCGCCCGAGAGCGCGTCCGGCCCCCACGCCGAACCCGAGGCCACCCGCCGCGCCGCCGGCGCCGCGGAGAGCTCCCGCGCCAACCGCGGCTGGTGGGACCGCAACGCCGACGAGTACCAGAGCGAGCACGGCACCTTCCTCGGCGACGACCGCTTCGTCTGGGGCCCCGAGGGCCTGGACGAGGTGGAGGCCGAACTGCTCGGCCCGCCGGAGGACCTCAAGGGCAGGGAGGTCCTGGAGATCGGCGCCGGAGCGGCCCAGTGCTCGCGCTGGCTGGCCGCCCAGGGCGCCCGCCCGGTCGCCCTGGACATCTCCCACCGCCAGCTCCAGCACGCCCTGCGGATCGGCGGCGCCTTCCCCCTGGTCTGCGCCGACGCGAGCGCGCTCCCCTTCGCGGACGCCTCCTTCGACCTGGCGTGCTCGGCGTACGGCGCGCTGCCGTTCGTCGCCGAGCCGGTGGTGGCGCTGCGGGAGCTGCGGCGGGTGCTGCGGCCCGGCGGCCGCCTCGTCTTCTCCGTGACCCATCCGCTGCGCTGGGCCTTCCCCGACGAGCCCGGCCCGGAGGGCCTGACCGTCTCGGCGTCCTACTTCGACCGCGTCCCCTACGTCGAGCAGGACGAGGAGGGCCGCGCGGTGTACGTCGAGCACCACCGCACCCTCGGCGACCGGGTGCGCGACGTCGTCGCGGCCGGGTTCCGGCTGGTGGACCTGGTCGAGCCGGAGTGGCCGGCCTGGAACACCTCGGAGTGGGGCGGCTGGTCGCCGCTGCGCGGGAACCTGATCCCGGGCACGGCGATCTTCGTGTGCGAGCGCGGCGGGACGGGGCCGGACCCGGCCTGAGTCCGGGGGAGGGAGACTGGGCGGGTGATCCGCCACGACGCCCTGGAGGCGCTGCCCGTGCGCGGCGCCCTGCCCGCGCTGCACACCGCCCTGGACACCCACGGCACCGCGGTGCTCGTCGCGCCGCCGGGCACCGGCAAGACGACGCTGGTGCCGCTCGCCCTCGCGGGTCTCCTCGGGGACGGGCCGCGGCGCCGGGTCGTCGTGGCCGAGCCGCGGCGGATCGCGGCCCGCGCCGCGGCACGCCGGATGGCGTGGCTGCTGGGCGAGGAGCCCGGCGCGAGCGTCGGCCACACGGTGCGCGGCGAGCGGGTCGTGGGACCGCACGCGCGCGTGGAGGTCGTCACGACCGGCGTGCTGCTGCAGCGCCTCCAGCGCGACCAGGAGCTGGCTGGCGTGGACGCGGTGGTGCTCGACGAGTGCCACGAGCGCCATCTGGACGCGGACACGGCGGCGGCCTTCCTGTGGGACGTACGGCAGACGCTGCGGCCGGAGCTCCGTCTGGTGGCGGCGTCGGCGACGACGGACGCGCAGGGGTGGGCGCGGCTGCTGGGCGGCGCCCCCGTCGTCGAGGCCGCGGGCACGGCGCACCCCGTGGACGTGGTGTGGGCGCCGCCCGCCCGTCCCGTACGGCCGCCGCACGGGATGCGGGTGGACCCGGCGCTGCTGGCGCATGTGGCGTCGGTGGTGCGGCGGGCGCTGGCCGAGCGGCCCGGGGACGTGCTGTGCTTCCTGCCGGGCGTGGGCGAGATCGCCCGGGTCGCCGGGCGGTTGGGCGGCCTGGGGGACGTCGAGGTGCTCCAGGTGCACGGGCGGGCGCCGGCGGCCGTGCAGGACGCGGTGCTGACGCCGGGGCGGCGGCGCCGGGTGGTGCTGACGACGTCCGTGGCGGAGTCGTCGCTGACGGTGCCCGGAGTGCGGGTGGTGGTCGACTCGGGCCTCGCGCGGGAGCCGCGCGTGGACCACGCGCGCGGGCTGAGCGCGCTGACGACGGTGCGGGCCTCGCAGGCGGCCGGGCGGCAGCGGGCGGGGCGGGCCGGCCGCGAGGCGCCGGGGGCGGTGTACCGCTGCTGGGCGCAGGCCGAGGACGTCCGGCTGCCGCGCTTCCCGTCGCCGGAGATCAAGGTGGCCGATCTGACGGCGTTCGCGTTGCAGGCCGCTTGCTGGGGCGACCCGGAGGCCGCCGGGCTGGCGCTGCTGGACCGGCCGCCGGGCGGGGCCATGGCGGCGGCGCGCGGCGTGCTGGGCGCGATCGGCGCGGTGGACTCGGCCGGCCGGGCCACGGACCGGGGTGCCGCGCTGGCCCGGCTGGGGCTGCATCCGCGGCTGGGGCGGGCGCTGCTGGACACCTCGGGCGCGGGCGCGGAGGTGGTGGCGCTGCTGAGCGAGGAGGCCCCCCGGGAGTACGGCGACGACCTGGCGGCCGCGCTGCGCCGGGCCCGGCACGGCGGCGACGCGTACGCGGGCCGGTGGCGCACGGAGGTGCGGCGTCTGCGGGCGAACGCCGAGGGGGCGCGCGCGGAGGGGCGTCCGGGGGCGGAGGCTCCCGGGCGGGGTGCCGGCGAGCGGACGGCCGGTCTGGTGGCCGCCCTCGCCTTCCCCGAGCGCGTCGCCCGGTCCGACGGCGGCTCGTACCTCATGGCGTCGGGCACGCGCGCCGATCTGCCCGAGGGCAGTGTGCTGCGCGGCGCCCCGTGGATCGCGGTGGCCGTGGCGGACCGTCCGGTGGGCAAGGGGCACGCGCGCGTGCTGCTGGCCGCGGCGGTGGACGAGGACACGGCCCGCTCGGCCGCCGCCTCGCTGCACGGCGAGCGCCAGGAGGTGCGCTGGGCGGACGGGGACGTCGTGGCCCGCCGGGTCGAGCGGCTGGGGGCGATCGAGCTGGCCGTGCGCCCGCTGCGCGAGGCCGATCCCGCGCGGGTGCGCGAGGCGCTGCTCGACGGGCTGCGGCGGGAGGGGTTCGGGCTGCTGCGGTGGACGCCCGACGCGCGCGTGCTGCGGCAGCGGCTGGCCTTCCTGCGTCTGCGGCTCGGCGAGCCGTGGCCCGACGTCGGCGACGAGGCACTGCACGCGCGCGTGGACGAGTGGCTGGAGCCCGGACTCGGCCGGGCCCGGCGGCGGGCCGATCTGGGGCGGATCGACGCGGGGCAGGCGCTGGCCCGGCTGCTGCCGTGGGCGTCCGGCCAGGCGGGCCGGCTGGACGAACTGGCGCCGGAGCGGGTGAGGGTGCCGAGCGGGTCGCGGGTGCGCGTCGACTACGGCGATCCCGCGCAGCCCGTACTGGCGGTCAAGCTTCAGGAGATGTTCGGCCTCCAGGAGTCACCGGCCGTCGCGGGGGTGCCGCTGCTGGTCCATCTGCTCTCCCCCGCGGGGCGGCCGGCGGCGGTCACCGCCGACCTCGCGTCCTTCTGGAAGGACGGCTACAAGGGCGTACGGGCGGAGCTGCGCGGGCGCTATCCGAGGCATCCGTGGCCGGAGGACCCCGCCGCGGCCGAGCCGACCCGGCACACCGGCGCCCGGCTCAGGCGGTGACCGGTTCGGGTTCGCCGTCCCCGGCCGGCTCCGGCTCGCGCGGGCGCCGGGCGCGTGCCTCCAGCCGGAGGGAGAGGGCGAGCAGCAGCGCGCCGAGGGTGAGGAAGCCCCAGGGCAGGTAGGAGGTGAGGAGCAGGACCAGGGTGCGGTTGGACTTGACGAGGTCGACGGTGGAGGCGATGTAGTCCTCGCGCATCTTCACGTGTCCGGCGAACGCGGTGACCTTCTCGCGGCCGCCGAGCAGGGTGCCGCCGCGCAGCTCCTCCGAGTGGATCTCCTCGCCGTATACGGGCGCGCCGGTGAGGGGTTCGACCCAGAACCTGCGGACGGTGGTGTACCAGCGGGTGGTGCCGGTCTTCGCGAGCGACTGCGCGGTGATGCCCCGCACGGGCAGGGTCTTGGGGAAGGCGACCTGGGTCCACGGGACGGTCTGCTCGAAGTAGTAGACCTCGACGCCGCGGAAGTCCCGGGTGCCCTTGTAGCGGATGGGGGCGGTCCTGCGGGTCTGGGCGTCGAAGTACTGGTAGTCCCGCTTCTCCGTCAGGAACGGCCACTTGAACTCGATGCCGCGGCGTTTCACGGGGTCGCCGTCGACCATTTCGCCGGGGGCGTTGACGGGTTCCTGGGTGTGTGCGTCGAAGATGTAGCGCTCGGGGATGCTGGAGACCATCTTGCCGTCGGGGCCCACGATGTAGGACAGGCTGTCCCAGACGACGACGTCCTTGCCCGCCGTCCTCTCGATCTTCTCGGAGGCTTCGACGTCGCCCTTGAGGGTCTGCACGATGGTGACCTTGTCGACCTTGCGGGCCTTCATCGTGCCGTAGTCGAGGAGGGTGGCGGGGCTGGCCTCCAGGACCATGGCCTGGTACTGGCCGGCGGGCACCTTGGCCAGCCGGGGGAAGGCGTACCAGCGCAGCAGCGGGGACAGCGCCGCGCAGAACACGGCGAACGCGAGCAGGATCAGGCTGGCCTTGCGGCGCATCCCGGCCTCCCTCCCGGTGGGTGTCTCAGGGTTGTGCGGGCACCGTCGTCAGCAGCGGCTCCGGGGAGGTCTCCCCGGCCGGCGAGCCCGCGGCGGTGAGCGCGAGGACCAGGGCGAGCGCGGCGGCGAGTCCGGCCGCGGCGGCGATCAGGGCGCGCATACGGACCTCCCGGAGCCCTGGGACGGACAGGATCTGATATGTCGTCAGGTCCGGCACCGTAGCAACGGGCGGGCGAGATGAGAACACGTCGCGCACACCGGCGCAGGGGCGCCCCGCCGGCCGAGCCGGACGGGGCGCCCCTGCGCGGGTCGTGCGGGTCGGGTGCCCGCGGCGGGGCGAACGCCGCCCGCCGCTGAGCCTTCTAGGCCGCCGGGCTTCCCGAGGGCGAGGGGGAGCCGGACGGGGACGGGCCGGGGGTGGACTCGGCGGCGGCCACCTTGAGTTCGACGGTGAGGGTCGCGCCGCCCGCGGTGGTGAGGCGCAGGAGGAACGTGCCCGCGGTGCCGTCGGCGTACAGCTCGGGCAGCTTCAGCAGGCCGTTCGCGTCCGTCGTCAGTGCGCCGAGGGTGCGTACGGTCTTGCCGTCGGCGTCCTTGAAGTAGGGGCCCTTGTCGTTCTCGGCGGGGTCGTCGGCGGACTTCACGAGGGTGGCGGTGGCGGCGACCTTGCCGGCCACGGCGCCCTTGTACGTCGCCTTCACCTCGACACGCTCGGCGAACGTGCCGTTGGGGGTGCAGGTCAGCGCGGTGTCGTAGGTGCGGACCAGGGTGTCGGCGGCGCGCTCGGTGACCTTGAGCGCGTAGTCGACGGGGGTGACGGAGCGGCCGACCACGACGGCGCGCACGGTGAACTCGCCGGTGGCCTCCCCCGCCTTGAGGGCGGGCGCCATGGCGGTGCCGGCGGCGTCGGTGAGTGCGGCGGCGTACTTCTCGCCGGTGCTGAAGGCGGCGTCGGTGTCCCCGACGATGGTGAAGCGCACCCGGACCTTGGCGACGGCCTTGCCCGCCTTGGTCTCGGCGCGGGCGCCGATCCGCTCGGTGAAGGTGTCCCCGGCCGTCGCGGTGAGCGTGGTGGGGCCGACGCCCTTGAGGCGGTCCACGGTGTCGGTGGGCGTGGTGGGCGGCGGCGGGGTGGGCGTGGTGGGCGGCTTCGGGGTCGGCGAGCCACCGGGGTCGGGGGTGCCGGGTCCGGACGGCGCCGGGGGCTTCGACGGGGTGGACGGCGCCGGCGGGGACGCGGGCGGGCCGGGCCGGGTGGGCGTCGGCGAGGGGCCCGCGCCGGGGGTGACGTCGCTGCGGCCGGAGGGGAGGCCGCCGGTGCCGTCCGGGATCTCGTGGGTGCCCCTGCGGTAGTACTCCAGCCACCTCATGACGAGGTTGAGGTAGTCCTGGGAGTTGTTGTAGCTGAGGATCGCCCGGTCGAGGTCGGCCTGCGCGGACAGGTCCCAGCCGAACCGGCAGAGGTAGTTGCCGGCCGCGAGGGCCGCGTCGTAGACGTTGTTGGGGTCCTTGCGGCCGTCGGCGTTGCCGTCGCGGCCGGCCCACTCCCAGGTGGAGGGGATGAACTGCATGGGCCCGACGGCCCGGTCGAACCTGTTGTCGCCGTCGTAGACGCCGCCGTCGGTGTCGCCGATGTTCGCGAAGCCGTTGCCGTTGAGCTGGGGGCCGAGGATCCGGGACAGGGTGGTGCCGTTCGCGTCGACACGGCCCCCGCGCGCCTGCCCGGACTCGACCTTGCCGATGGCGGCGAGGACCTGCCACTGGAGGTTGCAGCCGGGCTTGGTCCCGCGCAGCGCCGCCGCGGCCTTCTTGTACGCGTCGAGGACGGTCGCCGGGATGCCCGCCTCGGAGGCGGTCGGGGTGAGCGGAGTGGTGCCCGTGCTCGGGGCGGGGTTGGGGCTCTTCAGCGGCGGCAGGTCCGTGTAGTACGGGGAGTTGCCGGTCGCGCTGTCCGCCGCGGGGGTGTCCGGGCCGGGACGGGTACCGGTGGTGATCTTTCTGCCGGCGTCGTCGGCCGTCACTCCCGGAGCCTGGGACGCGGCCAGTGCCGCGACCACGACCGCGGCGACCGTGGTGTTCACCGCGCCCTTGCGGAGTCTGCCGAATTGCGCCGCCATGTGATCGGACCCCTCCCGTGGGCGCAGCGACGCCCAGCTCGTGTGCGGGGCCCGCCGTGCCGGGCCCGCCCCTAAAGTGACGATCGGCCCGCCGCGACAGTTGCCCTCGCGGTGCGCTTTCCGTCGCTGTTCATCTGTTCGACCGCATTACCCTGACGGACGACCCAGGCGACCCTACGACAACTTCCTTGACGAAGGCACCCGTTGGTGCCCGATATTCACCGGTTGGCCGTGCTCGGGGTGGCGGATCGGCCGTCCCGCACACCGACCTGCCCGTCGAGGCGGCCGGCCGGTCCCGCCAAGGCCCCGCACGAGGAGACCTGTTGCCGTTCACACTCAGCCACGCGGCGGCCGTCCTGCCGGCCGTACGCACCGGCGGCACCGGCCGCGCCGCCCTCGTACCGGCCGCGCTGCTGGCGGGTTCCTTCGCTCCCGACCTGACCTTCTACGCGGCCAGTGTCCTGCCGGAGGCGATGGAGTTCGGCGACGTCACGCACGCGTTCCCGGGGGTGTTCACCGTGGACGCGGTGTTCGCCTGGGCGCTGGTGGGGCTGTGGCTGTGGCTGCGCGAGCCGCTGGTGGCGCTGCTGCCGGCGCGGCGGCAGGCGCGGGTGGCCGCGCTGCTGCGCTGCGGGGCGCCCCGCGCGCGCGTGCGTGTCCCGCTCGCGGCGCGCTGGTACGCCTCGGCCGTGCTGGGCTCGCTGACGCATGTCGTGTGGGACGCGTTCACCCACCTGGACCGCTGGGGGCTGCGGATCTTCCCCGTGCTGGGCGAGGAGGTCGCGGGCTTCCCGCTGTACTGGTACCTCCAGTACGGCGGTTCGGCGGTCGCGGCGGCCGTCGTCACCGTCTTCCTGGTCCGGGCGCTGCGGCGCGCGCCGGCGTCCGCGGTGGCCGGGGTGCCGGTGCTGTCGGCGCGGGACCGGTGGTGGGCCGGGGTGCTGATCGTCGGGGCGGCAGTGGTGGCCGCGGTGGAGCGGGCGATCGGCTGGTGGGCCTACTGGGGGTCCGTCGCGCAGTACTGGGAGTTGCTCCCGACGGTCTGCTTCGGGGCGGGCGCGGGGCTCCTGCTCGGTCTGGTGCTGTACGCCGCCGGCGTCAGGCTGTGGCGTCCGGCCCCAGTTCCCGGCAGTACGGGGACAGATGGCGCCGGGAGGGAGCCGAGCCGTCCGGTGGCCCGGTGAGGG
>NZ_AGBF01000011.1 GCF_000225525.1 Streptomyces zinciresistens K42 | reverse complement strand
GGGCGCGGGGCGGGGCGGGGCGGGCACGGCGAAGGGCGTCCCGGGAAGCGTGTCCCAGGACGCCCTCGCAGCCGCGCGGCGCCGGCCGTCAGCCGTTCTTGATGCGGTTCGTGAGCTCGGTGACCTGGTTGTAGATCGAGCGCCGCTCGGCCATCAGATTGCGGATCTTGCGGTCCGCGTGCATGACCGTGGTGTGGTCGCGGCCCCCGAACAGGGCGCCGATCTTCGGCAGCGACAGGTCGGTCAGCTCACGGCACAGGTACATGGCGATCTGGCGGGCCGTGACGAGCGCGCGGCCGCGCGAGGTGCCGCACAGGTCCTCGACCGTGAGACCGAAGTAGTCCGCGGTCGCGCCCATGATGGCCGTCGAGGTGATCTCCGGCGCCGAGTCCTCGCCGCCCGGGATCAGGTCCTTGAGGACGATCTCCGTCAGCCCCAGGTCCACCGGCTGCCGGTTGAGGGAGGCGAACGCCGTGACCCGGATCAGCGCGCCCTCCAGCTCGCGGATGTTGCGCGAGATCCGCGAGGCGATGAACTCCAGCACCTCCGGCGGTGCGTTGAGCTGCTCCTGCACCGCCTTCTTCCGCAGGATCGCGATCCGCGTCTCCAGCTCGGGCGGCTGCACGTCGGTGATCAGCCCCCACTCGAAGCGGTTGCGCAGCCGGTCCTCCAGCGTGACCAGCTGCTTGGGCGGCCGGTCGCTGGAGAGCACGATCTGCTTGTTCGCGTTGTGGAGCGTGTTGAAGGTGTGGAAGAACTCCTCCTGCGTCGACTCCTTGTCCGCGAGGAACTGGATGTCGTCGACGAGCAGGATGTCCATCTCGCGGTAGCGCTTGCGGAAGCTGTCGCCCTTGCCGTCGCGGATGGAGTTGATGAACTCGTTGGTGAACTCCTCCGAGCTCACGTACCGCACGCGCGTGCCCGGGTACAGGCTGCGCGCGTAGTGCCCGATCGCGTGCAGCAGGTGCGTCTTGCCGAGCCCCGACTCCCCGTAGATGAACAGGGGGTTGTACGCCTTCGCGGGAGCCTCGGCCACGGCGACCGCGGCGGCGTGCGCGAAGCGGTTGGAGGCACCGATGACGAACGTGTCGAAGAGGTACTTCGGATTCAGCCGCGCCGTGGGCTCGCCCGGACCGGAGGCCGGCGCGGGCTGCGCGGCGAGCGGTCCGGGAGCGCCGGTGGTCGGCAGGTTCGCGCCGACGGGGCCCCCGCGGTGCACATGGCCGGAGCCGGCCGGCGGGTCGGGCAGGTCACGGCGGCCGCCCTGGTCGTAGTCGCCGCGCGGCTTGTCGTAGTCGGGGCGGCGCTGCTCGTAGTCCGGGCGGTGCCCGTCGTAGGACGAGCGCTCCCGCGGCTGCGGGCGGTAGTCCTGGGAGGGCGGACCGTAGGAGTCCTGCGGGTAGGGGTTCTGGGAGAAGGGCTCCTGCGACGGCGAGGCGTACGGGTCCCGCTCCGGGAAGCCGAGCCGCTGCTGCTGCCAGCCGTAGTCGTCCTGGGAGGCACGCGGCCAGCTGCCGGGCGCGTGCTCGGGGCGCTGGTACTCGCCGGGGTAGGCGGGGCGGGCCGTCGGCAGCGGATCGTTGGAGGGGCCGCGCTGCTGGTCCTCGGCGCGATGACGGCCGTAGCCCTCGTACGACGGAAGCTCCGGCTCCTCGTAGTGGTGCTGCGAGGACGGGCGGCCCTGCTGCTCGAAGGGGGCCGAGGGCTGGGGCGCGGGGGGCGGCGGTTCTCCGGCGGAGTCGTCCACCGTGATCGCGATGCGGATCGGGCGGCCGCACTCGCGGCTCAGGGTCTCGCTGACGACAGGAGCCAGCCGGCCCTCCAGCACACCTTTCGCAAATTCGTTCGGCACGGCCAGGAGGGCGGTGTCGGCGACCAGCGCCAGGGGCTGGCAGCGCCGGATCCAGTGCTCGTCCTTGACCTCGACGCCCTGCCCGCGGCCCTCACCGAGGAGCTGCTCCAGTACTCGTGGCCACACTGCGGCAAGATCGGCAGGTACGTCAGCCACAGGGCACGCTCTCTCGCAGGTCCCACGAACGTGTGATGTGGGACGGTTCGGGATTCACAGGGGTGGAGCAGAGGGGTGGATCAGGATTCAGGGGGACAAGGGAACGAATCGGAGTCCGGCCACGGTAGTCAGCGCGGCGGGTACGGTTCAAGTTGTTGTCCCCAGCCTGTGGACAGTGTCCCTCCGCGACCGCTGGTTTGACCGGACGGCGCAGCCGCGCGTACCGTAACCAGGTCGAGTTGTCGATGGCTGCTGCCGCCTGCCTCCGATGGGCACAGATCGCGTCAGGTGATCGGTAAGCGGTGCACTCGGGCGTAACGAGAGCTACTCGTGGGCGCACGGTGACAGCCAAGACGGCACCCGCAACCCCCGATTTATCTCTGGAGCCCCCGAGTGAGCAAGCGCACCTTCCAGCCGAACAACCGTCGTCGCGCGAAGACCCACGGCTTCCGGCTGCGTATGCGCACCCGTGCCGGCCGCGCGATTCTCGCGTCCCGCCGTAGCAAGGGTCGCGCCCGTCTGTCCGCCTGATCCCGGTCAGGTCATGCCGTCGTGCTGCCCACCGAGAACCGGCTGAGGCGGCGCGAGGACTTCGCGACCGCGGTCCGACGAGGACGCAGGGCAGGACGCCAGCACCTCGTCGTCCATCTTCGTAGCGGTGCCACGGACCCGCACGCGCCTGGGGAGAGCGCTCCCCCGACGCGTGCGGGTTTCGTCGTGAGCAAAGCTGTCGGCGGCGCGGTCGTGCGGAACAAGGTGAAGCGCAGGCTTCGCCATCTGATGCGCGATCGAGTCGACCGGCTGCCCCCCGGTAGCCTGGTAGTCGTACGAGCGCTGCCCGGTGCGGGTGACGCCGACCATGCACAGCTGGCCCGAGACCTCGATGCCGCTCTGCAGCGGCTCCTGGGAGGGGGCGCGCGATGAAGTACCCACTGCTGGCCCTGATCAAGCTGTACCAGTGGACGATCAGTCCATTGCTGGGGCCCGTGTGCAAGTACTACCCGTCGTGTTCTCACTACGGCTACACGGCGATCGACCGGCACGGTGCGATCAAGGGCACGGCGCTCACCGCCTGGCGCATCCTGCGGTGCAATCCGTGGTCGCTGGGCGGTGTGGACCATGTCCCCCCGCGCAAGCGCCCGCGGTGGCACGAACTGCTGCGCAACGCCTGGCGCGCACGCAAGGGCGGGACCTCCGCCGCCGAACCGGCCACCGAGGCGACATCGCCCTCGAGCCCGGCCGCAGAGACTCCGTCCCATGTCCAAGGAGCATGATTAGTGGACACGATTGCCAGCCTCTTCACCTTCATCACCACACCCGTTTCCTGGGTCATCGTCCAGTTCCACAAGGTGTACGGCGCCATCTTCGGCGACGACACCGGGTGGGCCTGGGGCCTGTCCATCGTGTCCCTGGTGATCCTGATCCGTATCTGCCTGATCCCGCTCTTCGTGAAGCAGATCAAGGCGACGCGGGCGATGCAGACGCTCCAGCCCGAGATGAAGAAGATCCAGGAGCGCTACAAGAACGACAAGCAGCGCCAGTCCGAAGAGATGATGAAGCTGTACAAGGAGACGGGCACCAACCCGCTCTCCTCGTGCCTTCCCATCCTGGCGCAGTCGCCGTTCTTCTTCGCCCTGTACAGCGTGCTGAACAGCATCGCCAACAACAAGACGATCGGTGTCATCAACCAGCGCCTGCTGGAGAGCGCCCAGCAGGCGCACATCTTCGGCGCCCCGCTGGCGGCCAAGTTCACCGACAGCGCCTCCGACGTCGCCGCGCTCAACGCCTCGCTCACCACGGTCCGCATCGTCACCGCGGTCATGATCGTCCTGATGTCGGCGTCGCAGTTCTACACCCAGCGCCAGCTGATGACGAAGAACGTCGACACCACGGTGAAGACGCCGTTCATGCAGCAGCAGAAGATGCTGATGTACGTCTTCCCGATCATGTTCGCCGTCTTCGGCATCAACTTCCCGGTCGGTGTCCTCGTCTACTGGCTGACCACCAACGTGTGGACCATGGGCCAGCAGATGTACGTCATCCGCAACAACCCGACCCCGGGCTCCAAGGCCCAGGCCGCCTACCTGGACCGCCTGCACCACCGCGTCACCCAGCACGGCAAGACCCGTGGGCGCGGGGAGAAGGCCATCGTCAAGGCCATCGTCGCCAAGGGCCGCGACCGCAACGAGTACGAGCGCAAGTTCATCACCGGTCTGGCCAAGGTCAGCCTCGCCGCGCAGGCAGACGGCAACGTGATCAGGAGCGAGGCGTCCGTCGCCACCGAGACCGAGGACGGTACGCCGATCACGGGCGCGGGCAAGCGGCAGCAGCCCAAGCGGCAGAGCAAGTCGCAGCGCCAGTCCACGAGCACCAAGCAGGCCGGTGAGCCCACCTCGCTGACGAAGTCCGACCAGCCCGAGGACGCCCAGCAGTCCGGCGAGGCCAAGAAGCCCGCGCAGAAGCCCGGCGGCGGTTCCCGCAGCAAGGCCCAGTCCGGGCAGCGCAAGGGCGGTCCGCAGCGCCCCAAGTCCCCGTCCAAGAAGTAAGAAGGAGCCCATCCCGTGACGGAAGGCACCACCTCCGCCGCTGTCGAGGGTGCAGACACCCTGACCCGCCTGGAGCAGGAGGGCGAGATCGCGGCCGACTACCTTGAGGGTCTGCTGGACATCGCCGACCTCGACGGTGACATCGACATGGACGTCGAGGCCGACCGCGCCGCTGTCTCGATCATCAGCGACGCCGGCGGCCGAGACCTGCAGAAGCTGGTCGGCCGCGACGGCGAGGTGCTGGAGGCGCTCCAGGAGCTCACGCGCCTGGCCGTGCACCGGGAGACCGGGGACCGCAGCCGGCTGATGCTGGACATCGGGGGGTACCGGGCCCAGAAGCGGGCCGAGCTCTCCGAGCTGGGCTCCAAGGCCGCCGCCGAGGTCAAGAGCACGGGCGAGCCCGTGAAGCTCAAGCCGATGACGCCCTTCGAGCGCAAGGTCGTGCACGACGCGGTCAAGTCGGCCGGGCTGCGCAGCGAGTCCGAGGGCGAGGAGCCGCAGCGGTTCGTCGTCGTCCTGCCCGCCTGATCGGCCCCCACGCTCACCCGGCCCCGTCTGTCCGCAGACGGGGCCGAACTTTGTCAGCCTGATAGTTCTGGTGGTTCTGGTGTCGGCGCCCACCGCGCCGACGCGGTACGGAAGGACGGTCCCCGTGACGGAGGCAGCGGAGCTCCCCCCTGCGCCCGACAAGGCACGTGAGGTGTTCGGCGATCGCTTCGCTGATGCGGTCCGCTACGCCGAACTGCTCGCCGAGGCAGGTGTCCAGCGTGGTCTGATCGGCCCGCGTGAGGTGCCCCGACTGTGGGAGCGGCACCTGCTGAACTGCGCGGTGCTCTCCGAGGTCGTGCCCGAGGGCGTCACCGTGTGCGATGTGGGCTCCGGCGCCGGCCTGCCCGGCATCCCCCTGGCGCTGGTCCGCGAGGACCTGAAGATCACCCTCCTGGAGCCTCTGCTGCGCCGTACGACCTTCTTGACGGAGGTCGTGGAGTTGCTCGGCCTGGAGCATGTGACGGTGGTCCGTGGCCGCGCTGAGGAGGTCATGGGGAAGCTCACTCCGGTGCATGTCGTGACCGCTCGCGCGGTCGCTCCCCTGGACCGGCTGGCCACCTGGGGCATCCCCCTGCTGCGGCCCTACGGCGAGATGCTGGCGCTCAAGGGAGACGCCGCGGAGGAGGAGCTGAAGAGCGCGGCGACGGCTCTCAGCAAACTCGGCGCGGTCGAGACGTCGATCCACCATGTAGGTGACGGCATCGTCGATCCGATGTCCACGGTCGTGCGCGTCGAGGTCGGAGAGAGTCCGGGCGGCGTGCGGTTCGCGGCGAAGCGAGCGAAGGCTGCCAGAACGAGCCGGACCCGCCGACGCCGCTGATCCGTCCTGACGACGAGACGTACTCCACACAAGCTGGCCAACCCGCCCATGCCGGAGTGTCGCGGCAATTCGGCCACGGCTGCTGTGCATCGTGTTTCACGTGAAACGTCGCTCATTGCTGCACGGGATCATCAGCCGCGGCCGCGCTGCGGCCGAACCACGTGACCGAAAGCCCCTGGGTTCGCTGAGAGAGGGAGCCTCTGATGAGGTCCCGTCCCCCGTGAGGGGCACGGAGTTGTCCACAGAGGTGGATTTCTCCACAGAACAACCGGCCTCACTGGTTCGCGACCCCGAAGGCATGGGAGGCTCTGTTCATTGCGAGCCTGAAGTCGAGGAGAGTGAATCCTTGCGGTCCGACGCCAACATCGCGGGACCGATGACCGATCCGGTCCCCGGTCCCCGTACCGAATCGATGGGGGCGGATGTTTCACGTGAAACACCGCCCCCGATGGACGACACTCCCATCGGTCGTGCCGCCCAACTGGCGGTAGAGGCTCTGGGCCGAGCGGGCGAGGGCCTGCCGCGACCCGAACAGACCCGCGTCATGGTGGTCGCCAACCAGAAGGGTGGCGTGGGCAAGACGACGACGACTGTCAACCTTGCCGCGTCCTTGGCCCTGCACGGCAGCCGTGTCCTGGTGATCGACCTCGACCCTCAGGGCAACGCGTCCACGGCCCTGGGGATCGACCACCACGCCGAAGTCCCGTCCATCTATGACGTCTTGGTCGAGAGCAAGCCCCTGTCCGAGGTCGTCCAGCCCGTCCCCGATGTCGAGGGTCTCTTCTGCGCCCCCGCCACGATCGATCTCGCCGGTGCGGAGATCGAACTCGTGTCCCTGGTGGCCCGTGAGAGCCGGCTCCAGAGGGCGATCCAGGCGTATGAGCAGCCGCTGGACTACGTCCTCATCGACTGCCCGCCCTCGCTCGGCCTGCTGACGGTCAACGCGATGGTGGCAGGGCAGGAGGTCCTGATCCCGATTCAGTGCGAGTACTACGCGCTGGAGGGTCTGGGGCAGCTGCTCCGGAACGTCGACCTGGTGCGGGGGCATCTCAACCCCGCCCTGCATGTCTCGACGATCCTGCTCACCATGTACGACGGCCGGACACGGCTTGCGTCCCAGGTGGCCGACGAGGTGCGCACCCACTTCGGCGATGAGGTGCTGCGCACGAGCATTCCCCGCTCCGTCCGTATCTCGGAGGCGCCGAGCTATGGGCAGACGGTGCTGACCTACGATCCGGGGTCAAGCGGTGCCTTGTCTTATCTTGAGGCGGCGCGAGAAATCGCTCTGAAGGGGGTCGGTGTCTCCTACGACCCGACGAACGCCCACTTCGGCGCGCAGAACAATCCGAGCATGGTGGAGGGGATCCAGTGAGCGAGCGACGGAGGGGGTTGGGTCGTGGCCTCGGCGCGCTGATCCCCAGTGCGCCGACGGAGAAGACGGTGCCGCCGCCGGCTGTCGGGGGAGCCGCTGCTTCCACGTCCGCGGCCGTTGTCCCGGGTCTGAACGACCGTGGGGTGGCCGCGGCCAAGGTGGCCACGCTGGCGCCTGTTTCACGTGAAACAGAGGAGCTGGCGTCGTTCGTCAGCGAGGAGGTTCCCGCAGCCCCGATGGGGGCGCACTTCGCGGAGATTCCTCTCGACCAGATCACCCCGAACCCGCGGCAACCTCGCGACACCTTCGACGAGGACGCGCTCCAGGAGCTGGTCACCTCCATCCAGGAGGTCGGCCTCCTCCAGCCGATCGTCGTACGCCAGGTCGGTCCCGCCCGATACGAACTCATCATGGGTGAGCGTCGTTGGCGGGCCTGCCGCGAAGCCGGCCTGGAGGCGATCCCCGCGATCGTCCGGGCGACGGATGACGAGAAGCTTCTCCTGGACGCCCTTCTGGAGAACCTCCACCGCGCACAGCTGAACCCGATCGAAGAGGCGGCCGCCTACGATCAGCTGCTCAAGGACTTCAACTGCACGCACGATCAGCTGGCGGACAGGATCGGCCGTTCGCGGCCGCAGGTCTCCAACACGCTGCGCCTGCTGAGGCTCACGCCGAAGGTCCAGAGCCGGGTTGCGGCCGGGGTGCTCTCGGCCGGCCATGCGCGGGCGCTGCTCTCCGTGGAGGACCCGGAGGAGCAGGAGCAGTTGGCCTATCGTGTGGTCGCCGAGGGGCTGTCCGTGCGGTCCGTCGAGGAGATCGTGCAGCTGATGAGCTCGCGCCCGCAGAAGGCGACGCGTGCTCGTGGCCCGCGCGCGGGCTCGGTGCCTTCTCCGGCACTGTCCGACTTGGCGACGCGTCTCTCGGATCGCTTCGAGACCCGGGTGAAGGTCGAGCTCGGACAGAAGAAGGGCAAGATCACCGTGGAGTTCGCCTCCCCGGACGATCTGGAGCGGATCCTCAGCACGCTTGCTCCCGGTGAGAAGCTGGCGCTTCAGAAGAGTCTGCTCATCGATGCCGAGGAAGACGTGAAGGACTGAGGCCGCAGGGGACCATGCGGGTTCCTGTCCGGCTGAGCGGGCCGTGTCCGGTGTGTACCGGAACACGGCCCGCTCTTTGCTTTCAGTCGGTATCGAGGGAATCTCATGCTGGATACGATGCGAGCGGGTATGGCGCATCCACCTGGCAGACCTCTTAGAGAGGCGGGGGCCATGCGAACGGTGAGCCGCACCGGACTGGTGAGCGCGGGTCTTGGACTCGGGGCGGTCGGCGGGTTCGTCGGCAGCCTGCTCAAGGAACGAAGCGCCCTGACTGCCGCTCGCGGTGCTGCGGGCGAAGGAAGCGAGGAACAGCCTTCATGGGGCGCCGGCTCGTACCGCTCACGCTGGACAACCTTCCGGACCTTCCCCAGCGCTGCCGCTCGTGTGTCTTCTGGGAGTTGGACCCGGTCAGTGGTGAGGCCGCGGTAAAGGCGGGCACCTCGGCCGTGGAGAAGGAGTCCTGGATCTCCGCCGTCCTGCTGGACTGGGGCTCGTGCGGTCGGGTCGTCTACATCGACGAGGTACCGGTGGGCTTCGTGCTCTACGCGCCGCCGGCGTATGTCCCCCGCTCGACGGCCTTCTCCACGAGCCCGGTGTCATCGGACGCGGTGCAGTTGATGACCGGCTTCATCATGCCGGGCTACCAGGGGCAGGGGCTGGGCCGGGTGATGGTTCAGACGGTCGCCAAGGATCTGCTGCGACGGGGCTTCAAGGCGATCGAGGCGTTCGGTGACGCACGCTGGAAGGAACCGGCCTGTGTTCTGCCGGCGGACCATCTGCTGGCCGTGGGCTTCAAGACGGTCCGGCCGCATCCGACGTCCCCTCGCCTGCGCCTGGAACTCCGCACGACGCTGTCGTGGAAGGAAGACGTCGAGATGGCGCTCGACAGACTGCTGGGCGCCGTTCAGAAGGAACCGGCACTGCGACCGCTCTAAGGCGTGTTTCGAAAGTAGCGTCGTCCGCCCGCAGGGCAGGCCCGGCGGCGTCTGGCACGCCCTGGTGTCCCGGGACAGCTCCAGCGGCTGAGGCATCAAAGCGAATGGGCCAACCCGAGGGGGTTGGCCCATTCGTGTTTCACGTGAAACATCACTCGGCGATGAAGTCCTCAAGGTCGCGGACGATCGCGGCCTTCGGCTTGGCGCCGACAATGGTCTTGGCGACCTCGCCGTTCTGGTAGACGTTCAGCGTCGGGATGGACATGACGCCGTACTTGGCGGCCGTACCCGGGTTCTCGTCGATGTTCAGCTTGACGATCTCGATCTTGTCGCCGTACTCGGCGGCGATCGCCTCAAGGGACGGCGCGATCTGGCGGCACGGTCCGCACCAGGCGGCCCAGAAGTCCACCAGGACGGGCTTGTCGCTCTTCAGGACGTCCTGCTCGAAGGAGTCGTCGGTCACGTTCTTCAGGGTGCCGGCCACGGCGGGCTCCTTAACTATGCGATGCGTGGGGTGGGTCGGGGTCAGACAGAGGTCTTCTCGGGCTCGGCCTTCTCCTCGTCCGCCAGGGCGGCGAGGTAGCGCTCGGCGTCGAGCGCGGCGGAACAGCCGGTGCCGGCCGCGGTGATCGCCTGGCGGTAGGTGTGGTCGACGACGTCGCCCGCGCCGAAGACGCCGGTCAGGTTGGTGCGGGTGGAGGGGGCGTCCACCTTGAGGTAGCCCTCCTCGTCCAGCTTCAGCTGACCCTTGAACAGCTCGGTGCGAGGGTCGTGGCCGATCGCGATGAACAGACCGGTGACCGCCAGGTCGGAGAGCTCGCCGGTCTTGACGTTGCGCAGCTTCAGACCGGAGAGCTTCTGCTCGCCCTGGACCTCGGCGATCTCGCTGTCCCAGACGAACTTGATCTTCGGGTCGGCGAAGGCGCGGTCCTGCATCGCCTTGGAGGCACGCAGGGTGTCCCGGCGGTGGACGACCGTCACGGACCTGGCGAAGCGCGAAAGGAACGTCGCCTCCTCCATCGCGGTGTCACCGCCACCGATGACGGCGATGTCCTGCTCCCGGAAGAAGAAGCCGTCACAGGTGGCACACCAGGAGACGCCACGGCCGGAGAGCGCGTCCTCGTTCGGCAGCCCGAGCTTGCGGTGCTGCGAGCCGGTGGTGACGATGACGGCCTTCGCCCGGTGGACGGTGCCCGCGGTGTCCGTGACGGTCTTGATCTCGCCGGTGAGGTCGACGCTGACGATGTCGTCCGGGACGAGTTCGGCTCCGAAGCGCTCGGCCTGACCGCGCATGTTGTCCATGAGCTCGGGGCCCATGATGCCGTCCTGGAAGCCCGGGAAGTTCTCCACCTCGGTGGTGTTCATCAGCGCACCACCGGCGGTGACGGCGCCCTCGAAGACCAGCGGCTTCAGCGACGCGCGCGCGGTGTAGAGCGCTGCCGTGTAGCCGGCGGGCCCGGAGCCGATGATGATCACGTTACGGACGTCGCTCACGGCTTGATTCCTCGTCTCTGGAATACATCGTCGGACCGGTGGGAGCCCGTTGGGAACTCTCACCCCACCCAACGGATCCTAAGGGGCGCGCATTCCCACTGTGTCCGGGCACACGGTCATGCCGCACAGGAGGGAGTTGCCCCTCGCGACGGGGACGAACCGCCTGTGCGTCAGGAGCGCGGGAAGGACTCCGTCAGGAGGATCTTGGCCTTGGCCGGAGACTTGGTTTTCACGCAGGTCGCGTCCATCAGATAGGCGGTGACCCGGCTGACGTCGGATGTGTCGGGCAGGACGACGAGGAGCGCGTCCTTGCCCTGGTAGCGGCCCTGCTCCGCGGCGAGGGCCGCGTCACTGCGGCCGAGGCCCTGGCGGACGCAGTCCGGCACGGTGATCTCTCGCAGGATCTGAGGGCTCTCGCTGTCCGGCCGGCCCGCGATGCCCATGCTGCGGTCCGGTCCTCGGGAAGCGTTCGGCGAGGGCTCACTCGTCGCGAGCAGAGTGCTGACGTTCTTCTCCAGCTTCGACGCGGAGAAGGTGTCATTGCCGCTCTGTCCGCCCTCGGCCGCCGGGCCGGAGCCGCCGCCCCCCACAAGCGTGGTCAGCAGGACCGAGCCGAGGCCGAGTGCGGCAGCCGTGAACGCGGCTCCGAGGACGACCTTGCGGCGCCCGGCCCGCTTGCGGTCCTTGCGGCCGGGGCCGGTGGTCGAGGAGCGGGCACGGCCCACCGGGCGGGTCGCCGCCGATGTTTCACGTGAAACATGCGGCTCCTCGTCCGCACCTTCACCGACCCGCTCACCACTCGACGCCGTCTCGGCCTCACCAGAGGCGGGGACGCCGAGAAGAGCCTCCGCGGCGAGTGCGGCATCGATCCGGTCGGCGACGTCGTCGGGCATCCGGAGCGGACCGGGGACGGTGCCCAGGAGACCACGGATCTCCTCCAGTGAGGCGTGGACGTCCGCGCACAGCTCGCACTGCTCCAGGTGACGCTCCAGCTCCGCGGTCCTGGACGGCGGGAGCAGGCCCTCGGTGAGGTCGGAGAGCTCGGCGACGTCCGGGTGCCCGGCCATGTCCGTCGTGGATGTCACGCTCGCCCACCTCCGCCCTTCACAGCAGCTGAATCGCTCGGCCCGGCCTCGCGCGGGTCCGCGTCCCGGCCTGTGGCTCGTGGACCCGCTGCCGGTGGGACGGATGTCCCCTCCGTCCGGTTCCGCCTTCCGCCGGCGTCCTTGCCGCCCCCTGGACTCTCCGGTCGGAGATGCGTCAGGAGGGGCAGCAGTCTGGCCCTGCCGCGCGCACACCGGCTCTTCACGGTGCCGGTGGGCACGTCCAGCACGGCGGCCGCCTCCGCGACCGGGTACCCCTGCATGTCCACCAGGACGAGTGCCGCCCGCTGGTCGGGGGGCAGCGTGCCGAGGGCCTCCAGGAGCTGCCGGTGGAGGTCGTTGCGTTCCGCGGGCGCCGACGCCTCCTCGTGGGGCTCCAGCAGCTGTTCCAGGCGCTCGGTGTCGTCGACGGGGGAGGTCTTCCGCGACGCGGTCTTGCGGGCGCGGTCGAGGCAGGCGTTCACCGTGATCCGGTGCAGCCAGGTCGTGACGGCCGACTGGCCCCGGAAGGTGTGGGCGGCCCGGTAGGCGGACACGAGGGCGTCCTGCACGGCGTCAGCGGCTTCCTCGCGGTCGCCGAGCGTCCGCAGGGCCACCGCCCAGAGCCGATCACGGTGGCGTCGCACGATCTCACCGAAGGCGTCGTGGTCGCCCTCGACATGGCGGGCGAGCAGGTCCCGATCGCTGACTCCGTCGTATCCGGTTGACTCGGCCATCGGATCCCCTCCCCCCTCGGCTTCAGCTGGTCACTTTGATCTCAGCCACTCGGCCCCGGTACTGACCCTGGTCGGTCAGCGGCAGCTTGGTCAGCCAGACCAGAAGGTAGCGGGAGGTGAGTTCCTTGCCCGGCTTGAGCGTGACCGTCGTACCGCCGGCTTCGGCGACCTTGGTGTACGCGTCGAAGGTCGTGGGCGCCGCGCCCGGGTCACCGGAGGCGGCCCGCAGCTCGACGGACGTGTGGCCCTGGAAGGTGACGGTGACCTTTCCGACCCGCTGGGCCCTGCCCAGGTCGACGATGACGCCGACACCGGACTTCAGCCGCCCGAAGTCGGCGCTCAGGTAGTAGTCCGTCTGCCAGTACGTGGCGGCGTTGTTGTCGAAGACCTTCCCTATGTCCGTCGGCTTCTCGGAGCCGTCGGCGCCGAACGGGTCGAAGTCACGGGCGGCGCTGATGGCGATCGGCTTGGCGGCGGCCGGTTTCACCGGGCTCTTGTCGTCGCCGTCCGTCGTCTGCGTCTGGTTGTTGTCCTCGGGCGTCTTGCCCTGTTCCATGAGCGCGTCCGCGAGCTGCCAGCTGCCCAGACCGAGGGCGGCGATGAGCAGGGCCGAGACGGCCCACTTCAGTACCTTGCCGGTACGGCTCTGCAGCGGGGGCGGCGGCGTCGGCACCGGCTGGGCGGCGCCGGGGCGCGGCGCCTGACGGCCGTACGTGCCCTGCTGATAGGTCGTGCGCTGGTAGTCCGGGGGCGCGGTGAACGACGGCTCCGGCGGGCGGATGCGGGGCATCTCGCCGATCGCCTTGACCAGTTCCTCGGGCGTGGTGCACGCGGACTCGTGCCGCGAGGCGGTGGCACCGTCGTTGGCGAGTGCCCGCATGGCGAGCTCGGACAGCCCCCGGTGGACGCCGGCACGCACCTGGTCGGGTGCGATCAGGCCGACGTCCTTGGGCAGCCCGGACAGTCCGTAGGCGTCGTCCTCGTAGGGCCAGCGCTGGGTGAGCGAGGCGTACAGCAGGGCGCCGATCGCCTCCGTGTCGGTGCGCTGCGGGGTGTCGGAGCTGATCCCGCGCAGCGCGGCGTTCACGGCGAGGCCGCGGATGCGCCACTGTCCGCTCGAAGTACGCAGCACGGCGTTCGGGTTGAGCCGGAGATGCGCCAGGCCCTCGCGGTGGGCGGCGGACATCGCCGCGGCCACCTGGGTGACCATCTGGTAGGCGTCGTACACCTCCAGCGGGCCGGAGGCGAGAAGGGCGGTCAGTTCGGTGGCGTCCGGGAGCCATTCGTGGACGACGTAGACCAGGTCGTTCTCGTCGACGGCGTCGAGGACCTGGACGAAGCGGGGGTCGCCCAGCAGGGCGGAGGAGCGGGCCGCGGCCAGCACCGAGCGGGCGCGTGCGTGGTCGGCGGGCAGGATGTGCACACCGACGGCGCGACGGAGCTTCTCGTCGACCGCACGCCAGCTGCTGAATCCGTCCAGACGAGTGACGCACTCCTCCAGGCGGTACCGTCTGGCGAGCTTGTGCCCGCTGTGCAGTTCGGGCGGTGAGGCCTTCTCGAGGCCGTCGGCCCCGCCGCTCCCCTGTGCCTCGTCGATGTCCGTGTCCCGCTCCCGATTCTTGGCCACCCCGTCGGCCGTGGACTGGTCCGCCTGAGCGGTCAGCGGCTCGTCGCCGCTGTTGTCTGCCACGTCGACGGCAGCCGTGCTCCGTTCCGCCACCGTCGTTCCTGCCTCCCCATCCGTAGCGCGCCATCAGCCACCGTGCGCGCAGTCCGACGCCGAACCCAATTGTGCCCACAGTCCGCCGCTATGCACGACACACGATGGCGGACGATGGTTGTGCGCGTACCCCTACCTCAACGACCCAGGCGCCCGCGGACCATGCCGACCAGTGAGTTCAGCTCCTCGATACGCATCCTGCGGGCCGCGACGAAGAAGGTTCCGAGGAGTACCGCCCCACCCGCCACAAGAGCGGCGGCGGAACCCAAGGCGCCCTGTCCGAGGGCCTGGGCGATGCCGTAGCAGGCCGCCCCGCTGAGCAGCGCCGCGGGCACCGAGGCGATGCAGAGCCGGGCGTAGGTCCGCATCACGCGGGCACCGTCCAGGTCGCCGCCCAGCTTGATGCGCAGCCTCCGCCAGGCGACCCCGACGCCGATGGCGTAGGCCAGGCCGTACGAGGCGGCCATGCCGACCACGGCCCAGCGCGCCGGGAGGAGGAGGAAACAGAGCGCGGAGGCAACGGCGTTGCAGGCGGCGACGATGACCGTGTTGTAGAAGGGGGTCCGGGTGTCCTCGTAGGCGTAGAACGCTCGCAGGACCACGTACTGCACGGAGTAGGGGATCAGGCCGAGGCCGAAGGCCATCAGCATGAAGCCCATGTTCGTGGCCTCGCTGGTGCCCGAGGAGCCGAACATCAGGGTGCACATCGGGATGCCGAGCGCGACGAACCCGAAGGCGAGCGGCACGATCGCCACGGCCGTGGTGCGCAGGCCCTGTGAGATGTCGTCACGCACGGCGCCGGGGTCGTCCTCGGCGGCCGAGCGCGAGATGCGCGGCAGCAGGGCGGCCATCAGCGAGACGGTGATGATGGCCTGGGGCAGGCCCCAGATGAGCTGGGCGTTGGCGTAGGCGGCGAACCCGGTGCCCTTGACGTCCGAGGCGATTCCGGCCGCGGTGGAGAGCTGGGTGACGACGAGGGCGCCCGCCTGGTTGGCGAGGACGAACAGGATCGTCCACTTGGCCAGCATGGCGGCCTTGCCGAGGCCGTGACCCCGCCAGTCGAAGCGCAGCCGGAGCCGGAAGCCCGTCTCGCGCAGGTAGGGGATCATCGCCAGGGCCTGGACGACGAGGCCGAGCAGCACGCCGATGCCGAGCAGGCGCTGGCCCTGCTGCGGGATGTTCGTGACCTGCATGCCGGAGTGCTCGGCGGTGCCGTACACCCACAGGAACATGCCGAGGGTCACGATGAGGACGATGTTGTTCAGTACCGGGGTCCACATCATCGCGCCGAACCGGCCCCGCGCGTTGAGGATCTGACCCATCACCACATGCACGCCCATGAAGAAGATCGAGGGCAGGAAGTAGCGGGTGAAGGTGACGGCCACCTCGTTGGCCGCAGGGTCTCCGGCGACCGACGGCGACAACGCGCTCACCAGGTACGGCGCGGCGAACACGGCGAGCGCCGTGAGCGAGGCCAGCGCGACCATGACGAGCGTCAGCAGGCGGTTGGCGTAGGCCTCGCCGCCGTCCTCGTCGTCCTTCATGGCGCGCACGAGCTGCGGCACGAACACGGAGTTCAGGCCGCCGCCGACGGTCAGGATGTAGATCATGGTGGGCAGCTGGTAGGCGACCTGGAAGGAGTCGCCGAGCAGTCCCAGGCCCAGCGCCGAGACGATCATCACGGACCGGACGAATCCGGTGAGGCGCGACACCATGGTGCCCGCCGCCATCACGGCGCTCGACTTCAGCAGACCCCCGGCCCGCCCGCCCTTCTTCGCGACGGGAGCGGGGGCCGGCGCCGGTGCGGCGGCGGCCTCGGCGGAGACGGCGGCCGGTGCACCCGGGCCCGCGGGCGCGGCCGGAGCGGGAACCG
Organism: Streptomyces zinciresistens K42; assembly: GCF_000225525.1. Classification (GTDB taxonomy): domain Bacteria; phylum Actinomycetota; class Actinomycetes; order Streptomycetales; family Streptomycetaceae; genus Streptomyces; species Streptomyces zinciresistens. The sequence goes on along the minus strand of NZ_AGBF01000011.1, from coordinate 70,931 downwards.
CCGGCGGCTGGTACTGCTGCGCGGCGCCGCCCTGCTGCTGGTCCCGGAAGAGATGCGCGAAGGCGTCGTGCTCCTGACGCTCCCCTGCCGAGCGCGAGACGAGGTCGTCGACGCCCACGTACTGAGTCGTACGGGGGTCGTCGCCGTACGGCAGGTACTGCGTCGGGCCCTCGGGCTCCGGGGCGGGGGTCTGCGCCCACACGTTCGGGTCGGGGGCGTACGGGGACTGGGGCGGCTGGGAGTACAGGGGCTGCTGGGGCTGGTACGTCCCCGGCGGCGGCGGAGGGTGCGCGGCACGGTCGTAGAGCGCCTCGGCGACCGGGTCCTGGGCGGAGAGCTCCTGAGCCCGGTAGGTGTCCTGGTCGTAGGCGTCCTGGAGGTACATGTCCGCCGGGTGCTGCGGCGGTACCTGGCCGTGCTCGGGCGGCGGGCCCTCGGGGTGCCCCGAGCTGCCCGCGGCCCGGCCGCGGTCACCGTCGTACGGCGCGTTCATGGCTTACCCCACCTCATCGTCCCGGGCCCACCGGCCCCGACATCGCTCAACGGTCCACTCTCTCACCCGTGCCGGAGGGGTCTGCGCTTTCCGCTGCGGTGTCCGGTGCAGGGTCACTCGGCTGCTCCGGGCCCGCTGCCCGGGTACCGGTGTCCGACTCCTGATCGAACAGTTCCTCGGACGTGAGACGCGCGTCGGGGCCTTCCGGGTTCTCCGATTCGCCCTCGGCCTCCTCCCGCGCCGGGGAACCGTCCTCCTCGGCGTCACGCGCCGCGGCCCGCTTGCGCTGGGTGTACATACGGAACCCGGCGAGCACGAGCAGGAGGAAGCCGCCGCCGATCACCAGCATCACCGTGGCCGTGATCTCGGTGACCTTCACGTCGAAGCGGACGGGAGCACCGTAGGCCTGGCCGTCCTGGGTGTACAGCTGGGCGATCACCGTGGCCTTGCCGTTGGCCTGTGCCGACGTGGGGAACTTCACCGTCTGGCTGTGACCGCCGGAGACGGTGACCGGCTGCTCGGAGAAGACCTCGCCGCCGATCTCCAGACGCCTCGGGCTGGTGGAGGTCAGCCGCAGCACCAGGTGATCGACGCCCTGGACCAGGTTGTTCTGGACGGTCACGGGGATCGTGGCGCTGCGTCCGGAGAGCTTGGTCTCGGACTTGTCGATCAGGGTGACCTGGCCGGCGAGGGTGTCGACGTATGCCTCGACGCTGTCGCGGTAGTCGGCGGCCTCGGCCGCGCGGGCGCGCCAGGACGTCGACATCTCCCGGTTCATGGCCCGCCCGAAGGGGGTCACCACGCGCGCCTGCTTGCTGAGGATCACCTTGAACCGGTCGAGCTTCTCCTTCGTCGTCGCGATCTGCTGGAAGGCCGCGCGCGGCAGCTCCTGCTTGCGCAGCGCGGACGGGTACCGCGAGGCCGGGGGCACCCTCGTGGCGGCGGCGGAGTCGGGCTCGGCCGCGGCGGCCGCCGTCAGGTCCTGGGAGGCGGACCAGGTGCCGCCCTGCAGGGCGGTCACCGCCTCGGCCATCGCCTGGGCCTGACTCGCGGACGGCATCCGCTGCGGTGCGACGACGATGCTGCGCTCGTCGTTCGTCTGGAGGTTGAGGGCCAGGCTCTGGGCCAGGAAGCTCTGGACGGCGAGCGTCGACCGCGACGCCCGGGTCAGATCGCCCTGGAACGCGGTCGACATGCGCGCGTCCGCCACCACGGCCGTCGTACCACCGCCGATGGGGCGGGCCGCGGAAGGCGTGTAGGGCAGGCCGCCGTTCTCCGCCAGGCTGTCGCTGCGGGCGATCAGCTTGTCGGCTCCGGCGGAGGTGGCGACCTTGACGATGGAGGGGTCGACGGCGCCGTTCACGGGCCAGGCGAAGTCGGTCGCCGGCTTCACGTGGAGGATCGACTCGACCGTGGCGGACGCGACGTCCGTCGCCTCCTTGAGGTGGCTCAGCGAGCCGGTGACGCCGGTGCCGTTGTGGGCGAGGGAGGCCAGGTCCGGGTCGCCGAAGGGCAGGGCGACGACCTCCTTGTCCTGCACCGCCTGCTGCAGCTGGGTCAGCCACTGCCGGGCCGCCTCCCCGCCGGTGCCCGGTGTCGTCCGGCCACCCTCGGCCTGGACGCGGTAGCTCTCCGTCATCGCGTCCACGGAGGCCAGCAGATCGGGGTCGATCACCCAGGTGACGTCGAGCTGCCTGCCCAGTGACACCATCTGCTGGAGCCGGCCGCCGGGGGCGATCTCCTTGGCGAGTTCGTCGTCGCTGAAGACCGGCGTCTGCGACTCGTCCGAACCGGTCTCGGCCGTCATGTGCGAGGTGGAGAGGAGCGGCCACAGGACCGTCGTCCGCGTCTTGGTGTCGGCCCCGTCGGGCTGCCAGGGCAGGAAGGTCCGCTCGATGCCGAGCACCTGCTGCCAGGGCTGCGCCGTCGTCTCGCCGGAGAGCGACACGGCGAGGGGGTAGACGCCCTGCCCGCCGAGGTCCAGCTTGCCGGTGGGCACGGAGATGCTGAAGGTCTGGGAGACGCCCGGAACGAGCTTGGAGAACTCCTTCACGTACTTTCCGCCCACCGGCGCCCCGTCGACGCCCGGCTGGTAGGCGGTGCGCCGGGTGACGGCGTCGATGGACGAGCGCGTGTCCAGCGAGGTCCCGAGCCGCAGGTCCACCTGCGCGTCCGTGACGGCCCGCTTGCCCTTGTTGGTCACCGTGCCGGTCACGGTGACCGTGTCACCGTTGCCGGGGACGCTGGGAGTGAGCGAATCCACAGCGACGGAGACCGAGCCGGAGTCCGCCGCGGCCTGGAGCGATTCCGGTCCGGCTGCCTGGGCCGGACCGGCCGCGGGCAGCTGGAGCAGACCTGCCAGCAGGGGCGCGCCGGCGAGCAGTGTCCCGGTGCGCCGCAGCCACCGGCGGGCAGGTGAGGCACTGGTCCCCTGGAAGTCTGCCGCCTCGGCCACGCGCTCGCCCGTCCCTCGTCGTCAGTGGTCGTCGGAATGTGCGTCCACGCATGGTAACGATGCGCGCTGAGGGGAAGTGCCGCGGTTCCCTTCGCGTGATCGACTCGGGCGGCCGCACTGTCCTGAATGTTCCGCTATGGCGAGGAGCGCATTCTTACGGGGCAAGAGCTGATCTTGTGGGTGTATCGGGAGAGGTGTCCGTCCCGTGATTGTGCGCATTCAATGGAGGCGCTCGCGGACGTCATGGCCACGTACCCTCTTCTGTTGTGCCGAACGCCAACGAAGAAAAGCCCAGCGCCCTGAGCGAGGCGCAGCACCGCGCGCTCACGGAACTGCTGCGGGTCGCCCCTGTCGCCGACGATCTCGCCCGACGCTTCCAGGAGGCAGGGTTCTCCCTCGCCCTGGTCGGCGGATCGGTACGGGACGCGCTGCTGGGCCGGCTCGGCAACGATCTGGACTTCACGACCGGGGCCCGCCCCGAGGACGTACTGAAGATCATGCGGCCGTGGGCCGACTCCGTGTGGGAGGTCGGCATCGCCTTCGGCACGGTGGGGGCGCAGAAGGACGGCTATCAGATCGAGGTGACCACCTACCGGTCGGAGGCGTACGACCGGACCTCCCGCAAGCCCGAGGTGTCCTACGGCGACTCGATCGAGCAGGACCTCGTCCGTCGCGACTTCACCGTGAACGCCATGGCCGTGGCTCTGCCGGAGAAGGAGTTCGTCGACCCGTACGGCGGGCTGGTGGATCTCGCGGAGCGTGTGCTGCGCACACCGGGCACCCCTGAGGAGTCCTTCTCGGACGACCCGCTGCGCATGATGCGTGCGGCCCGCTTCGCCGCGCAACTCGACTTCCAGGTGGCTCCCGAGGTCGTCACGGCCATGACGGAGATGGCGGGACGGGTCGAGATCGTCTCCGCCGAGCGGGTGCGGGACGAGCTGAACAAGCTGGTCCTCTCCGCCCACCCGCGCAAGGGTCTGACTCTGCTGGTCGACACCGGCCTGGCCGGGCATGTCCTGCCCGAGCTGCCGGCCCTGCGCCTCGAGAGCGACGAGCACCACCGGCACAAGGACGTCTACGAGCACTCGCTGATCGTCCTGGAGCAGGCGATCGCACTGGAGGAGGACGGCCCCGACCTGACGCTGCGGCTCTCCGCCCTGCTGCACGACATCGGCAAGCCCCGCACCCGTCGCTTCGAGCAGGACGGCCGGGTCTCCTTCCACCACCACGAGATGGTGGGCGCGAAGATGACGAAGAAGCGCATGACGGCGCTCAAGTACTCCAACGAGCTGGTGAAGGACGTCTCGCGGCTGGTGGAACTCCACCTTCGCTTCCATGGCTACGGCACCGGTGAATGGACGGACTCCGCCGTGCGCCGCTACGTCCGGGATGCCGGTCCGCTGCTGAGCCGGCTCCACAAGCTGACCCGCTCGGACTGCACGACGCGCAACAAGCGCAAGGCGTCCGCGCTGTCCCGCGCCTACGACGGCCTGGAGGAGCGGATCGGGCAGCTCCAGGAGCAGGAGGAGCTCGACTCCATCCGCCCGGACCTCGACGGCAACCAGATCATGGAGATCCTGGGCGTCGGTCCGGGCCCGGTCATCGGCCGCGCCTATCAGCACCTTCTGGAGCTTCGGCTGGAGAGCGGGCCGATGGAGCACGACGCGGCGGTCGCGGCACTCAAGGAGTGGTGGGCCGAGCAGGACTGAGGCGACCGGGAACGGGGGCATGTTTCACGTGAAACATGCCCCCGCGGAGCGCGAACGAGGGGCGGTGTTTCACGTGAAACACCGCCCCTCGGTCTCTGTGGCGTCAGATCACACGTCCGACAGGCACAGCAGGAAGTTGGCGCCGTCGCCTGTCTGGGCGTAGAAGCTGGTCGCGCCGCTGACCTTGCGGCACTCGGACTCCGCGGTGAGCGAGGTGAAGGTGCCCTTGACCTTCTTGAGCACCTTGGCCTCCGCCCCGGAGGAGTTGCAGTCCACGACCTCCATCTCGGCGTCCGTCGAGGACGACGACGAGGTGGACTTCAGGCAGTCGCCGACCGCGGCGGTGTCCGCGTCATCCAGGCTGGCTATGTAGCCGACGATCGCCACCGTGGCGACGACCACGACGAGCAGGATGTTCTTGATCGCCTTGAAGCTCGGCCTGCGGCGCGGCGGCTGCGGCGGAAGCGGCGCGAAGGGACCCCCGCCCTGCGGAGGGAAGCCCGGCTGTCCCGGCTGCTGCGGCTGCGGGGCCTGGCCCTGAGGCTGGGCGTACGGGTTCTGGCCCTGGGCGAATGGATTTCCCTGAGGCGGAGTTGTCACTTGGGGTCCCCCTAGAACATGGGTGCGTGATCGCGAACAATGCGCGATGTAAGACGCACGTAAGCTACCGCCCGCCACTGACAACTCCGCGGCCGGGAATGGCTCTGTGTCATTGATGTGACACAGAACGATGCTCGAAGCGGGTCATAGCCACCGCAACCGCCGCGTAGACGACGGCGACCGCGACAACCAGAAGGGCCGAACGACCGTCAGGGGGCAGTACCAGGGCGGCCACTCCGGCGGCACCCACGAAGGCGACGTTGAAGAGCACGTCGTAGACGGAGAAGGTCCGGCCGCGGAAGCCGTCGTCGACCGCCGACTGCACGATGGTGTCCGTCGCGATCTTCGCCCCTTGCGTCGCCAGGCCCAGGACGAAGGCCGCCACCAGCATCGGCGCCGCCGCGAAGGGCAGACCGAGGGCCGGTACCAGGACGGCCGCCGTCGCCGCGCACACCGCGATCCAGCGGCCCGGCCCCAGCCGCCCCGCCGACCAGGGAGTCACCAGGGCCGCGGCGAAGAAGCCCGCGGCGGAGACTCCCAAGGCCAGCCCCAGCAGGGCGAGTCCGTCATCGGTGCTCGACGTGAAGGCGTACCGGCAGAGCATCAGCAGCATGACCAGCAGGGCGCCGTAGCAGAACCGCATCAGAGTCATCGTCAGCAGCGCCCAGGCGGCCTCACGCCGGGGCGGAGCCGCCAGGTGCCGTACGCCCTCCCCAAGGTCGCGTACGGTCCCGGAGAGGGCCGACGACAGGCGTCGGCGCACCAACGCGTGGTCAGGGCCGAGCAGTTCCCGCGTCATGCGCAGGGACGCCAGCGCCGCGCACAGGTACAGGGCGGCCCCGAGGAGCACCACGGCGGCATCGGAGTCCCAGACCACGAGCCGGACGACGAACGCCAGACCGGCGCCCAGCGACGCGGCGAGGGTTCCGGCGGTCGGGGAGAGGGAGTTGGCCACGACGAGCCGTTCCCCGTCGACGACGCGGGGCAGCGCGGCGGACAGGCCGGACAGCACGAAGCGGTTGACGGCGGTGACACACAGCGCGGAGACGTAGAAGAGCCAGTCCGGCACCCCGCTCACGATCAGCAGGGCGGTGGCCGAGGCCAGCAGGGTGCGCAGCAGGCTGCCGTACAGGAGGACCTGGCGGCGGCGCCAGCGGTCCAGCAGGACACCCGAGAAGGGGCCCACCAGGGAGTACGGCAGGAGCAGTACGGCCATCGCCGACGCCACCGCGGCGGGCGAGGTCTGCTTCTCCGGGGAGAAGACCACGTACGTGGCGAGCGCGGTCTGGTAGACGCCGTCGGCGCCCTGGGAGAGCAGGCGTACGGTCAGCAGGCGCCGGAAGTCCCGGAAGCGCAGCAGGACCCGGAGATCGCTGACGACGGACATGGGCCCAGCCTCACATACGGCGAGGGTCCCCGGGCAGTCCAACCCGGGGACCCTCAACAGCTCTGGCAGGAGCGTTCTGATGCGGCGTCGCGTGCTCGGGGCACACCGCCCCCACGGCTCGGCCGCGCACCGCGCCAGGTCGAGTTAGCGCTCGACCTCGCCCTTGATGAACTTCTCGACGTTCGTACGGGCCTCGTCGTCGAAGTACTGGACCGGCGGGGACTTCATGAAGTAGCTCGACGCCGAGAGGATCGGGCCGCCGATGCCGCGGTCCTTGGCGATCTTCGCGGCACGCAGGGCGTCGATGATGACACCGGCGGAGTTCGGGGAGTCCCAGACCTCGAGCTTGTACTCCAGGTTCAGCGGGACGTCACCGAAGGCACGGCCCTCCAGGCGGACGTAGGCCCACTTGCGGTCGTCGAGCCAGGCGACGTAGTCGGACGGACCGATGTGGACGTTCTTCTCGCCGAGGTCGCGGTCGGGGATCTGCGAGGTGACGGCCTGCGTCTTGGAGATCTTCTTGGACTCCAGACGGTCGCGCTCCAGCATGTTCTTGAAGTCCATGTTGCCGCCGACGTTCAGCTGCATCGTGCGGTCCAGGACGACGCCCCGGTCCTCGAACAGCTTCGCCATGACGCGGTGCGTGATCGTCGCGCCGACCTGGGACTTGATGTCGTCGCCGACGATCGGGACACCGGCCTCGGTGAACTTGTCCGCCCACTCCTTCGTTCCGGCGATGAAGACCGGAAGGGCGTTGACGAAGGCGACCTTGGCGTCGATGGCGCACTGCGCGTAGAACTTCGCCGCGTCCTCGGAGCCCACGGGCAGGTAGCAGACGAGCACGTCGACCTGCTTGTCCTTGAGGATCCGGACGATGTCGACCGGGGCCTCGGCGGACTCCTCGATGGTCTCGCGGTAGTACTTGCCGAGGCCGTCGAGGGTGTGGCCGCGCTGGACGGTCACCCCGGTGCGCGGCACGTCGCAGATCTTGATCGTGTTGTTCTCGCTGGCGCCGATGGCGTCCGCGAGGTCGAGGCCGACCTTCTTCGCGTCGACATCGAAGGCGGCGACGAACTCCACGTCACGGACGTGGTAGTCACCGAACTGCACGTGCATCAGGCCGGGGACCCTGGACGCCGGGTCGGCGTCCTTGTAGTACTCGACTCCCTGAACCAGCGACGCCGCGCAGTTGCCCACGCCGACGACGGCTACGCGAACCGAACCCATTCCGGTTGCTCCCTGTGTGTACGAGTGAGGTCCTGAGTGGATCTCACGTGGCGGTGTCGTCGGGCGTATCCGGCCGGGAGGAATTCCCCGGCCGGGGCAGGCCGCCCGGCGCTCCAGATGTGGTGTCGCGCGAGCCGGGCTCACCGGAGGCGGGACCTCTGAGGTCCCGCCCGGCCCGCTCGCTCTCGATGAGCTCGTTCAGCCAGCGCACTTCGCGCTCCACGGACTCCATCCCGTGGCGCTGGAGCTCAAGCGTGTAGTCGTCGAGGCGCTCCCGGGTGCGCGCCAGAGAGGCGCTCATCTTCTCCAGGCGCTCCTCCAGCCGGCTGCGACGGCCCTCCAGTACGCGCATCCGCACGTCCTGGGGGGTGCGTCCGAAGAAGGCGAATCTGGCAGCGAAGTGCTCGTCCTCGTACGCGTCGGGCCCGGTCTGCGAGAGCAGTTCCTCGAAGTGCTCCTTACCTTCCGCCGTCAACCGGTAGACGATTTTGGCGCGACGCCCCGCGAGTGGTGCGGCGAGGGCGTCCTCCGGCGTGCTCCCCGGCTCCTCGATCAACCAGCCGCTGGCGACCAGCGTCTTGAGGCAGGGGTAGAGCGTGCCGTAGCTGAAGGCGCGGAACACGCCCAGTGATGTGTTGAGTCGTTTGCGCAGCTCATAGCCGTGCATCGGGGACTCGCGGAGCAGTCCGAGGACGGCGAACTCAAGGATCCCGGAACGCCGGCTCATCCGCTCGCCTCCCCGCTTATCTCGCGCTGATGTATCGACTCGATACATCTAGACGATAGATCGGCCCTCCGGATGCGACAAGTGGGGAGATGGTGAACGGGATCACATCACCGATTCATCTGGAGCGAGTTGCCTGATTTGAGGTGAAGTTGGGGACTGGACAGACTTTGACGGTGCGTAGTCTGTGCGCCATGCAAAGCACCGGGAACCAAGTCGCGCCCGGGGGGCGTCATGGTCCCCGGTGCGGTACGGGTGAATGCGAAAGCGACCGCATCCGTACTTCGGGGGGATCGGAAATCAGTCGCCGTTGCCGGGCGCCCAGGGGTGCGCCTGCCCGAGGAGTAGTCGTTCGATGAGCGAGCACCGTCGCAAACCGCCGCCGTCGCAGGAAGGCGGACGTGCCGCGGCCCGACGCGGGCAGCCCGGCCCGTCCGCCAGTCGCCGAGCGGCACCGCGAGGCGCCACCGGATCTCCCTCCGACTCGTACGAGTCGGATCCCAGCGGTTCGGGAGGCGAGGACCGTCCTTACGGCGGCCGAGCCGAGGCCCGGCGGGCAGCCCAGAAGAGCAGTGGAAGCCGCCGCAGAGCGGCCGAACCGGCCCGGGGCGGCCGCCGTGCCGCTCCGGGCGGACCGGGTGGCCCCGGACGGGGCAGAGGGCGCCAGGGCCCACCCGACAAGAAGCGGTTGATCGACTATCCGCGTGCGGGCAAGTACGGGGCGGCGCGCTGGATGCCGTCGTGGCGCCTCGTCACGGGTGCCTTCATCGCCTTCATGGGTGGTCTGGTCGCCGCGGCCGGCATCGGCTACGCCTTGGTGGGCATCCCCAAGACGCAGGACACCGCGCTGGCGCAGAACAACGTCTTCTACTGGTCGAACAACAAGCAGATGGCCGCGACCGGCGGGCAGACGAACCGCCAGCTGGTGACCGACGCGGAGATCCCCCGGGAGATCAAGGACGCGGTGGTCTCCGCCGAGAACGCGACCTTCTACGAGGACAGGGGCGTCGACCCCGCCGGTATCGGCCGGGCCATCTTCAACATGGCCAAGGGCGGGGACACGCAGGGTGGTTCGACCATCACCCAGCAGTTCGTGAAGAACAACTTCCTGAGCCAGGAGCAGACGCTCTCGCGCAAGTTCAAGGAGCTGTTCATCTCCATCAAGGTCAACCAGAAGATGTCGAAGGACTCGATTCTGGCCGGCTACCTCAACACCGCGTACTACGGTCGGAACGCCTACGGGATCCAGGCCGCGGCGCAGGCGTACTTCGGCGTGGAGGCCACGAAGCTCACCCCCGAGCAGTCGGTCTTCCTCGCCGCCGTGCTCAAGGGCCCGAACTTCTACAACCCCGACGGGGGTGTGGGGGCCAACGCTTCACCGGACCTGAACATCAAGCGGGCCAAGGAACGCTGGTCGTGGATTCTGGACCGCATGGTCTCGGTCGGACGCATGGGTGCGGCCGACCGGGCCAAGACCACGCAGTTCCCCAAACTCAAGAAGCAGAGCTCGAACCTGTCCGGGCAGTCCGGCTACCTCATCGACATCGCCAAGGAGTACGTCGCCAAGAAGGCGGGCCTCTCTCCGGAGGACCTGGAGAAGGGCGGCTACCGCATCTACACGACCTTCGACAAGAACAAGGTCAACGACCTGGCGAAGGCGGTGGACAAGACCGAGAAGAAGTTCCTCGACCCGAAGAAGCGCGAGAAGGACAAGAACGTCCAGTTCGGCGCCGCTTCGGTCGATCCCAAGAGCGGGGCGATCGTCGCCCTGTACGGTGGCGCGGGCTACAACAAGGGTCACTACTCCAACAACGCCAACACCCTGGGTGTGCCGGTCGGATCGACCTGGAAGCCCATCGTGATGGCGGCGGCGATGAAGTACGGCACCTACGAGACGGCCGGAAAGCCCCTCTCGCCGATGACCAAGTACAACGGCAACGACCTGCTGGTGATCAAGGACCAGAACGGCGAGCCGATCATGGGCGACAACGGCAAGCCGTTCCGGCAGAAGAACCTGGGCACCAAAGCCTGGGGCGACGTGACGCTCTACAAGGCCATGGAGCAGTCGATCAACGGCCCCTTCGCGCAGCTGGGCATCGACGTCGGCCTGGGCAACACGCGCAAGCTGGCCCAGGACATCGGTATCTCGCCGAGCTCCTTCGACAAGGGCAACATGAACAACGTGTCCTTCTCGCTGGGCACCTCGACTCCCAGTGCCATTCGCATGGCGGACGCGTACGGAAGCTTCGCCAACTCCGGGATCCACTACGAGCCGTACTCGGTCACGAAGGTGATCAAGGACGGTGTGCCGGTCAAGGGATTCGAGCCGCCTGAGAAGCAGAACGCCATGGAGTCGAACGTGGCGAACAGCATGACGGACATCCTGCAGAACGTCGTCAAGAACGGCACCGCCAAGAAGGTCGCGGACATCGGCTTCCCGGCGGCCGGCAAGACGGGTACCACCGACGAGAACAAGTCGGCGTGGTTCGTCGGCTACACGCGGGAGCTGTCCACGGCGGTGACGCTGTTCCGTACGGATCCCGACAAGGGCAAGCTGCTGTCCATGAACGGCACCGGTGGTGTGCCGTCCGTCTACGGCGGTGACATCCCCGCGCAGATCTGGCGGGACTACATGATCCCGGCGATGAAGAGCTTCGGTACCCCGGAGCCCTTCCCCGCGGCCGAGCCGGTGGGTGAGATCGTCAATGACACCCCCACCCCGACCGTGGTGCCCACGCCGACCGAGACGCAGGAGGAGAGCCCGACTCCGACGCCGACTCCCACGGTGACCAAGACGACTCCGCCGCCGACGCCGACCGAGACCTGCCGTGAGTTCGACTGGCAGTGCAACAACGACAACGGCGGGCAGAACGGCGGCAACGGAGGGGTGACCCCCCCGCCGACGCCCACGGAGACGGAAACAGGCACCAGCGAAGGCAATACCAACGGCAACGGCAATGGAGGAATCTTCGGCGGGCCAGGAGGCTGACCGAAGTCTCCAGTCGAGGTGTGAAGGCCGGTGGCCGGTACCCGCTCAACAGGGTGCCGGTCACCGGCCTTCGGCCTTCCCGGGCCCCTCCAGGCGCCTTCGCGGGGGTGCCGGCGATCAAGGGCGCGGCGGGCCTCCCGTCAGCGCCTGCCGCGCTGGGGATGTTTCACGTGAAACGTCGGTTTCACGTGAAACAAGCAGTCGGCCCTCTCCCTCGTCCCCGCACCCTTCCCGGCCGGGTACGGCAGGATGTGCCCCATGCCCAGTGCAGAGACGACGCCCACGAGCACGCATGAGCCGGACCTGGTGCGGCCGACCAGGGAGGACGGGGTCGCCGCGCGCGGCAGCGAGCTGATCGGCGGCCCCATCGGGCGCCTCGCCCTGCTCGGGACGTCCTGGTGGACGCCCGTGCGGATCGTCGCGCTGGTGGCCATCGGCATGTTCGCCCTCGGTATGGTCCAGAAGGCGCCCTGCTACAACGGCTCCTGGTTCGTCGGCGCCAGCTCGCAGTACACGAACGCCTGCTACTCGGACATCCCGCACCTGTATCAGGGCCGAGGCTTCGCCGACGGGCTCGTGCCCTACTTCGACAAGCTCCCCGGCGACATGAAGTACCTGGAGTACCCGGTGCTGACCGGTGTCTTCATGGAGGTCGCCTCCTGGCTGACCCCGGGCAGCGGCGGCGTCCGGGACCAGCAGCAGTGGTACTGGATGGCCAACGCCGGGCTGCTGATGATCTGCGCGGCCGTCATCGCCGTCTGTGTGGCCCGTACCCACGCCCGGCGCCCCTGGGACGGTCTCCTCGTCGCCCTGGCGCCCGCCGTCGCGCTGACGGCGACCATCAACTGGGACCTGCTGGCCGTCGCCCTCACGGCCGCCGCGATGCTGATGTGGTCGCGGGGCCGCCCGCTCGCCTTCGGCATCCTGCTCGGCCTGGCCACTGCGGCGAAGCTCTATCCCGTCCTCCTGCTCGGCCCGTTGTTCGTCCTGTGCTGGCGTGCCGGCAAATGGCGGCAGTTCGGCGCCGCGCTGGGCGGCACGGTCGTCTCCTGGCTGGTCGTGAACCTTCCGGTGATGCTCCTGGCCTGGGACGGCTGGTCGCAGTTCTACCGGTTCAGCCAGGAGCGCGGCGTCGACTTCGGGTCGTTCTGGCTGATCCTGGCGCAGAACTCCTCGGACCCGCTGAGCACCGAGACCGTGAACACCCTCGCCACCCTGCTGATGCTGCTGTGCTGCGCCGGCGTGGCCGCGCTGACGCTCACCGCGCCGCGGCGGCCCCGGTTCGCCCAACTGGCCTTCCTGATCGTCGCCGCGTTCATCCTCACCAACAAGGTCTACTCGCCGCAGTACGTCCTGTGGCTGGTGCCGCTCGCCGTGCTCGCCCGGCCGAAGTGGCGGGACTTCCTCATCTGGCAGGCGTGCGAGGTGGCGTACTTCCTGGGCATCTGGATGTACCTCGCGTACACGACCAGCGGGGACGCCCACAAGGGACTGCCACCGGCCGGCTACCACTGGGCGATCGGTCTGCATCTGCTCGGAACGCTGTACCTGTGCGCCGTCGTCGTGCGCGACATCCTCATGCCGGACCGTGATCCCGTTCGCCGGGCCGGGGACGACGACCCCTCCGGCGGGGTCCTGGACGGGGCCGAGGACGCATTCGTGCTGGGCGCGGCGGCCCGTCCGCCCCGGCAGGCCGTCCAGTTCGAGGGGCCCCGGGTGGAATGGGGCAAGCCGCAGCCCGCCGAGGGTTCGCTCTGAGCGAACAGGCCCGGAGTCACCCGCACGAAGGCCGTACACGGAGTGGTCCGTGTACGGCCTTCGTGGTGTTCGGTGCCGCCGGAGCGGCGATGGCTCAGCGGTCGACGATCCGGTCGAACTGCGTGGTGGTGTTCCGCAGATGGGCGACCAACTCGTCACCGACCTTCGGCTCGGGAGCGTCCGACGGCACGAACAGGATCGAGACCTGCATGTGCGGGGGCTCGGCGAACCAGCGCTGCTTGCCGCCCCAGACGAACGGGGAGAGGTTCCGGTTCACCGTGGCCAGACCGGCGCGGGCGACGCCCTTGGCGCGCGGCATGACGCCGTGCAGGGCCTTCGGCGCCTCCAGGCCGACCCCGTGCGAGGTGCCGCCCGCCACGACGACCAGGAAGCCGTCGGAGGCCGTCTTCTGCTGCCGGTAGCCGAAACGGTCGCCCTTGGAGACGCGCGTGACGTCGAGGACCGCGCCGCGGTACTCGGTGGCCTCGTGGTCGCCCAGCCACAGCCGTGTCCCGATCCGGGCGCGGAAGCGGGTCTGCGGGAACTGCTGCTGGAGACGGGCGAGTTCCTCGGCCTTGAGATGGCTGACGAACATCGTGTGCAGCGGCAGCCGGGCCGCGCGCAGACGGTCCATCCAGCCGATGACCTCCTCGACCGCGTCCGAGCCGTCGGTGCGGTCCAGCGGCAGGTGGATGGCGAAGCCCTCCAGCCGGACGTTCTCTATGGCGGAGTGCAGCTGCGGCAGTTCGTGCTCGCTGACCCCGTGCCGCTTCATCGAGGACATCACCTCGATGACGACGCGGGCACCCACGAGGCCGTACACACCGTCCACCGAGGACACCGAGCGGATCACCCGGTCGGGCAGCGGCACCGGCTCCTCGCCGCGCCGGTACGGCGTCAGCACGAGCAGGTCACCGCCGAACCAGTCCTTGATGCGCGCGGCCTCGTAGGTCGTGCCGACCGCGAGGACGTCGGAGCCCAGCCGGGTGGCCTCCTCGGCCAGCCGCTCGTGCCCGAACCCGTAGCCGTTGCCCTTGCAGACCGGGACGAGTCCCGGGAACTGCTCCTGCACGTGCTTGTGGTGCGCCCGCCAGCGCGCGGTGTCGACGTAGAGCGTGAGCGCCATGGCCGGACCTGGAGCCTTTCTCGTGGCTGCGGTGTGTCAGAGGAGGAGCTGTGGACGGTGCGGCCATCGGCCGGACCGAAGCGGGGAGCGCGCGCTCAGCGACGCGACATGTAGATGTCGAGTGCCTTGTGCAGCAGCTTGTTCAGCGGGAAGTCCCACTCGCCGAGGTACTCGGCGGCCTGGCCGCCCGTGCCCACCTTGAACTGGATCAGACCGAAGAGGTGGTCGGTCTCGTCCAGCGAGTCGGAGATGCCGCGCAGGTCGTAGACGGTGGCGCCGAGCGCGTAGGCGTCGCGCAGCATCCGCCACTGCATCGCGTTCGAGGGCCTGACCTCGCGGCCGATGTTGTCGGATGCGCCGTAGGAGTACCAGACGTGGCCGCCGACGATCAGCATGGTCGCCGCGGACAGGTTCACCCCGTTGTGCCGGGCGAAGTACAGCCGCATCCGGTTGGGGTCCTCGGTGTTGAGGGCCGTCCACATGCGCTGGAAGTACGACAGCGGGCGCGGTCGGAAGTGGTCGCGCACGGCCGTGATCTCGTACAGCCGCTGCCACTCCTCCAGGTCCTGGTATCCGCCCTGGACGACCTCGACGCCGGCCTTCTCGGCCTTCTTGATGTTGCGCCGCCACAGCTGGTTGAAGTTCTTGTGGACCTCTTCCAGAGACCGGTTGGCGAGCGGCACCTGGTAGACGTACCGGGGCTGCACGTCGCCGAAGCCGGCCCCGCCGTCCTCGCCCTGCTGCCAGCCCATGCGGCGCAGCTTGTCCGCGACCTCGAAGGCGCGCGGCTCGATGAAGTCGGCCTCGATGTCGCGCAGCCGCTTCACGTCGGGGTTCTGGATGCCCTGCTTGATGGTGCCGGCCTCCCAGCGCCGGATGATCACCGGCGGGCCCATCTTGACCGAGAAGGCGCCCTGCTGCTTGAGGTGCGCGAGCATGGGCTCCAGCCACTCGGTCAGGTTCGGCGCGAACCAGTTGATGACCGGGCCCTCGGGCAGATAGGCGAGGTAGCGCTTGATCTTGGGCAGCTGACGGTAGAGGACGAGACCCGCGCCGACCAGCGCGCCGCTCCGGTCGAACCAGCCGAGGCTCTCCGAACGCCACTCAGCCTTGACGTCAGCCCAGGCCGGGACCTGCATGTGGCTCGCCGACGGCAGGCTCTGGATGTACGCCAGATGCTGCTCGCGACTGATCGTCCTCAGGGTCAGGCTCATTCGGGGCGCTCCTCGGGCTGGGGTGTCCCCATGGATACAGGGGCTCCGGCTCTCGCGCCGAAGCCTACTGCGCCTTCGGAGCGCCTCGACTGGGCGTACGGGGCTTAGTCACGGCTTTGTGGGCCGCCGGGGCGGTCGAGGGTGTTCTATGCGGTGTTCCACCGATGTTCGGAAGTGCCTCCCGCGCGGGCGGGGGTGATCCGACCCTGGGCGCGTCACAAGCCGCCGAAGAGCCCGCCGTGCGCCATGCCCAGGAAGAAGCCGACCGCGGAGGCGCCGAGACCCACGATCAGGCCGAAGCGTTCGCGGGTCGTCACCGAGATCCACTGGCCGTACCCACCGGTGAGGATGCCCACCAGGCCCGTCCAGGAGCTGAGCAGGTGCAGGAAGTCGAACTGGGCCGTGACGAACGACGTGATGCCGAGCACCAGGGTCACCGCCATCAGCGTGTCCTGGAGGGGGTGGGGCTTGCCGTCCGTGGCGAAGAGGCCGCCGACGGTGTTCGGTCGCATTGCCTGTGCCATAGGGCACCTCCTGCGGAAGGCGGCGCATCGTAGCGCCGTACACACCCGATGTGTACAGATTGTGGGCCATGGCGGCCGGATTTCAACCGGAAGCAGGTGTGCGGGTACTGTGTACCGTCTGCACCGGTGTCTGCCCGGGGCGAATCGGGGCAAGCCGCGAGGCCGTCCCCGGTTGTCAGTGCCCGCCGATACCGTTGCGTACGCATCACAACCCTCCTGCCACGGAACGACCGTGGCCGCCGAGTCCAAAGGAGGTGGGTTCCACATGCGTCACTACGAGGTGATGGTCATCCTCGACCCCGATCTGGAGGAGCGCGCTGTCGCCCCCCTGATCGAGAACTTCCTCTCCGTCGTCCGTGAGGGCAACGGCAAGGTCGAGAAGGTCGACACCTGGGGCCGTCGTCGTCTCTCGTACGAGATCAAGAAGAAGCCCGAGGGCATCTACTCGGTCATCGACCTGCAGGCCGAGCCTGCGGTCGTCAAGGAGCTCGACCGCCAGATGAACCTGAACGAGTCGGTCCTCCGGACCAAGGTCCTCCGCCCCGAGACCCACTGAGCCCTCCGCTCAGCTGATCTCGGGTTTCGAGTAGCAAGCAAGCAGCCAGAGCAATCCCGCCGAGAGGTTCCCCATGGCAGGCGAGACCGTCATCACGGTCGTCGGCAATCTTGTCGACGACCCCGAGCTGCGCTTCACCCCGTCCGGTGCGGCCGTCGCGAAGTTCCGTGTCGCGTCGACCCCCCGCACCTTCGACCGCCAGACGAACGAGTGGAAGGACGGCGAAAGCCTCTTCCTCACCTGCTCGGTCTGGCGTCAGGCGGCGGAGAACGTCGCGGAGTCGCTCCAGCGAGGCATGCGCGTCATCGTGCAGGGCCGGCTGAAGCAGCGGTCCTACGAGGACCGTGAGGGCGTCAAGCGCACGGTCTACGAGCTGGACGTCGAGGAAGTCGGCGCCAGCCTGCGCAGCGCCACGGCCAAGGTCACCAAGACCTCCGGTGGCGCGCGCGGTGGCCAGGGTGGTTACGGCGGCGGTGGCGGTGGCGGCCAGGGTGGTGGCGGCTGGGGTGGCAACTCCGGCGGCGGCCAGCAGGGCGGCGGTGCTCCCGCCGACGACCCCTGGGCGACCAGCGCACCCGCCGGTGGCAACCAGGGCGGCGGCGGTGGCGGCGGCTGGGGTGGAAACTCCGGCGGCGGTGGCAACAGCGGCGGCTACTCGGACGAGCCCCCCTTCTAGACCTTCGGGTCAGGGGTGGGCCGTACCCACACTTCTTGATCACACAGGAGAAACACCCATGGCGAAGCCGCCTGTGCGCAAGCCGAAGAAGAAGGTCTGCGCTTTCTGCAAGGACAAGGTCACGTACGTGGACTACAAGGACACGAACATGCTGCGGAAGTTCATTTCCGACCGCGGCAAGATCCGTGCCCGCCGCGTGACCGGCAACTGCACGCAGCACCAGCGTGACGTCGCCACGGCCGTCAAGAACAGCCGTGAGATGGCGCTGCTGCCCTACACCTCCACCGCGCGATAAGGGAAGGGTGACCGACTCATGAAGATCATCCTGACCCACGAGGTCTCCGGCCTCGGTGCCGCGGGCGACGTCGTCGACGTCAAGGACGGCTACGCTCGCAACTACCTGATCCCGCGGAAGTTCGCTATCCGCTGGACCAAGGGTGGCGAGAAGGACGTCGCACAGATCCGTCGTGCTCGCAAGATCCACGAGATCCAGACCATCGAGCAGGCCAACGCTGTGAAGGCCCAGCTCGAGGGCGTGAAGGTCCGTCTGGCCGTCCGCTCCGGCGACGCCGGTCGTCTCTTCGGTTCCGTCACCCCGGCCGACGTCGCTTCCGCGATCAAGGCCGCCGGTGGTCCCGAGGTCGACAAGCGCCGTATCGAGCTCGGTTCGCCGATCAAGACCCTGGGCGCCCACGAGACGTCCGTGCGTCTGCACCCCGAGGTGGCCGCCAAGGTCAACATCGAGGTCATCGCGGCCTGATCGCCGTGCTCGGCTGACAAGCTGGGAGAAGGGGCCGTACCCGGACGACGACGGGTACGGCCCCTTCTCTGTGGCCTGACACGGGGGCGCGGGGCGCGGCGGGGGTTGGAGTGCGAAGGACCGTGGGCCCGTTTCACGTGAAACACGCTGTTTCACGTGAAACCGTCACCGGGTCGCCCCCGTGACGATCCAGCGGCCCGAGCGGGCTCGCAGCCAGAGCGTTGCCATGCGCACGGTCATCATCAGCGTCATGGCCGCCCATACCGCGGTGAGTCCTCCACCCAGCACGGGGACCAGCAGAGCCACCGGGGTGAAGAGGGCCAGGGTGACCACCATGGCCCCGGCGAGATAGGGCCCGTCACCCGCTCCCATCAGAACGCCGTCCAGAACGAAGACCACCCCGCAGATCGGCTGGGAGAGCGCCACCATCAGCAGCGCCGGCAGGGCGGTGTCCTGGACAACCGAGTCGCTGGTGAACAGGGGCAGGAACAGCGGCCGGGCGATCACCACGAGCAGTCCCAGCACGACACCGGCCGCGATGCCCCACTCCACCATGCGGCGACAGGCGGCTCGGGCGCCCTGGGCGTCACCGGCGCCGAGATAGCGCCCGATGATGGCCTGCCCGGCGATGGCGATCGCGTCCAGGGCGAAGGCGAGCAGACTCCACAGCGACAGGATGATCTGGTGGGCGGCCACGTCGGCGTCCCCGAGGCGGGCCGCGACCGCCGTGGCGATCATGAGAATGGCGCGGAGGGAGAGTGTGCGCACCAGGAGCGGGATTCCGGCCTGGGCTGAGGCGCGTATACCGGCGGCATCGGGGCGCAGGGAGGCACCGTGCCTGCGTGCCCCGCGCACGACGACCACGAGGTAGACCGCGGCCATGCCCCACTGGGCGATGACGGTGCCCCAGGCGGAACCCGCGATGCCGAGGCCGGCACCGTAGACGAGGCCGACGTTCAGCAGGGCGTTGGCGACGAAGCCTCCGATGGCTACGTAGAGAGGTGTCCTCGTGTCCTGGAGGCCGCGCAGCACGCCGGTGGCGGCGAGGACGACCAGCATGGCGGGGATGCCGAGCGCCGAGATCCGTAGATAGGTCGTCGCGTAGGGGGCGGCGGTGTCGGAGGCGCCGAAGAGTTGCGCGAGGGACGGGGCCGTGGGGAGGACCGCCGCGATGACGACGGCGCCCAGCAGAAGGGCGAGCCATATGCCGTCCATGCCTTGGCGGATGGCCGCCTGGAGGTCGCCGGCGCCCACGCGGCGGGCGACGGCCGCCGTGGTGGCGTAGGCGAGGAAGACGAAGACGCTGACGGCTGTCACGAGGAGGGCCGAAGCGATCCCGAGGCCCGCGAGCTGGGCGGTGCCGAGATGGCCGACGATCGCGCTGTCGGCCATCACGAAAAGGGGCTCGGCGACCAGGGCGCCGAAGGCCGGCACGGCCAGTGCGACGATCTCTCGGTCGTGCTGCCGCCGGGCGGCCTTGGGAGTCGCGGGGGCCTGTGTCATGGCCACCAATCTAATCGTCCACAGGTAAGAGATGCAATGCGCTTGAGACCCTTACTTCCCGTCTCGTGGGGTGTGCTCGCGCACACCGTTCGAAGCGATCTTGGTCCGACTGGGGAAGTTTTTCTTCTGCACAGCCGGTGGATGGCAAAGATGCAGGTCAAGGATGGTCTTCGGGAAGGGGCGGGGTCTTGTTCACAGGGCTGTCCACCGGGTCGTGCACAGGTTTTGCCGAGTTCTCCACAGCATCGGGCCCGTCGTCCACATGGCCTGTGGATAACCAGATTGGCTGACGGTGCCGACGGGCCTAACGTGGTCCGGCGCCCACTGCGTCCGACGGCCGGGAAACCGCCCTAAAAACGACCTGCCACAAGCGGAGTTGGGTCTCTCATTTTGTCAGTGGCGTGCCGTAGAACTGTGGGGCACGGCGAGGTCCGCTCGGCGGACGGGAGGAGGTTGCTCGGTGAGCATTTCCGAGCCCTTGAACGACCCGTGGGCCGACAGCGGGCCGGGCGATCGTCTGCCCGCCTCCCGCCGCCGCGGCGACGGCCGCGGCCGTGACGAGCAGCACGACCGGGGCCGGGACAGCGGCGAGTGGGAAGGCGGGGGTTCCGCCTTCGAGCGGGTGCCGCCGCAGGATCTCGACGCCGAGCAGTCGGTGCTCGGCGGCATGCTCCTGTCCAAGGACGCGATCGCCGACGTGGTCGAGGTCATCAAGGGGCACGACTTCTACAAGCCGGCGCACGAGACGATCTTCCAGGCGATCCTCGACGTCTACGCCAAGGGCGAGCCGGCCGACCCGATCACCATCGCCGCCGAACTCACCAAGCGCGGTGAGATCAACAAGGTCGGCGGAGCCTCGTATCTGCACACCCTCGTCCAGACGGTGCCGACGGCCGCGAACGCCGAGTACTACGCGGAGATCGTCCACGAGCGTGCCGTGCTGCGGCGCCTGGTCGAGGCCGGTACCCGCATCACACAGATGGGATACGCGGCCGACGACGACGTCGACGAGATCGTCAACCGTGCGCAGGCCGAGATCTACGCGGTCACCGAGCAGCGGACCAGCGAGGACTATCTGCCCCTCGGCGACATCATGGAGGGCGCGCTCGACGAGATCGAGGCGATCGGCTCCCGCACCGGCGAGATGACGGGCGTACCCACCGGCTTCACCGATCTCGACTCCCTCACCAACGGCCTGCACCCCGGCCAGATGGTCGTCATCGCGGCCCGTCCCGCCATGGGTAAGTCCACTCTGGCGCTGGACTTCGCGCGGGCGGCGTCGATCAAGCACAACCTGCCCAGCGTCATCTTCTCCCTGGAAATGGGGCGCAACGAGATCGCGATGCGCCTGCTCTCGGCCGAGGCGCGGGTGGCTCTGCACCACATGCGGTCCGGCACGATGACCGACGAGGACTGGACACGGCTGGCCCGCCGGATGCCCGAGGTGTCCGCGGCGCCGCTCTACATCGACGACTCCCCGAACCTGTCGATGATGGAGATCCGCGCGAAGTGCCGCCGTCTCAAGCAGCGCAACGACATCAAGCTGGTGATCATCGACTATCTCCAGCTGATGCAGGCCGGCGGTTCCAAACGCTCCGAGAGCCGTCAGCAGGAGGTCTCGGACATGTCGCGTAACCTCAAGCTCCTCGCCAAGGAACTGGAAGTCCCGGTCATCGCGCTCTCGCAGCTGAACCGTGGTCCCGAGCAGCGCACGGACAAGAAGCCGATGGTGTCCGACCTGCGTGAGTCCGGTTCCATCGAGCAGGACGCCGACATGGTGATCCTGCTGCACCGTGAGGACGCCTACGAGAAGGAGTCGCCCCGCGCGGGCGAGGCCGACATCATCGTGGGCAAGCACCGCAACGGCCCGACAGCCACGATCACGGTCGCCTTCCAGGGCCACTACTCCCGCTTCGTGGACATGGCGCAGACCTGATCCGGGGAGGACGACACCCGCACTCCGGGGATACCGGCTCGACTCCCGTGGGGCTTGCGGGGTGGACTGGGGGTATGACGACAATTCAGGCAGAGCTGTTGCCTGCCACCCGACGTGCGCTGCTGCATCGCGTCGCCGTCGCGCAGGCCGAAGGGCGCGCGCCCTCGATGGTCGCCGCGGTGGTACGGGACGGGCGGGCGGTGTGGCACGGCTCGCGGACCTCCGTCGACGGGCACGGGCCGGACGAGGACGTGCAGTACCGCATCGGATCGATCACCAAGACCTTCACCGCCGTGCTCGTGCTGCGGCTGCGCGACGAGGGCCTGCTCGATCTCGGTGACCCGGTGGAGAGGCATCTGCCGGGCACGGGTGTGGGGGAGGTCACCGTCGCCGAGCTGCTCGCGCACTCCGGCGGGCTCGCGGCCGAGACGCCGGCGCCGTGGTGGGAGCGTACGTCCGGGGACGTGCGTCCCGAACTCTCCGACGTGCTCGGGGAACAGCCGTTCCGGCATCCGCGCGGGCGCCGCTTCCACTACTCGAATCCCGGCTACACGGTGCTGGGCGCGCTCGTCGAGAAGCTGCGGGGGGCCGCGTGGGAGGACGTCCTGCGCGCCGAGGTGCTCGACCCGCTGGAACTGGTCCGCACCGGCGGCCGGCCCCGGGCGCCGCACGCGGGCGGCTGGGCCGTGCACCCGTGGGCCGATGTGATGCTCCCCGAACCCGCCGAGGACCTCGGCCGGATGGCGGCGGCCGGGCAACTCTGGTCGACCACCGGCGATCTGGCGAGGTTCGCCGGGTTCCTGATGCGGGGCGACGACCGGGTGCTGAGCGCCGCCTCGCTGCGGGAGATGCGTACGCCCGCGGCCCCGCAGGAGGCAGCCGACGTCAGCAACGGCTACGCCTACTGCCTCGGACTGGAGATCCGGCATCAGGACGGCAGGGCCCTGGTGGGGCACTCGGGCTCGCTGCCCGGCTTCCTCGCCTGTCTGACCATGGGCGTCGAGGACGATGTCGCCGCCGTCGTGCTCGCCAACTGCACCTCCGGCCCGCTGGTCACCTCCGTGGCCGCCGATCTGGTGCGGATCGTCGCCGAGGCGGAGCCGCGGATCCCCGAGCCCTGGCGGCCCGCGCACGAGATCGACGCGAACGACCTGGAGCTGGCGGGCCAGTGGTACTGGGGGACGCACGCGTTCGCACTGAGACTGACCGCCGACGGGCTCGCCTCGCTGGAGCCGCTCTCGGGCAAGGGGAGGGGTTCTCGCTTCCGGGCCAGCGGCGACGGCACCTGGACGGGCCTGGAGGGCTACTACGCGGGCGAGCTCCTGAGGGCCGTACGGCGGCCTGACGGGACCGTGGACCATCTGGACCTGGGGTCGTTCGTGTTCACACGTCAGCCGTACGAGGAGGGCGCTTCCGTGCCCGGTGGCGTGGATGCCGGCGGATGGCGGGGGGCGGGGGCGTTCTGACGTGGTCGCAGGGTGGCTGGTTTCACGTGAAACAGCCACCCGGACCTCTCACAGGGAGAGCTTGAAGCCCGTGTGAGAGGGGATGAAGCCGAGCCGTTCGTAGAAGCGGTGCGCGTCCGTTCGGGAGCGGTCGGACGTCAGCTGGACCAACTGGCAGCCCTGGCGCCGCGATTCGGCGGCGGCCCACTCGATGAGACGGCTTCCGAGTCCGGTGCCGCGCTCCTCGGCGTGAATGCGTACGGCTTCGATGAGGGAGCGTGTGGCGCCGCGTCGGGACAGCCCGGGGATGACCGTGAGCTGGAGCGTGCCGATGACGCGCCCTTCGCGGACGGCCACGACCAGATGTTGGTGGGGGTCGCCGCTGATCCGTTCCAGGGCGGCGAGGTAGGGCGTCAGGTCGTCCGGTGACTCCCGCCGGGCGCCGAGCGGATCGTCCGCGAGCATCCCGACGATCGCGGGGATGTCGTCGGCGGTGGCGGGCCGTATCTCAAGATCTCCCATGGCCGCACCCTATGCGGGAGCCGGCGGCGACTCCACGGCGTGGACGAGGGGGCGGGTCCGGGGTCGTGTGCGGCGGTGTCGAGGGCTTGGCGCGGGACGGTTCCGTTGGTGCGGCCTGCCGCGTCCAGGAGGGGTGGGCGCGGACGGGCTCCGTCGCGGTCATGCCGTCCCCTCCGACCCGGAGCGGCTGCGGCCGGGCGGGGTGGAGCGTGTCACAAAAGCCCGCGTTTGCAAGTATGCCGCGCCTGCAAGTATTGTTACGACGCGTAAAGCGCTCCTGCAATCTTCTGGGAAGGTACCCCTCCATGCCTCTCGCGCTTCTGGCCCTCGCGATCGGGGCCTTCGGAATCGGCACCACGGAGTTCGTGATCATGGGCTTGCTGCCCGAGGTCGCGGGCGACTTCGGGGTCTCCATCCCCACGGGCGGACTGCTGGTGACCGGGTACGCGCTCGGCGTGGTCCTCGGCGCCCCGCTGATGACCGTGCTCGGCACCAAGGTCTCCCGCAAGCGGATGCTGATGCTGCTGATGGGACTGTTCATCATCGGCAACCTGGTCTCCGCCCTCGCACCCGCCTTCGGCGTCATGCTGATCGGGCGCGTGGTCGCCTCCCTCGCCCACGGCGCCTTCTTCGGCATCGGCTCGGTCGTCGCGGCCGACCTGGTCGCCCCGGACAAGAAGGCGGGCGCCATCGCGATGATGTTCACCGGTCTCACCGTCGCGAACGTCGTCGGCGTCCCGCTGGGCACGTTCGTCGGGCAGGCCGCCGGCTGGCGGGTCACCTTCGGCATCGTCGCGGCTCTCGGAGTGGTGGGCCTGGCCGGCATCGCCAGGCTCGTCCCGGACATGCCCCGCCAGGAGGGCGTGAGCCTGCGCCACGAGCTGGCCGCGTTCAAGAACGCCCAGGTCCTCCTCGCCATGGCGATGACCGTCCTCGGCTTCGGCGGCGTCTTCGCCGCCATCACCTACATCGCGCCGATGATGACCAACGTCGCGGGCTTCGCCGACGGCTCCGTCACCTGGCTGCTGGTCCTGTTCGGGCTCGGCATGGTCGGCGGCAACCTGATCGGCGGCAAGTACGCCGACCGCGCCCTGATGCCCCTGCTCTACGTCTCCCTGGGCGCCCTCGCCGTCGTGCTCGCGCTCTTCACGCTCACGGCACACAACAAGGTCCTCGCCGCCGTCACCGTCGCGCTGATCGGCGCCCTGGGCTTCGCCACCGTGCCGCCGCTGCAGAAGCGCGTTCTCGACCAGGCCCACGGCGCGCCGACGCTGGCGTCGGCCGTGAACATCGGCGCCTTCAACCTCGGCAACGCCCTCTCGGCCTGGCTCGGCGGCATGGTCATCGCGTCCGGCCTCGGCTACACCTCGCCCAACTGGGTCGGTGCCGCCCTCGCCGCCTCCGCGCTGCTGCTGGCCTTCCTCTCGGCGGCCCTGGAGCGTCGCGGCACAGCCCGCGCCGGAACCGTCGTCACGGGCGCCGTACCCGCCGAGCAGCGTGCCGTCGTCCACCGGTGAAGCCGGCCCCGGGCGCGAGGCCAGGACCTGCGCACCGGGTGCCGTCACGTCCCCCACCTGCCTCGGCCCCGCCACCACCTGCGCACACCCTGAAGGAGAACCTCCGCATGAGCACCAGCGTCACCCCCCTGACCAGCCACGACGCCGACCTCCTCGTCGTCGCCGCCCACCGGGCCGCCGAGACCGCCGACGTCAAGGTCAGCGTCACCGTCCTGGACGCCGGAGGCCATCTGCTGGCCTTCCGACGCGACGACCGCGCCGTGCTGATCTCGGGTGAGACGAGCACCCGCAAGGCGTACACGGCCCTCCAACTCGACGCCCCGACCGCGGACCTGGTCGACGCCGTGCGGCCGGGCGGCCCCTTCCACACCCTGCCCACCGCGCTGGACCGGCCCCTGCTGTTCATCGCTGGCGGCGTGCCGCTCCACCGGGACGGTCGCCTGATCGGTGCGATCGGTGTCGGCGGCGGTGCGCCCGAGCAGGACCACCAGTTCGCGCGGGCCGCCGTCGAGGCCCTCGGCTGACGTGCCGCACCGGGCACCTACCGAAGCGCCGGTTCCCCGACGGGAACCGGCGCTTCGGCGTGGTCCACTCAGCCCGCGGCCACCGTCAGCGGTGCGAACCGCCGGGTCCAGTCGCCGGGCAGCTCGGAGATGCCGTACGCCATCACGGAGTTGAAGGCGACGGGAGCGAGACCGCGCTCCTTCACCCACGCCAGCAGTTCTTCGTGGCGGATGTCGATGTCCGTGCGCAGCGGGCGGTCGGTGCGCTCGGCGAGGGAGGTGACGAGCGCCTTCGCCGTCTCCGTGTCCCGTGCCACGAGCGGCCCCACGACGTGGGTGTCCATGTTGGGCCAGACTCCCGCGTAGCCGATGATCCGGCTGTTCTCCTCGGCCACCCGCAGCTGGTCGGCGAAGGCGGGCAGCCGCGTGACGATGGGGGTGCGGTCCACGCCGAACACCTCCTCGTCGAGCCGGACGATCGCCGCGAGATCCTCCGCGGTGGCCGCACGCGTGGCGACCGCGGGCCGCAGGGCGCCGGGCTCGAAGCGGCCGCGCACCATCTCCGCTCGGCCGATCACCTTGAAACCGAGCTCCTCGTACAGCGGCAGCCCGTTCGGCGTGGCGTGCAGCGTCAGAGGAGTCGTCCCCATCGTGGAGACGACGTGGCGCATCAGACGCCGGCCGACGCCCTGCCGGGCGTGGCGTGCGGCGACCAGCACCATGCCGACGGCCGCCAGGTCGGGGCTCTGCGGCGACCCGTACTCCGTGATCACACAGGCGCTGAGGAGCCCGCCCCGGGGGTCGTCGATGCCGTAGCCGGTGCCGGCGGTGAGGAGGAACCCCCATTTGTGTTCCTCCCGGGGCCAGCCCCGGTCCTCGGACAGATCTGCACAGGCGACGAGGTCGCGGTGTGTCAGTCGGCGAATGGGCAGAGCGGCGGGGGAAGGAGTCGGCACGCAGGTCAGGCTGTCTGACGACGACCCTGATCGTCCAGCCGTTTCCCAGGAGACGTACGAGCTTTTGGCCATGCCATGGACCAGATGCGCGGGGAGTGGACCGGCGCTGGGCGTTTCACGTGAAACATGGGGGAACGGCGGCCGACCGATGTGCGGCGGCTTCTCCTTCAGACTGGACGTCCATGGCGGGACGCCATCTCTTCGACCTGGACGACACCCTTCTGTACGGCACTTCCGCCCCGGTGGAATTCTCACGTCAACTCGGTCTGGAGCCGCAGACCTTGGCGCTCGACCAGTTGTGCGCGCGGTTCGGGGTGGCGCGGGCCCCGTGTGTGGCCTATCGCGACTCATCGTCGGACAAATACCTGTTCGGCGCCGTCCCGGTCTCCGTCGCGGTCAACGGGGCCGTCATCCGGCGGGCCTCGCGACCCACTCCTACACGGGGATGGATCTATGGGAAGCCTACGAATTGGTGCGCAGCAGAAGGTAATTGAAGGAATCGCGCGCTCGCGCCGCCGCCTCGTCGGTGAGGGACCCTGGGGGGACTTGTGATCGGGGCCGCTGCCGGTATGGTCGAGTCCGGTTCGTGTCCTGGCCGTGATCCGGACGGGCGACGGGCATCGAGCGCAAGGAAACGCAGCTTAAGGGGACGGAGAGATCGAAGACCCGCGTTCCCGGTTATACGACGAGGGCATCCGCACTCAATGGGATGCTTCGTCGGGAGTTACTGCGGCCAATGTCACACTCTCTCCCTATTTGTCCGCGCCGAGGGGGGAATGCGGGTTGAATGTGGCCGTATCGGTTACGGGCAACGAACGGGGAATGCGGGCCGCCGCGGGGGAACCAGGCACCTTCCATCGAGGAAGTGCGTAGACCGACCGAAAGATGTTCGAGGCGAGGCACACCATGGACGCTCCGACCACCGCGTCGGCCGACAACGGCACTTCCGGCGGCGGGGGCGGCTGGTTCACGCCGCGCAAGCAGCCGGCGACCACTCCGACCACCGAGCAGGAACAGCCCGCCGAGGGCAGCCGCCTGGCGGGGATGCGCCCCGTGGGCAGGGCCTCGGGGGGAGAAGTACGGTCCCCGGCGCCCCCGGCCGCGCCGCGGCCCGCCAAGACGGCCGAACCGGCATCGCAGGGCCCACCGGACACCGCCGTCCCGGATCCCACCCCGCCGCCGGCCCCTGAAGCGGCGCCGCCCGCCGCGATATCGACCCCCGGCCCTCCCGGCCGCCCGGCCCCGCCGTCCGCCCCGCACAGCGCCGCCCAGGCCACCGAAGCCCCACCGCGGACCGGGAGCCTCGCTTCCCTCACCTCTGCGCCCCCGCAACTGCGGATACCCACCCAGCGCACCGCACCGGCCCCGCCCGCGTCCCCCGACGCCCTCCTCATCCGCCGCACGATGGCCGAGATCGGGCCCGTGGCCGACAAGGTCACCTCCTACTTCTACGCGCTGCTGTTCGTGCGCCACCCCGATCTGCGCCCGCTGTTCCCGGCCGCGATGGACACCCAGCGCGACCGTCTGCTCAAGGCCCTCCTCACCGCCGCCGAACACATCGACAACACCCCGGTCCTCGTCGACTACCTGGAGAACCTCGGCCGCGGCCACCGCAAGTACGGCACCCGCCCCGAGCACTACCCGGCCGTGGGCGAGTGCCTCATCGGCTCGCTCACCAAGTACGCCGCGGGCGTCTGGGACGGCGAGACGGAGGCCGCCTGGGTCCGCACCTACACCAAGATCTCGCAGGTCATGATCGACGCGGCCGCGGCGGACGAACTGCGGGCCCCCGCCTGGTGGTACGCCGAGGTCGTCTCGCACGAGCTGCGCAGGGCCGACGTCGCGGTCGTCACCGTCCGCCCCGACCAGCCCTACCCCTTCCTCGCCGGCCAGTACACGAGCGTGGAGACGCCCTGGTGGCCCAGGATCTGGCGGCACTACTCGTTCGCCTCGGCGCCCCGCTCCGACGGCCTGCTGACGTTCCATGTGAAGGCCGTCCCGGCCGGATGGGTCTCCAACGCGCTGGTCCACCGCGCACGGCCCGGCGACATCGTCCGGCTCGGCCCGCCCGCGGGCTCGATGACCGTGGACCACACCACGGCCAGCGGACTGCTCTGCGTCGGCGGAGGCACCGGCATAGCGCCCATCAAGGCCCTGGTCGAGGACGTCGCCGAGCACGGCACCCGCCGCCCCGTCCAGGTCTTCTACGGCGCCCGCACCGACCAGGACCTGTACGACATCGACACCATGCTCAGGCTCCGGCAGTCCCATCCCTGGCTGGAGGTCCGCCCCGTGGTCGACCGCCACGGGCTGCTCCAGCTCCCCGAGGCCATCCGCGAGTTCGGCCCCTGGACCGAGTACGACGCCTATGTCTCCGGGCCGCCCGGCATGATCCGCAGCGGGGTGGACGCCCTGCGGGGCATCGGCGTCCCGTCCGAGCGCATACGCCACGACTCGGTGGAGGAACTGGTCGCCACCTGAGACCCGGCCGTCAGCCCAGGTCGGGTGCGTGCAGCGCGCGGACGCCCTCGATGTTGCCGTCGAGATAGTGCCGCAGCGACAGCGGCACCAGATGGACCGAGGCGATCCCGACCCGGGTGAAGGGCACCCGTACGATCTCGTACTCGCCGATGGGCTCGTCCACCTCGGGACCGTTCCGCAAGGAGGGGTCCATCGACGCCAGGTGGCAGACGAAGAAGTGCTGCACCTTCGCGCCGCTCGTACCGCCGTCCGCACCGATGTGCTCGACGGTGTCGACGAAACACGGCACCACGTCGGTGACCTTGGCGCCGAGCTCCTCGTAGACCTCGCGGTGCAGGGCGTCGACGACGGTCGGATCCGTCGGCTCGACACCCCCGCCGGGCGTGACCCAGTAGGGATCCACGCCTGGCTTGGTGCGCTTGATCAGGATCAGATCGTCGCCGTCCAGCAGGACGGCGCGGGCGGTGCGCTTGACCACGGGTCGGACGGTCATGGGAGAAATGTGGCCCGGCTGGTTCCACGTGAAACATCGCAGGACGTCACCGGTGGAGCCCGGCCCGTGACGAGGGCGGAATGCCTGCTCAGGACCAGTCGGAAGCGGCTCGCACCAGCCACTCGTGCGCCCGTGCGACATGAGGCATCGCGAGCGTTCCGGTGCGCACCGCCAGGAAGTACGTCCGCAGCGGCGGCACCGCGGGCGCGTACGGGGCGACGACCTCGCCGCGCTCCAGGGCGGCGGCGCACAGATAGCGGGGCAGCACCGCCAGCCCCGCCCCCGCGACGGCGCACGCGAGGACCGCGCGCAGGTCGGGGACGATCACCGTGCCCGGGGCGACCGGACGGGAGTCGAAGACCGAGGCCCAGTAGCGCGAGACGAACGGCAGGGACTCGTGCACCTCGACCACCGGGACGTCCTCCGGCGCGGGCGATCCCTTGCCGCGCGGCCGCCCCGCCCCCAGCCGTTCCCTCCAGTGCGGCGCGGCGACGAGGACATGCTCCTCGTCGCAGAGCGGAGTCGCGTGAGCAGGGCACCCCGCGGCCGGGCCGTACTGATGGCCAGATCGTGGTGACCGGCCGACAGCCCCTCCAGGGACTCCTCGGCGTTGCCGAACGACGCACGCAGGGCGAACCCCCGACCGCCCTCCGCACCGATCAGAGCGGTGAGCGCGGGCAGCGCGCGCTCGGCGGTGAACTCCGGCGGTCCGGCCAGGTGCAGGGACCGCGAGGACGACTCGTCGTCGAGACCCGTCTCGGTGATCTCCACGAGGGCGTCGAGATGGGGAGCCGCTTTGTGGGCGAGTTCGTCGCCCAGGGAGGTGGGGGTCACCCCCCGGGCCTGCCGCAGGAACAGGGGACGGCCCAACTGCCGCTCCAGCGTGCGTATCTGCGAGGTGACCGCCGGCTGGGACAGACCGAGCAGTGCGGCGGCCCGGGTGAAGGAGCCGGCCCGGTGCACGGTGACGAAAGTGCGCAGCAAGGCCAGGTCCACGCCGCTTCCTCCCCTTCCCCGCCCTTCTCACCACCCCCGGGGCGGGGCCCAACTGTAAATAAGTCGATAGCCCGCTGTCGCTACGGTGATTGGACACTGACAGAGAGTCAACTAGCCTTGTGCGCGCGGTTCTTCGCGCGCAGAACCGAGGGTGGTCCGAGTCACGAGGGGGGAGGCTCGGACCACCTGCCGTACGGACCCGGCCCCGTGGACGCAGGGGCCGGGTCAGCGGTCCGACGCGTCCAGGGCCCCCAGCACGTCCGCCACCAGGTCCTCGGGGTCCTCGGCGCCGATCGACATCCGGATGAAGCCCTCCGGCACGGCGTCGCCTCCCCAGCGGCCCCGCCGCTCGGCCGTGGACCGCACCCCGCCGAAGCTCGTCGCGTCGTCGACGAGCCGCAGCGCCTCCAGGAAGCGCTCCGCACGCGCGCGCGTGGGCAGCGTGAAGGACACCACGCAGCCGAAGCGCCGCATCTGCCGGGAGGCGAGCGCGTGCGAGGGGTCCTCGGGCAGCCCCGGATACCGCACCCCGAGCTCCTCCGGCCGGTCCCGCAGCGCCTCGGCGACGGCGAGGGCGGTGGCGTTCTGCCGCTCCACCCGCAGCTGGAGCGTGGCGAGTGACCGATGCGCGAGCCATGCCTCCATGGGCCCCGGGATCGCCCCGACGATCTTGCGCCAGCGGCGTACGGCGGCCATGGCCTCGGCGTCCCGGCCGGCCACATAGCCCAGCAGGACGTCGCCGTGGCCGGTCAGCTGCTTGGTGCCGCTGGCCACCGAGAAGTCCGCGCCGAGTTCGAGCGGCCGCTGCCCGAGCGGAGTCGCCAGCGTGTTGTCGACGGCCACGAGGGCGCCCCGCGCGCGGGCGCGCTCCACCAGCCGCCGGACGTCGCACACGTCGAGGCCGGGGTTGGACGGCGTCTCGATCCACAGCAGCTTCGCCCCGTCCAGGACGTCGAGCTGGGCGTCGTCGCGCGTGGGCGCGGTGCGCACCTCGATGCCGAACGCCTCCAGTTGCGCGCGGGCCAGCGGCAGCGCCTGGTAGCCGTCGCTGGGCAGGACGACGGCGTCCCCGGCCCGCAGCTGGGAGAAGAGCACCGACGAGACGGCGGCCATGCCCGAGGCGAAGGCCAGCGTGCGGACCCCGTCCTCGCCCGGCGCCTCCAGCTCGCCGATGGCCCTCTCCAGCAGGGCCCACGTCGGGTTCTCGTCCCGCCCGTAGGTGTAGGGCCCGGTCGGCTCGCCCGGCAGGTGGAAGTGCGCCGCGAACACCGGACCCGGCAGGGTGGGTTCGTACTTCACCGGCTCGGGCAGCCCGGCCCGCACCGCGCGCGTGCCGTCCCCGTCGCCGTGCCCCTGTGTCTGCGTACCGCTCATGCCGTCCGTTCCTCCACCTGGTCGCGTACCGCGGCGAGCAGCCCCGTGCTCGCCGCCTCCACCATCTCAAGGCACTCCTCGAAGCCGTCCCGGCCCCCGTAGTACGGGTCGGGCACGTCCGGGTCGTCGCCGGCGTCCGGGTCCCAGGAGCGCAGCAGCCGCACCTTCGCCGCGTCCCGCGCGGTCGGCGCGAGGCGGCGCAGGGCCTTGAGATGGCCCGAGTCCAGGGCGACCACGAGGTCGAGCCGGCCGAACCAGGACGGCGTGAACTGCCGGGCCGTGTGACCGCTCTCATAGCCGCGCTCCGCCAGGACGGAGACGGCGCGCGGGTCGGCCGGGTCGCCCTCGTGCCAGCCGCCGGTGCCGCCGCTGTCGGCCTCGACCAGGCCCTCCAGCCCGGCCTCCGCCACCCGGGCGCGGAAGACCGACTCCGCCATCGGCGAACGGCAGATGTTGCCGGTGCAGACGAAACAGACGCGGTAGGTCATCGGACGCTCAGTCCCCGTCGGGCAGGACGACGTTCAGCGCCCACGAGACGATCGAGATGATCAGGCCGCCGAGGACGGCCGTCCAGAAGCCCTCCACCTGGAAACTCAGGTCGAGCTTGTCGGCGAGCCACGACGTCAGCAGCAGCATCAGCGCGTTGACGATCAGGGTGAACAGACCCAGCGTCAGGATGAGCAGGGGGAGGCTGAGGAGCTTCACGACCGGCTTGACCAGGACGTTCACCAGGCCGAAGAGCAGCGCCACGAGCAGCAGGGTGGCGATCTCCTTGCCCGTGCTGTCCCCGGTCAGGGTGATCTTGTCTATCAGCCAGACGGCGACCGCCAGGGCGCCCGCGTTGGCGATCGTCTTGACTAGGAAATTCTTCATGTGTCTGATCGTGGCAGACGAGATCGGCGACGAGTACGGCTGACAGGGGCGGAACAGAGCGATGAAGGCATTCCGGCTGGACGAACTGGAGGCGGAGCGCGCCGCCAACGACGGTGCCTATCTGCAGTTCCTGCGCGAGCGGAACATGTCGGTCGGCCTGTACGCGCTCGACGCCGGCGAGCCCGACCCGCAGAAGCCGCACCAGCAGGACGAGGTCTACTTCGTCGTCAGCGGGCGCGCCCAGATCACCGTCGGCATGGAGACGACGCACGTGGCCCGCGGCAGCGTGGTCTACGTCCCGGCCGGGGCCGCCCACAAGTTCCACCACATCAGCGAGGACCTGAGGGTGCTCGTGGTGTTCTCTCCGCCGGAGAGCTGAGCCCCGGCCTCGGGGTTCCCTAGGGGTTCGATCAGGGGAGGACAAGGGCTGCGAGGCCCCGGCCGAGGCACCCGACGGTCCTAGCATCGAGGGCAGGGAAACAGTGGATGCGCATCAGCGGATCCGACGATGCCGGACCGGCACAGGACCGGCGGAGAGGTGAGGACGAGGACGATGCGTGAGATCTTCGCGGGACTGCCGTGGTGGGTGAAGTGGATCGCGGTGCCGGTCATCGCCCTCGTCGTG
Organism: Streptomyces zinciresistens K42; assembly: GCF_000225525.1. Lineage (GTDB taxonomy): Bacteria > Actinomycetota > Actinomycetes > Streptomycetales > Streptomycetaceae > Streptomyces > Streptomyces zinciresistens. The sequence goes on along the minus strand of NZ_AGBF01000011.1, from coordinate 37,509 downwards.
TTCGGCGGGCTGATCGCCAGCGTGGTCGGGTTCGTCATCGGACTGCTCTTCAAGGTGCTGGTCTTCGTCGCCCTGGTCGGCGGGCTGATCTACGTCGTGCGGAAGTTCACGTCGAGCTCGTCGTCGCGCGGCGACTGGTGAGCCCGCGGGGACCGGTGAGGGGTAACAGAAATCGCCGGTTCCCTCGGCCGAGGGAAGTTTTGCGGGCGGGGCGGTCGCGGGCGCCGACAGGCCAATAGAGTCCGGAAATCGACGCGGGGGCACCCGCGCGCGGCGTGCACCCCTCCCGTGTTCCCCAGCACGGGCTCCCCCCTCGCGCTCCGGGAGTGACCCTTGGCCACGGTTGACACCGCATCGACCGACACCCGCCCACCCCTCGCACAGCGGCGTTCCTCCGTACCCCAGGTGCCGAGACAGGCCACCCCGGCCCGTACGCCGCCCGAGCAGCCGCCGTCCGCGACGCTCATCGGGTCCGTCCAGCGCGCGATGCGCCTGCTGGAATGCGTCGCCGACCACGAACACGGCGCCCCGGCCAAGCAACTCGCCCGGGAGACGGGCCTCGCGCTGCCCACCGCCTATCACCTGCTGCGCACCCTGGTGCACGAGGGCTATCTGCGACGCGACAAGGGACTGTTCTTCCTCGGCGAGGCCGCCGCACGGCTCAGCAGCGGCGGAGCCCAGCAGAAACGTCGCAGCACGGTTGCCGACGCCCTCGCTCGATGGCGTGATGTCATCGGTGCCCCGGTTTACTACGCCCAGTACCGTGACGGTGAGATCGAGGTCCTCTGCGTATCGGACACTCCTGACAATCCGGCCGTCGAGGAGTGGGCCGACTTCCGGGAGACCGGTCATGCGCACGCCATCGGCCAGTGCCTGCTGTCGCAGTTGGACACCGGGGCCCGACGCGACCATCTCGACCGCCACCCCGTCCAGGCCCTGACCCCGTACACCGTGCATGACGTCACTGGCCTGCTACGACGCCTGGAACGGACCCGTCGGACGGCCCCGGTGACCGAGCGTCAGGAATACGCGCTGGGTACCGTCTGCGCCGCGATCCCGATCACCGTGGGCGTGACGGCCGCCACGATGGCCATTTCCCTCCCCGCTCATCAGGCCGAGCGGCTGCCGTCGGCGGTCTGCCGCCTCCAGGACGAGATCAGCCGTTTCCTGGGATCACTGGCCCTCTCTATCAGTATCTGAAAACTCACTCCTTGTGATCTCTCGTGTACTTTCAGCAAGATTCCACCAGTGTCGGGGTCAGTTCCCGGCCAGTCGATGGCAACCGACGGGGTAGGCGATGCGCGAGTCCGTACAGGCAGAGGTCATGATGAGCTTTCTCGTGTCCGAGGAGCTCTCCTTCCGCATCCCGGTCGAGTTGCGCTACGAGACCTGTGATCCCTATGCCGTCAGGCTGACCTTCCATCTGCCCGGCGACGCCCCGGTGACCTGGGCCTTCGGCCGTGAACTGCTGGTGGACGGCGTGGGCGGGCCCTGCGGCGAGGGCGACGTTCGGGTCTCACCCGCCGGTGCGGAGACGCTGGGCGATGTGCTGATCCGCCTTCAGGTCGGCGCCGACCAGGCGCTGTTCCGTTCCTCGGTGGCCCCGCTGGTGGCCTTCCTGGACCGCACCGACAAGCTGGTGCCACTCGGGCAGGAGGGCGCGCTCGCCGACTTCGACACCCACCTCGACGAGGCCCTGGACCGCATCCTGGCCGAGGAGCAGAGCGCCGGCTGACGCCCTACCGCGGCCTGCCCGGTCCATGGGGCTCCCCGGGCGGGGGATTCGGCGACGCACGCGGCGCGGTCACCTCCCGATCACCGCGATCGGGAGCAGGCCCCCTGTTCAGCTCGCCCGGACTGGCGCTAGCGTGGAGGCACCTTTGTACACGCGGGAGCTCGGAGCACCGGGCTGAGAGGGCGCTGACCTCCGTCCCAGCGATGTTTCACATGAAACATCGGCAGACGGAAACTGCTGCGTCGACCGCCGAACCTGTTACCGGGTAATGCCGGCGTAGGGAGTAGGTCTCATGACCATCAAGGACGCGCGCACGCCTGCCTCCGTCCGGGACGACGAGTCCCAGGAGGCCGGGAAGTCCATCGGCTGGCACAAGGCGTACGTCCCGGGCTCACGCCCCGGCGTCCGGGTGCCGGTCCGCCAGGTGCACCTCACCAACGGGCGGTCGGTCACCCTGTACGACACGTCGGGCCCGTACACCGATCCGCTCGCCGAGACCGACGTCCGCAGGGGGCTCTCCCCGCTGCGGGAGAACTGGATCATCACCCGCGGAGACACCGAGGAGTACGCGGGACGGCCCGTGCGCCCCGAGGACGACGGGATCAAGCACACCTCGCCCCGCGGCGGTCTGCGCAACCTGGACGCGGTCTTCCCCGGCCGCCCGCGCCAGCCGCGCCGCGGCCGGGACGGGCGGGCGGTCACGCAACTCGCCTACGCCCGCCGGGGCGAGGTCACGCCCGAGATGGAGTTCGTGGCCCTGCGGGAGAACGTCTCGCCCGAGGTGGTCCGCGAGGAGATCGCCGCGGGCCGGGCCGTGCTGCCCGCGAACGTCAACCACCCCGAGATCGAACCGATGATCATCGGCAAGCGGTTCCTGGTGAAGGTCAACGCCAACATCGGCAACTCCGCGGTCACCTCGTCCATCGAGGAGGAGGTCGAGAAGATGACCTGGGCGACCCGCTGGGGTGCCGACACGGTCATGGACCTCTCGACCGGCCGCAACATCCACACCACGCGCGAGTGGGTGCTGCGCAACTCCCCCGTGCCGATCGGCACCGTGCCGCTCTACCAGGCGCTGGAGAAGGTCGACGGCCGTGCCGAGGAGCTGACCTGGGAGATCTACAAGGACACCGTCATCGAGCAGGCCGAGCAGGGCGTGGACTACATGACGGTCCACGCGGGGGTGCGGCTGCCGTACGTACCGCTGACCGCGAACCGCAAGACGGGCATCGTCTCGCGCGGCGGCTCGATCATGGCGGCGTGGTGCCTGGCGCACCACAAGGAGTCGTTCCTGTACGAGAACTTCGAGGAGCTCTGCGAGATCCTCGCCGCCTACGACGTCACGTACTCGCTCGGCGACGGCCTGAGGCCGGGCTCGATCGCGGACGCCAACGACGAGGCGCAGTTCGCGGAGTTGAGGACGCTCGGCGAACTCAACCGGATCGCCAGGCGGTTCGAGGTGCAGACCATGATCGAGGGCCCCGGGCATGTCCCGATGCACAAGATCAAGGAGAACATCGACCTCCAGCAGGAGATCTGCGACGAGGCGCCGTTCTACACGCTCGGCCCGCTGACGACCGATGTCGCCCCGGCCTACGACCACATCACCTCGGGCATCGGTGCCGCGATGATCGCCTGGTGGGGCACGGCGATGCTCTGCTACGTCACGCCCAAGGAGCACCTGGGCCTGCCCAACCGCGACGACGTCAAGACCGGCGTCATCACCTACAAGATCGCCGCCCACGCGGCGGACCTCGCCAAGGGCCACCCGGGCGCGCAGGAGTGGGACGACGCGCTGTCCGACGCCCGCTTCGAGTTCCGCTGGGAGGACCAGTTCAACCTGGCTCTCGACCCGGACACGGCACGTGAGTTCCACGACGAGACTTTGCCGGCCGAGCCCGCCAAGACGGCCCACTTCTGCTCCATGTGCGGGCCGAAGTTCTGCTCGATGAAGATCTCCCACGACATCCGCAGCCGCCACGGTGGATCCCGGGAGGAGATCGAGGAGGGCATGACGCAGAAGGCGAAGGAGTTCGCGGCGGCGGGCAACCGGGTGTACCTGCCGATCGCGGACTGACGCCGACGTCCGGCCCGGGGCGCCATGCCCCGTGCCGGGATCGCCCTCGGCCTGCGCGGGTGCGCGAGCCGAGAGGCTGGTGCCGCGGCGGGCGACGTCCGCCCTGGCGCGGGCGTCCGGCACCGGCACCTTGCCGGTGCCGTCCCGGGGCGGCGACGTCCGCCCCGGCGCGGGCGTCCGGCACGCTCCCCCCACGGCCTCAAGGACGTGGGAGGTACCCCCGGACTCGCCGAACCGGCCGCAAGCCCGCGTACGGGACGTACGGATGCTCGCGGCCGGCACGCCGAGAGCACGCACCGGCCGCCGCTCCCCGGCGGGCAGACGTCGCCCGCCGCGACACTAGTCCGGCCGGTGTTCCGGGCCTCCGAAGTCCGGGCTGCTGTAGTCCGGGCTGGAGAAGCTCGGGCGCGACCCGCGGCCGGCGCCGTCGTCCGGGCTGCTGAACCCGGGGCGGCCGTAGCCGAGGTTCGGCATCCGGCCGGCCGGTGCCGACGGCGGCGTGCGCTGCAGCGCGGCCGCCGTGCCGGGATCGGTGGGCGCGTCGCGCAGGAAGGGCAGGATGCCGCGCACCAGCAGGGCTTCCCGCCAGGCTTCCCTGGCCTGGGCGACCTCCTCGCTCAGTTCGCCGTACGGCCCCCCGTCGAAGGCGGGGCGGTTGCGCAGGGCGGTGAGCAGGAGTCCGGCGGCGGCGACCAGGATCGCGGCCGCCGCGATGGCGCCGAAGACCCAGCCGGTGGTCAGCATCGTCTGCGCGAACGCCGCCCCGGGGCTGAACATCTTCAGGATGTAGCCGACGAGGAGGAAGATCGCCGCGGCGGTGCCGGCGAGGACGGGTGCCAGGACGGCGACCACGGCGGTGACACCGGGACCGACGGTCTCGGCGACCTCTCCCATCGTGGTGGCGAAGCCCATCGCGCCGCCCCCGGACTCGCCGGAGCCGGACTCGCGGCCGGACGGGGAGGCGGACGGGGAGACGGACGGCGCCGGCTGGCGCAGTTCGTCACGGACCTTCACGTACTGCTCGTACTCGGTGGCCGCTGCCGCCGTGATGAGTGCGGTGGCGTTCAGCGCCAGCGTGCGCAGTTGTTCGGGGTTGAGCCGCTGTGAGACAGCGGCCAGTTCCGGGCGGTGTGGGGCGGAGCGCAGCGCCTCGTCGAGGATCCGCTCGTACTCCTGGCGGTCCTCGCTGTTCAGGTGCTGCGGAACGCTGTTCATGTGCATCCCCCGATGCTCCGTAGGGCTTGGGGCTCGCATGCCAACGAGCCGTCGGGCAGAAACGGAGGGGAGCCTGCTACGGATAATCCGATGGTAGAGCGGTCACGGCACCCGGTGACAGGGGGTTTGCCAAAATTGGGCCCCGGTCCGCACGCTCCGCCACGACCGCCTGATGGTACGCAGCGGACCCGCGGAACGCTCAGACGGTCAGCGGAAGTTGTTGGACCAGCAGCTTTCCGGCCATGGTCACGCCGCCGTCCATGGCGATCGCGAGCCCGTCGGCGTAGACGTGCGGTCCCGCCACCTGCGGACCCGAGCGGTCCTCGCCGTCCTCGGAGCCCACCTCGCCGAGCAGATACGGAATGGGGCTGTGACCGTGGACGATGCGGGTGCCGCCGTACATGTCGAGCAGGGAGCGCACATGGTCGGCGCCGCCCTCGTCGCGGAAGGAGAACCGCTTGGTGAACTTGCGGAACAGGTCCCAGACCTCGTCCGCGTCGTTGCGGGTGATCGTCTCGCGGACGGTGTCGTTGACCTCTTCGATGGAGCGGCCGTAGTCGAGATAGGCCGTGGTGTCGGAGTGGACGAGCAGATGGCCGTCCACCTCCTCGACGGCGTCCAGCCGGGACATCCACTGGAGATGGTGGTCCTGGAGCCGGTCCATGTCGGTCTTCTGACCGCCGTTGAGCAGCCAGGCGGCCTGGAAGGTGGCGGTGCCGGCGCCCGAGTTGACGGGGGTGTCGCCGAAGCGCTTGGCGCCGAGCAGCAGCAGTTCGTGGTTGCCCATGAGGGCCTTGCAGTAGCCGCCGGCGGCGGCGGCCTCGGCGGACAGCCGCATCACGAGGTCGATGACGCCGATGCCGTCCGGGCCGCGGTCGGTGAAGTCGCCCAGGAACCACAGCCGGGCGGTGCCCGCGCACCAGCTGCCCGCGGAGTCGACCAGGCCCTTCTCCTGAAGGGCGGCCGTCAGCTCGTCGAGGTAGCCGTGCACGTCACCGACGACGAACAGCGGACCCGGGCCCGCGGTCGTCTGCTGGGCCGGCACCGACGCCGGCTCGACCTGCACCTGCACCGTGTCCCCGCGGTTGATGACCGGCAGGTCGCGCTGGGTGGGCGTGTAGCCCTCCGGGTACGTCTCGTCGACGCGCGGCGCGACGTCGCCCGGGTGGGTGCTGTGGGCGTACGGACCGGTCTCGTGCACGTAGGCGGGCACCCGGAAGTCGCGCAACGTCGCCGTCCGCTCCGTCTCGGGTCCCTGACCGGCCCCCTGAGTCATCAGACCCCTCCACCATCGCGCCGCAGCTGCACCGCGTCGGACTGCCTGGTCGCAGCGGCCCGCGGTGTCGTGGGCCCATCATAGGAATGCCGATCGCGCCATGTGATGACCCAGGGGTGGTGAATCGGAACGGGACGCCTGTTCCCCGCTTCTTTCGCCCCGATTGGGCGGGATTTCGCCCCGGTGACGTCCGGGCTCCCGCCCCTCCCCGGCCCCTTTCCGAGGGATTGCCCTCGGTCGGCCCCTACCGGGTGCTCGGCCGGCCCCTACCGGTCCTCGGGCGACCGGGGCGGACTGACCGTCGTCCGCGGCGGACGGCGCTGGGAGGAGGTCCGCACGATCAGTTCCGTCGGTATCACCTGCTCGACCGGTTCCTCGGAGTCCATGCCCTCGATGGCGTCGATGAGGAGCTGGACCACGGCCGTGCCGATGCGGCGCGGCTTCAGGGAGAGCGTGGTGATGGGCGGCTCGGTGCTGGCGTACACCGTGGACTCGCTGCAGCACACCAGCAGCAGATCCTCCGGTACGCGCAGGCCGTACCGCCGGGCGGCGGCGAGCAGGTCGGTGCCGTTCGGGTCGAACAGGCCGTAGACCGCGTCGGGCCGGTCGGGGCGGGCGAGCAGCCGGTCGGCGGCGACGGCGCCCGCGCACGGGTCGTGCGCCGGATAGGACTCGTAGACCGGGTCCTGGCCGACCCGCTCGCACCAGCGCAGGTAGGCGGAGGTCGACAGGTGCGTGTACGTGTCGGTCGTCGTGCCCGTCAGCAGGCCGATCCGGCGGGCGCCCGCGGCGGCCAGATGGTCGAGGATGCCGAGCACGGCGGCTTCGTGGTCGTTGTCGACCCAGGCGGTGACCGGCAGCGAGCCCGCCGGACGGCCGTCGGAGACGACGGGCAGTCCCTGGCGCACCAGTTCGCTGACGACCGGGTCCTGGTCGGAGGGGTCGATGACGACGGTCCCGTCGAGGGCGACGTTGGACCACACGTCGTGGCGGGAGGTCGCGGGGAGGATCACCAGGGCGTAGCCGCGGGCGAGCGCCGCCGAGGTCGCGGCCCGCGCCATCTCGGCGAAGTACGCGAACTCGGTGAAGGTGAAAGGTTCATCCCCGTAGGTCGTCACCGTCAGGCCGATGAGGCCGGACTTGCCGGTACGAAGGGTTCGGGCCGCGGCCGAGGGGCGGTAGCCCAGCCGGTCGGCGACCTCACGGACATGGCGTCGGGTGGCGTCCGGGAGCCGGCCCTTGCCGTTGAGGGCGTCGGAGACGGTCGTGATCGAGACCCCGGCGGCGGCGGCCACGTCTCTGATGCCCGCCCGGCCGGACCGGTTGCCTCGCCGTGAGGTTTCCGCGCGGCTCACCTGGTGCTTCCCTGCTGCTGTCATGGCGAGCCGATAGTAGGGCTCATTCGGTGGGGTAGTGCGGACGCATATGCACGCGTTGACAGGCACGTTTCTGCAAGGCCGAAGAGGGCTAAAATCCTTTGAAAGAAAGGGAGTTGAACGATGCAATGACAGGACGTGTCGTGTCCGCGCGCATGGGCCTGCCAACTCTCCGATGTTTCGAAGAGGTCTCAACTCACCTTCACGGGTGATGCGCGCCACGGCGCGAGCCACCGGCGCATAGATATATGTGGGGCGCGCCCCTGGTTCGTACGCCTTCGTGCGCTGATGCCCTTGATGCCACCGCGGCGGAGCGGTCCGGCAATCCGGCAGGGCCGCGCTGTACGCATCGGCGCCGAATCCTCATAAGGTGAGAAGTATTGGAGCCGGCGGCGGTGATGTGCCGCCGGTGGTCGCGAGGAGGACTGCGGTGAGCGAGACGAGCCCCAAGCTGCGCGCCGAACTGGAGGGGATTCCCACCTACAAGCCGGGCAAGCCCGCCGCGGCCGGTGGCCCGGTGGCCTACAAGCTGTCCTCCAACGAGAACCCCTATCCGCCGCTGCCCGGCGTGATGGAGACCGTGGCGGCGGCCGCCTCCTCCTTCAACCGCTACCCGGACATGATGTGCACGGGCCTGATGAACGAGCTCTCCGACCGCTTCGGGGTGCCGCTCTCCCACCTGGCCACCGGCACCGGTTCGGTCGGCGTGGCCCAGCAGTTGGTCCAGGCCACCTCCGGCCCCGGCGACGAGGTCGTCTACGCCTGGCGGTCCTTCGAGGCGTACCCGATCATCACGCAGATCAGCGGTGCCGCCTCCGTCCGGGTCCCGCTGACGCCGGGGGATGTGCACGACCTGGACGCGATGGCCGCCGCGATCACCGAGCGGACCCGGCTGATCTTCGTCTGCAACCCCAACAACCCGACCGGCACCGTGGTCGGGCGTGCCGAGCTGGAGCGCTTCCTCGACCGGGTGCCGAGTGACGTCCTGGTCGTCCTCGACGAGGCGTACCGCGAGTTCATCCGCGACCCCGAGGTGCCGGACGGCGTGGAGATCTACCGGGAGCGGCCGAACGTCTGCGTGCTGCGCACGTTCTCCAAGGCGTACGGTCTGGCCGGTCTGCGGGTGGGCTTCGCGATCGCCCATGAGCCGGTGGCGGCGGCGCTGCGCAAGACGGCCGTGCCCTTCGGCGTGAGCCAGCTCGCGCAGGACGCGGCGATCGCCTCGCTGCGTGCCGAGGACGAACTCATCGGCCGTGTCGGCTCGTTGGTGTGCGAGCGCATCCGGGTGGTCGACGGGCTGCGGGCCCAGGGCTGGACGGTGCCCGAGACCCAGGCCAACTTCGTGTGGCTGCGGCTGGGGGAGCGCACGGTCCCCTTCGCGCAGGCGTGTGAGCAGGCGGGCGTGGTGATCCGGCCGTTCGCGGGCGAGGGTGTGCGGGTGACGGTCGGAGAGGCCGAGGCGAACGACATCTTCCTGAAGGTGGCGGAAGGGTTCCGCAAGGAGGGTTAGTGCGGTGAGCGGGAGGGCTCACCGGCTCGCGACGCCCGGCACGTCCCCCGAGCTCTGCGAGCAGGGACCCCCGGACCGCGTTGTCGCGTCACCGGAGTACGTCCAAGTACGCGTGTGACGCTCCGCCTTGCGAGGCGCCCTGCCGGACGCCGCGAGCCGCCTGGAAAAGCCTGCCGGCCACAGAGCCGGCGCGGGACGCGGTCAGACCTCCACCGGTTCCACCCGCACGTGGTTCCCGCCGCGCGCGGTCGCCAGCAGGCGGGGGTCGCCGTCGGAGACGTCTCAGGACGTCGTACGGGCTCGCGAGGCGGCACTCGTCGCCCTGTGACAGCGGCGTGGGTCCGCGGGGGAGCGCGAGCGCGACGTCGCCGTCTGCCCAGAAGACCACGGCGCCCGGCTCGACTACCTGCCGCGCATCCGTTTCACGTGAAACGGCCAGCCCTGTGTCGAAATGCACTTCCTCGCTCCAGATGCGCGCGGTCGAGGTGAACGGCGGCGCTTCGGTGAGGGCCGGCGCGGTCGGGGTGCCGTCGAGCGTCGCCCTGAGATGTCCGGCAGGCCAGGAGACCCGTATCTGAAGCGGTGTCGGTGGCTACAGGCAGGCACTTCAACAATATGTTGAAGTTCGCGCCAAGGGGTTGACCGGAATGAGGGACCCCCCGTACAGGCTGCCGGAGGCGTGCTGCATAATTGCTTGTGAATGTGAACGCTTTCACAAGCGTAAGTAAGGAGCGGCGACGTGGACCTGGCTCTGGCGCCGGAGACGCTGGCGCGATGGCAGTTCGGCATCACCACCGTCTACCACTTTCTGTTCGTACCCCTGACGATCTCGCTCGCGGCCCTCACGGCCGGCCTGCAGACGGCCTGGGTGCGCACCGAGAAGGAGAAGTACCTCAAGGCGACGAAGTTCTGGGGCAAGCTCTTCCTGATCAACATCGCGATGGGTGTGGTCACCGGCATCGTGCAGGAGTTCCAGTTCGGCATGAACTGGTCGGACTACTCCCGCTTCGTCGGTGACGTCTTCGGTGCCCCCCTCGCCTTCGAGGCACTGATCGCCTTCTTCTTCGAGTCCACCTTCATCGGGCTGTGGATCTTCGGCTGGGACAAGCTGCCGAAGAAGATCCATCTGGCCTGCATCTGGATGGTCTCCATCGGCACGATCCTGTCGGCGTACTTCATCCTGGCGGCCAACTCCTGGATGCAGCACCCCGTCGGCTACCGGATCAACGAGGCGCGGGGCCGCGCCGAGCTCACCGACTTCTGGCTCGTCCTCACCCAGAACACGGCGCTGGCCCAGGGCTTCCACACCCTCTCGGCGGCCTTCCTCACCGGCGGCGCCTTCATGGTCGGTGTCTCCGCACTGCATCTGATGCGCAAGAAGCACATCCGCGAGATGAAGACCTCTCTGCGGCTCGGCCTGGTCACCGTCGCCATCGGTGGTCTGCTCACCGCCGTGAGCGGTGACACGCTCGGCAAGATCATGTACGAGCAGCAGCCGATGAAGATGGCCGCGGCCGAGGCGCTGTGGGACGGCGAGAAGCCCGCACCCTTCTCGATCTTCGCCGTCGGCGACGTCGCCGAGGGGCACAACGAGGTCGCCATCGAGATCCCGGGCCTGCTGTCCTTCCTGGCCAAGGACGACTTCTCCTCGTACGTCCCCGGCATCAACGACGTCAACAAGGCCGAGCAGAAGAAGTACGGTCCCGGCGACTACCGGCCCAACATCCCGGTCGCCTACTGGGGCTTCCGCTGGATGATCGGCTTCGGCATGGCGTCCTTCACCGTCGGACTGATCGGCCTGTGGCTGACCCGCAAGAAGTTCCTGCTGCCCCGGCACCTCAGGGTCGGCGACGACGAAGTGCCGCACCTGGTGCTGCTCCCGCACAAGGCCCTCGGCCCGAAGCTCACCAAGCTGTACTGGCGCATCGCCGTCTGGACCATGGTCTTCCCGCTGATCGCCAACTCCTGGGGCTGGATCTTCACCGAGACGGGCCGCCAGCCCTGGGCCGTCTACGGCGTCCTGCGCACCCGTGACGCCGTCTCCCCCGGTGTCTCCCAGGGCGAGATCATCACCTCGATGATCGTCTTCACCACGCTCTACGCCATCCTCGCCGTCATCGAGGTCAAGCTCCTGGTCAAGTACATCAAGGCCGGCCCGCCCGAGCTGACGGAGGCCGACCTGAACCCGCCCACGAAGATCGGCGGCGACTCCCGTGACGCCGACAAGCCGATGGCCTTCTCGTACTAGGCCGAGGGAGCTGCACAGTCATGGAACTTCACGACGTCTGGTTCGTCCTGATCGCAGTCCTGTGGATCGGCTACTTCTTCCTGGAGGGCTTCGACTTCGGGATCGGCGTGCTCACCAAGCTGCTCGCACGCAACCGGCCCGAGCGACGCGTGCTGATCAACACCATCGGCCCCGTCTGGGACGGCAACGAGGTCTGGCTGCTCTCGGCGGGCGGCGCCACCTTCGCCGCGTTCCCCGAGTGGTACGCCACGCTCTTCTCCGGCTTCTATCTGCCGCTGCTGCTCATCCTGGTCTGCCTGATCGTCCGGGGTGTCGCCTTCGAGTACCGGGTGAAGCGGCCCGAGGAGAACTGGCAGCGCAACTGGGAGCACGCGATCTTCTGGTGCTCCCTGCTGCCCGCCTTCCTGTGGGGCGTGGCCTTCGCCAACATCGTGCGCGGCGTGAAGATCGACCAGAACTTCGAGTACGTCGGCAACGTCCCGGACCTGCTCAACCCGTACGCGCTGCTCGGCGGTCTGGTGACGCTGACGCTGTTCACCTTCCACGGAGCGGTGTTCGCGGCGCTGAAGACCGTGGGGGAGATCCGCGAGCGGGCACGGGCGCTGGCGACGCGCATCGGGCTGCTCACCGCCGTCGTGGCCGCGGTCTTCCTGCTGTGGACGCAGGTCGAGAACGGCGACGGACAGAGCCTGGTCGCACTGGTCGTGGCGGTCGTGGCGCTGGTCGCGGCCCTGGTGGCGAACCAGGCGGGACGTGAGGGATGGGCGTTCGCCTTCTCCGGCGTCACCATCGTGGCGGCCGTGGCGATGCTCTTCCTGACGCTGTTCCCGAACGTCATGCCGTCCTCGCTGAACGACGAGTGGAGCCTCACCGTCACCAACGCCTCGTCGAGCCCCTACACCCTGAAGATCATGACCTGGTGCGCGGTCATCGCCACGCCGGTCGTCATGATCTACCAGGGCTGGACCTACTGGGTCTTCCGCAAGCGGATCGGTACGCAGCACCTCGCTGTGGACACCGCCGGATCCGCGCACTGAGTCCACCGGGGCGGGGTGTTTCGCGATGTTTCACGTGAAACACCCCGCACGGGACCGAAGGGCCTGTTTCACGTGAAACCGATCGATCCGCGCCTCCTGCGATACGCGCGCGCCACCCGACTGTTCCTGATCGCCGTCGTCGGCCTGGGCGCAGTCGGCGCCGGGCTGGTCATCGCGCAGGCGATGCTCATCGCCGAGGTGGTGGTGGGGGCGTTCCAGGACGGGATGTCCGCCACCGCACTGCGCACTCCCCTGCTGCTGTTGGCGGCGGTCGCGGGCGGTCGCGCGCTGGTCGCCTGGCTGACCGAACTCGCCGCCCATCGCGCGAGCGCCGCGGTGAAGTCGGAGCTGAGGAGCCGGTTGCTGGAGCGGGCGGCCGAGCTGGGGCCCGGCTGGCTCGCCGGCCAGCGGACCGGATCACTGGTCGCCCTCGCCACCCGCGGGGTCGACGCCCTGGACGACTACTTCTCCCGCTATCTGCCCCAGCTGGGGCTGGCGGTGGTGGTCCCCGTCGCGGTGCTCGCGAGGATCGTGACCGAGGACTGGGTCTCGGCGGCGATCATCGTCGGCACCCTGCCGCTCATCCCCGTCTTCATGATGCTGATCGGCTGGGCCACCCAGTCCCACATGGACCGCCAATGGCGGCTGCTCTCCCGGCTGTCGGGGCATTTCCTGGACGTCGTCGCCGGCCTGCCGACGCTGAAGGTCTTCGGCCGGGCCAAGGCCCAGGCGGACTCGATCCGGCGCATCACCGGCGAGTACCGCCGGGCGACCATGCGGACCCTGCGGATCGCCTTCATCTCCTCCTTCGCACTGGAACTGCTCTCGACGATCTCGGTCGCCCTGGTCGCGGTCACCATCGGTATGCGGCTGGTGAAGGGCGACATGAACCTGTACGACGGCCTCGTCGTCCTGGTCCTGGCCCCCGAGGCGTATCTGCCGCTGCGTCAGGTGGGTGCGCAGTACCACGCGGCGGCCGAGGGGCTGTCCGCGGCCGAGGAGATCTTCGAGGTCCTGGAGACCGCGGCCCCGGCCCGGGGAGCGGCGCCCGTGCCGCCGGGGGCCCTGGCCTTCGAGGACGTCTCGGTGCGCTACCCCGGACGGTCCGCCGACGCCGTCTCCGCGGTGTCCTTCACGGTCGCCCCCGGGGAGACGGTGGCTCTCGTCGGACCGAGCGGCGCCGGCAAGTCGACGCTGCTGAGCGCACTGCTGGGGTTCGTGCGGCCGACCGCGGGACGTGTCCTGATCGGGGGAGCCGATCTGAGCGGACTCGCTCTCGACCAGTGGCACGCGCGTGTCGCCTGGGTGCCGCAGCGGCCCCATCTGTACGCCGGGACCATCACCGAGAACGTCCGGCTGGCCCGGCCCGACGCGGACGCCGACGCCGTACGGCGGGCCCTCGCGGACGCCGGGGCGCTGGAGTTCGTGGACGCGCTCCCCCACGGCGTCGACACCGTGCTGGGGGAGGACGGCACCGGGCTGTCCGCCGGGCAGCGCCAGCGCCTCGCCCTGGCCCGTGCCTTCCTCGCCGACCGGCCCGTACTGCTGCTCGACGAGCCGACGGCGGCGCTCGACGGCGCCACCGAGGCCGAGGTCGTCGACGCCGTACGGCGACTGGCCGTGGGGCGGACCGTCCTGCTGGTGGTGCACCGGCCCGCGCTGCTCGGCGTGGCCGACCGGGTGGTGCGGCTGGCGGAACCTCCCCAGCCCGCCCAGCCCGCCCAGCCCGCCCAGCCCGCCCAGCCCGCCTCCGTCCCGGTCCCGCTCGCCGCGCCCGCCGCCCCGCCCCTGGAGCCGACCGCCCGGGACACCGCCGGCGTGCAGGAGGCGGAGACCGTGCCGGGCGCTCCGCACGCCCGGGGCGTCCTTGCCCGCGTCCGAGCCATGTCCGGCCCCCGCCGCGGCCGGCTCGCCCTCGCCCTGCTGCTCGCGAGCCTCGCGCTCGGCAGCGCGGTCGGGCTGATGGCGACCTCCGGGTGGCTGATCTCGCGGGCCTCGCAGCAGCCTCCCGTGCTGTATCTCATGGTGGCCGTGACGGCCACGCGGGCCTTCGGCATCGGGCGGGCGGTGTTCCGCTACGCCGAGCGGCTGGTCTCGCACGACGCAGTGCTGCGGATGCTCGCCGACACCCGGGTCGCCGTGTACCGGCGGCTGGAGCGGCTGGCACCGGCCGGGCTGCGCCGCACCCGCCGGGGCGACCTGCTGTCGCGGCTCGTCGCGGACGTGGACGCGCTCCAGGACTACTGGCTGCGCTGGCTCCTGCCCGTGGGCGCCGCGACCGCGGTCTCCGCCGGTGCCGTGGGCTTCCTCGCCTGGCTGCTGCCCGAGGCGGGCGCCGTGCTCGCGGCCGGCCTCCTCGCGGCCGGTGCCGGGGTCCCGCTCCTCACGGGCGCCGTCGCCCGCCGGGCCGAGCGCAGGCTCGCCCCCTCCCGCGGCGCCCTCGCGACACGGGTGACGGACCTGCTCACCGGCACCGCCGAGCTGACCGTCGCCGGTGCCCTGCCCGGCCGCACCGCGCAGGCCCGCGAGGCTGACGGAGTGCTCACCCGGATCGCCTCGCGCGCGGCGGGCGCGACCGCGCTCGGCGACGGTCTCACCGCGCTGATCTGCGGACTCACGGTCGCTGGCACCGCCCTCGTGGGCGCCCAGGCGGTCGCGGGCGGCCGGCTGGGCGGCGTGACCATGGCCGTCGTCGTCCTCACTCCGCTCGCCGCGTTCGAAGCCGTCCTGGGGCTGCCGCTCGCCGTGCAGTACCGGCAGCGCGTGGGCCGGAGCGCCGAGCGCGTGTACGAGGTGCTGGACGCGCCCGAACCCGTGCGGGAACCGGAGCGCCCCCGCAAGGCGCCCGTATCGCCCTTCCCGGTCGTCCTCAGCGGACTGACCGCACGTCACGCCGGACAGGAGCGCGACGCGCTCGGCGGCCTCGACCTGACGCTGGAGGAGGGGCGCCGGATCGCGGTCGTCGGCCCGTCCGGGTCCGGCAAGACGACGCTGGCGCAGACGCTGCTGCGCTTCCTGGACCCGGGAGCGGGTGCGTACACGCTGGCCGGTGTGGACGCGGCCGCCCTCGACGGCGACGACGTCCGGCGGCTCGTCGGACTCTGTGCGCAGGACGCGCACCTCTTCGACAGTTCCGTGCGCGAGAACCTGCTGCTCGCCCGCAAGGACGCCACCGAGGCGGAGTTGCGGGACGCGCTGCGGCGGGCCCGGCTGCTCGACTGGGCCGACGGCCTGCCGGACGGGATGGACACGCTGGTGGGCGAGCACGGGGCCCGGCTCTCGGGCGGGCAGCGGCAGCGGCTCGCGCTGGCCCGCGCACTGCTCGCCGACTTCCCCGTCCTCGTCCTCGACGAGCCGGCCGAGCATCTCGACCTGGCCACGGCCGACGCGCTCACCGCCGACCTCCTGGCCGCCACCGAGGGCCGTACGACCCTGCTCATCACGCACCGGCTCGCCGGGCTGGAGGCCGTGGACGAGGTGGTCGTGCTGGACGGGGGACGGGTGGTGCAGCGCGGCCCGTTCGCCGCTCTGGCCGCGGTGGACGGCCCGCTGCGGGAGATGAGGGAGCGCGAGGAGGCGGCGGACCTGCTGGTGGGCGCGGCCTGACCGGACCCGCCCGCCGCGCGGGCGGCCTCGACGACTCGGGGCCGCCACGGACGCCGGGGTGCGGACGGCCGGCGAGGGGCCGCGTCAACGCGCGTACTGACCCGTCCGCAGCAACCTGTCCCCCGCCCGTACGTCCTGAACGCGCTCTGGGCCCGCTCCCGGGCCAGGATCGCTGACATGCGCTCATCTCGTGGACGAAGCCTGGCCGTTCCGGCCGTGCTGTGCGCGCTCGGCCTGCTCGCCGCCCCGCCCGCGGCGGCCCGCGACGGCGGGGACGGGCCCGGGGGCGTCGGCGCGGCCGGGCTCAGCGCCCAGGTGGTGCGGCTGTACGAGGACGCGGCACGGGCGACGCAGCGGTACGAGACGGGCCGCCGGGAGGCGGAGGCGCAGCGGGCCCGGGCGCTGCGGATCGAGGCGCTGCTCGACCGCGAGCGGCGGGAACTCGGCGTGCTGCGCGCGGACCTGGGCAGGATCGCCCGTGCCCAGTACCGCACGAGCGGCGGGATGCCCCTCACCGCGCAGATCGTCCTGGCGTCGAGCCCGGAACAGCTGATGCGCGGTCAGCAGGTGTTCTCGCAGACGAACCTGGCCGTCAACAACGCCATCGAGAAGAGCCGCCGCGCCGAGTCCCGGCTCGCCAGGGACGAGGGCCGTGCCGCGGCCGCCTGGCGGAGCCTGGAGCGGCGCAACACCGCGCTCGCCGAGCTGAAGAAGGGGGTGGAGCGCACGCTCGACGAGGCGCGATGGCGGTTGCAGGGCGAGGCGGACGCCTCCGTCACGGCCGGCTCCTGCCCCGGCGCCGCCCGGCTCGACCAGAAACGGAAGAAGCCCACGAGCGCGTGGGTCGCGCCCGTGGAGACGTACGAGCTGTCCGCGTCCTTCGGCAACGGCGGCAGCCGCTGGGCGAACCGGCACACCGGGCAGGACTTCGCGGTGCCCGTCGGGACCCCGGTGCGCTCGGTCGCCGACGGCCGGGTGGTCGCGGTGTCGTGCGCGGGCGCCTTCGGCATGCAGATCGTCGTACGGCACTCCGACGGCTACTACACGCAGTACGCCCACCTCGCGTCCATCGCCGTCGACCAGGGCGAGCGGGTCGAGGCGGGCCGGTGGATCGGGCAGTCGGGCACGACCGGCAACTCCACCGGGCCGCATCTGCACTTCGAGACGCGGATCACTCCGGAAGTGGGGTCGTCGGTGGACCCGGCGCGCTGGCTGGCGGAGCGCGGGGTCCGCCTCGGCTAGTCGGCCCCCGTCAGGCCAGCAGCCGTTCGATCACGACGGCCACGCCGTCCTCGTTGTTGGCGACCGTCTGCCCCGAGGCCGCGGCGACCACGTCCGGGTGCGCGTTGCCCATCGCGTACGATCGGCCTGCCCAGGTCAGCATCTCCACGTCGTTCGGCATGTCGCCGAAGGCCACGACCTGCTCGTGCGAGATCCCGCGCTCGGCGCAGCACAGGGCGAGCGTGCTGGCCTTGGAGACGCCGGGGCCGCTGATCTCCAGCAGGGCGCTGGGGCTGGAGCGGGTGACGTTGGCGCGCTCGCCGACGGTGAGCCGGGCGAGGGTGAGGAAGGCGTCGGGGTCGAGGGTGGGGTGGAAGGCAAGGATCTTGAGCACCGGCTCGTCGGCCCCCGGGGCGTCCGCGCCCAGCAGCTCCTCGGCCGGGGCCAGCTCGTCAGGGACCTCCAGGTGGAGCTTGGGGTAGTCGGGCTCCTGGTGGAAGCCGTACGTCTGCTCCACCGCGTACACCGTGCCGGGTGCCGCGTCCCGCAGCAGCCGTACGGTGTCCAGCGCGTTCTTCCGCGCCAGCTCGCGCACCTTCACGAACCGGTGGGCGCCGGGGCCGCCGTGCAGGTCGACCACGGCGGCGCCGTTGCCGCAGATCGCGAGGCCGTGACCGTGGACGTGATCGCTGACGACGTCCATCCAGCGCGCGGGCCGGCCGGTGACGAAGAACACCTCGATGCCCGCCTCCTCGGCGGCGGCCAGCGCGGCGACCGTCCGTGGGGAGACCGACTTGTCGTCCCGCAGCAGGGTGCCGTCCAGGTCGGTGGCGATGAGCCGCGGGCGGACGGCGGAGGCCGGGTTCTGGGGCTGTCGAGTCGCTGAGGTCACCGCGTCATTCTCCCGCATATGCCTGCACGGCCGTGCGGCGGTCCGCCCATCTGAGTCCCGCGGTGAGGAGATCCCGCCCCCGGTGCTCCCGCCGACGGAGTCTCACGGGCACGCTCGCCCGGGTCTCCCGGCCCCGGCCGGCGCCCTCATCGCAGCTGGGCCCGCGCTTCCACGGCGATCTCCTCGAATACCTCGGCGTCGGCCGCGAAGTCCGAGTCGGGGATCGGCCAGTGGACCGCGATCTCCGTGAATCCGAGCTCCTGATGGCGCCCCGCGAAGTCCACGAACGCGTCCAGCGACTCCAGCGGGCGGGCGCGGTCCGGGGTGAACCCGGTGAGCAGGATCTTGTCGAGCCCGGCCACGTCCCGGCCGATCTCCGCGCAGGCGTCCGCCAGCCGGTCCACCTGCCCGCGAATGGCGTGAACCGACTGCTCCGGGGTGCCGTTCTCGAACAGCTTCGGGTCGCCCGTGGTCACCCACGCCTGCCCGTGGAGGGCCGCCAGCCGCAGTCCGCGCGGTCCGGTCGCCGCGACCGCGAAGGGCAGCCGGGGGCGCTGCACACAGCCCGGGATGTTGCGGGCCTCGTGCGCGGAGTAGAAGTCGCCCTCGTACGACACCGCGTCCTCGGTGAGCAGCCGGTCCAGGAGCGGGAGGAACTCGGCGAACCGGTCGGCCCGCTCGCGCGGCGTCCAGGGCTCCCGGCCGAGCGCGGTGGCGTCGAAGCCGGTGCCGCCCGCGCCGATGCCGAGGGTGACGCGCCCGCCCGAGATGTCGTCGAGGGAGATCAGCTCCTTGGCGAGGGTCACCGGGTGCCGGAAGTTCGGCGAGGTGACGAGCGTGCCCAGACGCACCCTTCGCGTGACTGCCGCCGCTGCGGTCAACGTGGGGACCGCACCGAACCACGGCCCGTCCCGAAAGGTGCGCCAGGAGAGGTGGTCGTAGGTGTAGGCAGTGTCAAAGCCGAGTTCGTCGGCGCGCTGCCAGACCTTCCGTCCCTCGTGCCACCTGTGGACGGGAAGGATCACGGTGCTCAGTCGCATGCTCACGACCTTATGCCCAGGTGTCCGGGAGCGGCGCGGTGCTCGGGCGCAGGCTCATGGTCCGGGCTTATGCGGCCCTCGTGTTTCACGTGAAACGGTCACCGCACGCTGCGGCTCAGCCACGGGCTGAGGCTGAGCAGCGGAAGGAACTCCCGGTGGGTACGGTCGCCCGGCAGCGGAACGATCAGGAAGTGGCCAGGAGGGAAGCGCCGCGCCTTGACGTGGGCGAGTCCGTCATACAGGGCGCGGACGAAGGCGGGGACGTCGTCGCGCCGCACATCCGGGCACTCGACGTCCTCGACGGTGATCAGCGCGTCGTCGTCCGGAGAGAAACGGACGCTCACCCGGGGGAGTCCGCCCAGCTCGGCGTACGCCTCGTGCGGCAGTGAGCCGTCGGGGTCCGTGGTGACGCCGACGCCGGCGGCGGTGCGGCGGGAGGTCCGGTCGGCGCCGATGTCATGGCTGACCTCGATCGCGCGCCCGTACTCGGCGGCGAGGTTCCGCAGCGCGGTGACCGCGGCCTCGGTGCTGGCGTAGTGGTCCATACCGCCGATCATGCCGGACGGGGCGGGTGACGGACGGGGCCGTCCACGGGCGCCGCTCCTCGCGGGCGAGGTCAGCGCTGCGGAGAGGAGCGCAGGTAGGCCGGGGGGACGGCCTGGGTCAGCCACACTCCGTTCGCGCTGATCTGGAAGACATGGTCGTCGCGGTGCATGGCGGCGGCGTCCACGACGAGCACGACCGGGTGCCCGCGGCGCGCCCCGACACGGGTCGCGGTCTCGCGGTCCGGCGAGAGGTGCACGGCATGCCGGTTCATCGGCCGCAGGCCCTCACGGCGGATCGCGTCCAGGCTGGCGGCCACGGTGCCGTGGAAGAGGAAGGCGGGCGGGGTGGCCGGGGCCAGGCCGAGGTCGACGTCGACGCTGTGGCCCTGGCTGGCGCGGATGCGCGTGCCCTCGACGGCGAAGCGCCGCTTGTCGTTCGTGGCGACGACGTGGTCCAGCTCCTCGCGGGTGAGGCGGAAGTGGTGCGCGGTCACGGCGGCGATCAGCGTGTCGATCTCGACCCAGCCGCCCGCGTCCAGGGTGAGCCCGATCCGCTCGGGCTGATGGCGCAGATGCTTGGAGAGGTACTTGGACACCTTCACGGTGCGTCGTTCATCCATGCCATCAGCCTGCCGGGCGCGACACGTATCACGCGAACGATTTCCTGTCGCGAGGTTTGATCCACAGCCAAGTGCGTTTATCCACAGATGAATTGGCGATTCTGTGGACAACGAGCCACCCCCTCAGGGGGTTTCGTCAACGTCGTTTGACACTTGGTGGATTGCGGCCATGCGGTCCAAGCTCCGTGCCCGGAGCTCCCGTTCAGCTGCCGAGGCGACGAACCCGGCAGCCTGTCCAGCCCCAACCAGGGCTTCCACGCGGCTCATCGTGTCCGCCGGGATCGCCACCGGACGCGTCCGGTCGCCGGTCTCCCGCTCCTCCCGCGACCCGAGGTGGCGGCGCAGCTGCCGTACGGCCAACAACCGCATCGCGCCGACGAGTTCCGCGTCCACGGTGTGCTGGGCGAGAGGCCGCAGCCGGCGGACGAGCGAGGCCGCCTCCGCCGCTCCGGCGTCCGTGCGCAGGTGCGGTCCTCCCAGGTAGCGGGCGAAGACGTGCTCGGTGGTGAACTCCAGGAAACAGGCGGCGATGTGCTCGACCTGCCCCCTCAACTCCCGCAGGTGGCCGGAGATCGCGGACAGCGGCACCCCGGCCGCGTGCAACTCCACGGCCACGGACAGCTCTTGGGGCTCGGGACGACGAAGGAGTCGGTGTCGCCGGGCACCGGGTCCAGCACTCCGAGCTCCACGGCCTCGGCCACCGCCTCCTCGTCCCGCCGGCCGCTGAAGCGCTCCTCCAGCTCCGCGCGGGAGATCCGTACCGCCTCCTCGTCGGTCCACCGCCCGTCCACCTCCCTGACCAGCCCGAGGACGCCTCCCAGCCCGCGGCCGCTGCCCCAGGCATCCAGGAGCTCCTTGATCGAGGCCAGTGTGTAGCCGCGGTCGAGCAGGTCGGCGATCTGGCGCAGACGCACGAGATGGGCGTCGCCGTAGACGTTGGCGCGGCCCCGGCGCCCGGGACGGGGGAGCAGGCCCCGGTCCTGGTAGGCGCGGACGGTGCGCACGGTCGCCCCGCCGAGGTGCGCCAGATCCTCGATCCGGTAGGCGGGCGGGACAGCCCCCTCGGCCGCGCGCGCCGCCTCGCCGCGCCGGCCGCCGCCGGACCCGCCCCCGCGCAGAGCGTCGGCGCGCGCCCCGGACCCGCCTCCACGGACGGCGGCGGTGCGCGCTCCGGACCCATCCCTGCCCCGGCTGACGGCGGCGGTGCGCGCTCCGGACCCATCCCCGCCCCGGCTGACGGCGGCGGTGCGCGCCCCGGACCCACTCCCGCTCCCCGCGTCGGCGTGACCTCCGGGCTCACCGCCGCTGACAGCCGGAGTGGCCCCCTCCCCGGCCCGCCCCCGCTCACAGCGGCGGCTCCAGCCGGGCGATCCGTCGCAGCGCCCTCGGTGTGAACCTCGACATCAGATACGCGCCGCGCGCCTCCGGTGTCACCGGCACCACGGCCTCGCCCCGCACCACCGCCCGCAGGATCGCGTCGGCGACCTTCTCCGGCGGGTAGTCGCGCAGTTCGTACAGCCGGGCGGACCGCTTCTGCCTCCGCTTCTCCTCCTCGGCGCCCACCCCCGCGAACCGGGCCGTCGCGGCGATTCCGGTGTTCACCAGGCCGGGGCATATCGCGCTCACGCCGATGCCCCGGCCGGCGAGCTCCGCGCGCAGGCACTCGCTCAGCATCAGCACGGCCGCCTTGGAGGTGCTGTAGGCGGGCAGGGCCCTGGAGGGCTGGAACGCCGCCGCCGAGGCGGTGTTGACGATGTACCCGCCCTGGCCGCGCTCGGCCATCTGCCGGCCGAAGAGCCGGCAGCCGTGGATGACACCCCACAGATTGACGTCCAGGACCTTCTTCCAGTCCTCGGGCGTGGTGTCGAGGAAGGAACCCGACAGACCGATCCCGGCGTTGTTCACCAGGACGTCCACGACGCCGTAGTCGGCGGCGACCTTCGCGGCGAGCTTCTCCATGCCCTGCTCGTCCGAGACGTCGACCGCCTCCGCCCATGCCTCGGGCGCGCCGATCAGCCGGCACATCTCCGCGGTCCGGACCGCCGTCTCGCCGTCCCGGTCGACGGCCACCACGCGCGCGCCGGCCCCGGCGAACGCGTAGGCGGTGGCCCGGCCGATGCCGCTGCCCGCCCCGGTCACCAGCACGAGCTGCCCGCCGAAGCGGTCGGCGTACTTCCCGGTCGCGGTGACCCCCTGCGGGCGCCCGCCCTCGACCGAGGTCACGAACTCCCGGATCCAGGAGGCCAGTTGCTCGGGACGGCTGCGCGGCACCCAGTGCCTGGCGTCCAGCGTGCGCCGCGTCAACTGCGGCACCCAATGCTCCAGTTCGTCGTAGAGCCGCTCCGACAGGAAGGCGTCTCCCACGGGCGTGATGAGCTGCACGGGCGCGTGTGCGTAGGCGTCGGGGCGCGGTCGGGTCAGCCGGGAGCGGACGTTGTCCCGGTACAGCCAGGCCCCGCGGGCCGCGTCGGACGGCAGCGACGCGGTGGGGTAGCCGTCGCCGGGCACCTTCTCCATCCGCTCCAGGATTCCCGGCCAGAGCCTGCCGAGGGGGCCGCGCCAGGCCAGTTCGGGCAGCACGGGAGTGTGCAGGGCGTACACGTACCAGGACTTGGCGCCCTGGCCGAGGAGCTGGGCGACCCGGCGCGGGGTGGGTCGCTTCAGACGCCGTCCGATCCAGTGGCCGAAGTGGTCCAGGGACGGCCCCGACAGGGACGTGAAGGACGCGATCCGGCCCTCCGCGCGGCGCACCGTGGCGAACTCCCACGCCTGTACGGAGCCCCAGTCGTGCCCCACCACGTGCACCGGCCGACCGGGGCTCACCGCGTCGGCGACGGCCAGGAAGTCGTCCGTGAGCTTCTCCAGGGTGAACCCGCCCCGCAGCGGCTTCGGGGCGGTGGACCGGCCGTGCCCCCGGACGTCGTACAGCACGACGTGGAAGCGGTCCGCCAGCCGCGGCGCGACCCGCGACCACACCTCCTTGCTGTCCGGGTAGCCGTGCACGAGGACCACCGTCGGCTGTGCCGTGTCCCCCAGCTCGGCGACGCACAGCTCGACCCCGCCGGTGCGTACCGTGCGCTCGCGCGCGCCCTGCATCGTCACTTCTCCTCCGCCCAGCGCCGCACATGCGGCAGATCGTCGTCCGGCCGGAAGGCGCTCTCCTCGGGATCCGCGGAGCCGGTGACCACGCGGATCTCCTCGAACTTCGCGCCCGTGCCGCGGAAACCGAGGTGCGGCTCGACCGCCCACAGGCCCGGCCGCGGCGGGTGGTCGGAGAAGCGGTACGGCGACCACGGCGGCCACCAGCCGGCGCGGTGCCCGCGCAGCGCGTCGCCCGCCAGGCCCTTGAGCGCTGGGGCGCCGAACCCGGGAACCCCGGCGGGAAAGGACCGCAGCGGGACGCGGAAGCCCGCGAACGCCGTGCGGTCCCCGCACCGGGCGAAGGGCAGAGCGAACCAGTCCCGCACACCCCGCTCACCCAGCCGGACGCGCTGCGTGCGCGGCCTCGCGCTCCGTGACGCCCGGCTCCAGCCGGGCCGCCACGGCTTCGGCGCGCACGTACGCCGGCCGCCGGACGCGCCTGGGTCCGCGCAACCCGGCCGAAGCCGCCGTGAGTCCCCCGCAACCGCCGTGCTCATGCCACCGCCCCACCTGTCCGCACCGACTGCGGTACGTGTCCGTAACATGACACAGGTGAATGTGACAGTTGTTAGAGTCCGCGTCAATAGGGTGATCCGGAGCTGTGGAAAACCTCCCGGAGGGGACGGACGCGCCGCTCGTCGTCGGGCCTCAGGGCGACCCCTAGGTCCCCGTAGTCCTGAGGTCTGACCCCAATACAGCTCTGCGGGGTGACGACCGGCGTGGTACGGGTCACTACCTTCGTAGCGTGACTGTGATCGCGACCGAAAGCCTGAGCAAGCGGTTCCCCCGGGTGACCGCTCTTGACCGGCTCTCCTTGGACATCGGGCCCGGTGTGACCGGACTCGTCGGAGCCAACGGAGCCGGCAAGTCCACGATGATCAAGATCCTGCTGGGTCTGTCCCCCGCCAGCGAGGGCCGCGCCGAAGTGCTCGGTCTCGACGTGGCCACCAAGGGCGCCGCCATCCGCGAGCGGGTCGGGTACATGCCCGAGCACGACTGCCTGCCGCCCGACGTCTCGGCCACCGAGTTCGTCGTCCACATGGCCCGCATGTCCGGACTGCCGCCCGCCGCCGCGCGCGAGCGCACCGCGGACACCCTGCGCCATGTCGGCCTGTACGAGGAGCGCTACCGACCCATCGGCGGCTACTCGACCGGCATGAAGCAGCGCGTGAAGCTGGCCCAGGCGCTGGTGCACGACCCGCAGCTGGTCTTCCTCGACGAGCCGACCAACGGCCTCGACCCGGTCGGCCGCGACGAGATGCTCGGCCTCATCCGCCGCATCCACACGGACTTCGGCATCTCGGTCCTGGTCACCTCCCACCTGCTGGGCGAACTGGAGCGCACCTGCGACCACGTCGTCGTCATCGACGGCGGCAAGCTCCTGCGCTCCAGCTCCACCACCGACTTCACCCAGACCACCACGACCCTCGCCATCGAGGTCACCGACACCGACGAGCACCCGGACGGCACGCGCGCGGTGCGCGACGCGCTCCACGCGCGCGGGGTGGATGTCCTCGACAGCGGCCGCGGCCTGCCGGGCTCCGGCCACATCCTGCTGCTGACCGCGCAGGGCGAGGAGACCTACGACCTGGTGCGCGACGTGGTCGCCGACCTCGGACTCGGCCTGGTGCGCATGGAGCAGCGCCGCCACCACATCTCCGAGGTCTTCAAGGACAGCGACGAGAGCACCGACGCACAGCGCAAGGAGGCGGTCGGCCATGGCGGTTGAGCACTCCACGGCCACCCAGCAGGGTGACCAGACCCGGATCCACAACATCGGCTACCGCAGTTACGACGGCCCGCGGCTCGGCCGCTCCTACGCCACGCGCTCCCTCTTCTCGCAGTCCCTGCGCGGCTCCTACGGCCTCGGCCGCTCGGTGAAGTCCAAGGTGCTGCCGATGCTGCTGTTCGTGGTGATGTGCGTGCCCGCGGCCATCATGGTCGCCGTCGCGGTCGCCACCAAGGCCAGGGAACTGCCCGTCGACTACACGCGCTACGCGATCGTCATGCAGGCCGTGATCAGCCTCTACCTCGCCTCGCAGGCACCGCAGTCGGTCTCGCGCGACCTGCGCTTCAAGACGGTTCCGCTGTACTTCTCGCGGCCCATCGAGACCGCCGACTACGTCCGGGCGAAGTTCGCGGCGCTGGCCTCCGCGCTGTTCCTGCTGACCGGCGCACCGCTGATCGTGCTCTACGCGGGCGCGCTGCTCGCCAAACTCGACTTCGCCGACCAGACCAAGGGATTCGCACAGGGGCTGGTCTCCGTGGCACTGCTCTCGCTGCTGTTCGCCGGCATCGGCCTCGTCATCGCCTCGGTGACCCCGCGCCGCGGCTTCGGCATCGCGGCCGTCATCGCCGTACTGACCATCTCCTACGGCGCGGTCTCCACCCTCCAGGCCATCGCCGAGGTGCAGGACAGCTCGGGCGCCATCGCCTGGATGGGCCTGTTCTCGCCGGTCACGCTCATCGACGGAGTGCAGTCGGCGTTCCTGGGCGCCGACTCCGCCTTCCCGGGCGGCGTCGGCCCGAGCACCGGGGAGGGCGTGGTCTACGTCCTCGTCACCCTCGGCCTCGTCGCCGCCGCCTACGGCCTCCTGCTGCGCCGCTACCGAAAGGTCGGACTGTGACCACGCTCTCGATCGACCACGTCTCCCGCTGGTTCGGCAACGTGGTCGCCGTCAACGACATCACCATGACGATCGGCCCCGGTGTGACGGGCCTGCTCGGCCCCAACGGCGCCGGGAAGTCCACCCTGATCAACATGATGGCCGGCTTCCTCGCGCCCTCCACCGGCAGCATCACGCTCGACGGCCGGCAGGTGTGGCGCAACGAGGCGGTCTACCGGCACATCGGCATCGTCCCCGAGCGCGAGGCGATGTACGACTTCCTCACCGGCCGCGAGTTCGTCGTCGCCAACGCCGAGCTGCACGGCCTGGGCGCCAAGGCGGCCCAGAAGGCGCTGGCCACGGTCGAGATGGAGTACGCGCAGGACCGCAAGGTCTCGACGTACTCCAAGGGCATGCGCCAGCGCGTGAAGATGGCGAGCGCCCTCGTCCACGAGCCCTCGCTGCTGCTGCTCGACGAGCCCTTCAACGGCATGGACCCGCGCCAGCGCATGCAGCTGATGGACCTGCTCAGGAAGATGGGCGACGAGGGCCGCACGGTGCTGTTCTCGTCCCACATCCTCGAAGAGGTCGAGCAACTGGCCTGGCACATCGAGGTCGTGGTCGCCGGCCGGCACGCGGCCAGCGGCGACTTCCGCAAGATCCGCCGTCTGATGACCGACCGCCCGCACCGCTACCTGGTGCGCTCCAGCGACGACCGCACCCTCGCGGCGGCGCTGATCGCCGACCCGTCGACGTCCGGCATCGAGGTCGACCTGGCCGAGGGCGCGCTGCACGTCCAGGCCGTCGACTTCGGCCGCTTCACCGCGCTGCTGCCCAGGGTGGCGCGCGAGCACGGCATCCGCCTGCTCACGGTCTCGCCGTCCGACGAGTCCCTCGAGTCCGTCTTCTCGTATCTCGTCGCGGCGTAGGAGGCCGAAGATGTACGACCCCACAGTCGCCCGGCTCACCTACCGGGCCCTGCTCGGCCGCCGCCGGGCCCTCATCCTGGCCGCGCTGCCCGTCCTGCTCATCGCGCTCTCGGTGGCCGTCCGCGTCCTGGCCGGCGCCGACGACCAGACCGCGGCCGACCTGCTCGGCGGGCTCGCGCTCGCCACCATGGTGCCGATCATCGGCGTCATCGCCGGTACCGGTGCCATCGGGCCCGAGATCGACGACGGCTCGGTGGTGTACCTGCTGTCCAAGCCGCTGAAGCGGCCCACGATCATCTTCACCAAGCTGATCGTGGCGGTCGCCGTGACGATGGTGTTCTCGGCGCTGCCGACCTTCATCGCCGGCTTCATCCTCAACGGCAACGGCCAGCAGATCGCCGTCGCCTACACGGTGGCCGCACTGGTCGCCTCCATCGCCTACGCCGCGCTCTTCCTGCTGCTCGGCACGGTCTCGCGGCACGCGGTGGTCTTCGGACTCGTCTACGCCCTCGTCTGGGAGGCCCTGTTCGGCTCGCTGGTGCCGGGCGCGCGCACGCTGAGCGTCCAGCAGTGGTCGCTGGCCGTGGCGCAGAAGGTGGCCGGCGGGGACATGGTGACCTCGGACGTCGGCCTGACCACGGCCACCGTGCTGCTGATCGCGGTCACCGTCCTCGCGACCTGGTACGCGGGGCAGAAGCTGCGCTCGCTCACGCTGGCGGGCGAGGAGTAGCAGGGCGGGCCCCGCGCGGGCCCGCCCTTCACGGGGGTTTGACCTCCGCACGGGCACACTGGGCGGGACAGGCGTCCGGTCCGGCGGGCGGCCGGACCGGGAGGCGCGGGGAGGCACGCGATGGCGGACGACGGGGACGACGACCTCGTGCTCGACGAGGACTTCGTGCGGTCCGCGCCGACGTCCGAACCGTCCGCCCGCGCCCGGATGCTGGCCGCGCGCTGGCGCCGCGAGGAACCCGAGCCGCAGCCGTGGCGCTCGGACGAACCGCCCGCCGGGTGGTTCTTCAGCAAGGCGCGCCGCCGCTGGTGGCGCCGGCGCTGAGCGTCGTACGGCTGTTTTATTCAGTGGCGTCCGGTCCGGCGGCCGGGCACGATGGTCCTGTCCGAACCGCCGGCCGAGTCCGGCGCCGCGTTCTGGGAGAGGAGCGGGGCGATGTCTCTGCACGACAGTCCGTCCGGCTCCCGACAGGGCAGCCCGCGGCGGGTTCCGGTGTAGGTACGCCACCGCCGAGCCCGCTCCGCACGAGGAGCTGCCCGGGGCGGCCGCTTCGAGCACGCGATGTCGCTCTCGCGTGGGTCGCCCACCCGGAGGATTGGCCGAGTGGCAAGGCACCGGCTCATTGAGCCGTGGTCGGGGGAGACCCCGCGCACGTTCGAACCGTGCATCCTCCGCGACATCTGTGGACCGATGAACCTACGCCGACACCCGCCCGCGGTGCCCTGCACGCCAGGACGGGCCCGCCGGGCCTCCAGCCGCCCGCCCCATCGGCAGCCCGGGGCAGGCGCTCGGCCCGGCTCAGCCCAGCAGGCGCTCCAGCACCAGCGCGATGCCGTCGTCCTCGGGGGAGGCCGTCACCTCGTCGGCCACCGCCTTGAGTTCGGCGTGGGCGCCGGCCATGGCCACCCCGTAGGACGCCCAGGCGAACATCGGCAGGTCGTTGGGCATGTCGCCGAAGGCGATCGTGTCCGCCGCCTTCAGTCCCAGACGGCGGGCCGCCAGGGAGAGGCCGGTGGCCTTGGACAGGCCGAGCGGCAGCAGTTCCACGATGCCCTCGCCCGCCATCGCCACCGTGACGAAGCCGCCCGCGGCCCGGCGCGCGGCCTCCGCGAGGTCGTCGTCGGACAGCTCGGGATGCTGTATGTAGATCTTGTTGAGCGGCGCGGTCCACAGGTCCGCCGCATCCGTGAACGGGGTCGACGGAAGGGCGCCCGTCACCGCGTACCCGGGGCCCACCAGCACGTCGCCGTCCAGACCGTCGCGGCTCGCCGCCAGGTGCAGCGGGCCGACCTCCGCCTCGATCTTCGCGAGCGCCACCCCGGCCAGCCCGCGGTCCAGCGTCACCGAGGTCAGCAGCCGGTGCTCACCGGCGTGGTACACCTGCGCGCCCTGACCGCACACCGCGAGCCCCCGGTAGCCCAGGTCGTCCAGGATGTGCCGGGTCCAGGGGACCGCGCGGCCCGTGACGACGATGTGTGCGGCGCCCGCCCCGGTGGCCGCGCCGAGGGCGTCACGGGTGCGGCGCGAGACCGACTCGTCGGAGCGCAGAAGCGTTCCGTCGAGATCGGTCGCGATCAGCCGGTAGGGGAACCCTCCCGGCGCGGTCTCGCTGTCCCGGGCGGGAGCCGTGCCGCTCACCTGGCCACCGGCTCCAGGACCTCGCGGCCGCCCAGGTACGGGCGCAGCACCTCGGGAACCCGCACGGAGCCGTCGGCCTGCTGGTGGTTCTCCAGGATCGCCACGATGGTGCGCGGTACGGCGCACAGGGTGCCGTTCAGCGTGGCCAGCGGCTTGACCTGCTTGCCGTCACGGACGCGGATCGACAGGCGGCGGGACTGGAACTCGGTGCAGTCCGAGGTCGACGTCAGCTCGCGGTACTTGCCCTGTGTCGGGATCCACGCCTCGCAGTCGAACTTGCGCGACGCCGAGGCGCCGAGGTCGCCGGAGGCGACGTCGATGACGCGGTACGGCAGCTCCAGCGACGTCAGCCACTGCTTCTCCCACTCCAGCAGGCGCTGGTGCTCGGCCCGCGAGTCCTCGGAAGCGACGTAGGAGAACATCTCGACCTTGTCGAACTGGTGCACCCGGAAGATGCCGCGGGTGTCCTTGCCGTGCGAGCCGGCCTCGCGGCGGAAGCACGGCGAGAAGCCCGCGTAGCGCAGGGGGAGCTTGTCGGCGTCGAGGATCTCGTCCATGTGGTACGCGGCGAGCGGCACCTCGGAGGTGCCGACCAGGTACAGGTCGTCCTTGTCGAGGTGGTAGACGTCCTGCGCGGCCTGGCCGAGGAAGCCGGTGCCCGCCATCGACTGGGGACGGACCAGCGCCGGGGTCAGCATCGGCGTGAATCCGGCCGCGGTCGCCTGGGCCATCGCCGCGTTCACCAGCGCCAGTTCCAGCAGGGCGCCGACGCCGGTGAGGAAGTAGAAGCGCGAGCCGGAGACCTTCGCGCCGCGCTCGACGTCGATCGCGCCGAGGAGGGTGCCGAGCTCCAGGTGGTCCCGGGGTTCGAAGCCCTCGGCGGCGAAGTCGCGGATCTCGCCGTGCGTCTCCAGGGTGACGAAGTCCTCCTCGCCGCCCACCGGCACGTCCGGGTGCACGAGGTTGCCGAGCCGGACCAGCAGCTCCTGGGTCTCCACGTCGGCGGCGTCGCGCTCGGCGTCGGCCGCCTTGACGTCGGCGGCCAGCCGGCTCGCCTTCTTCAGCAGCTCGGCCTTCTCGTCGCCGGCGGCCTTGGGGATGAGCTTGCCGAGCTGCTTCTGCTCGGCGCGGAGCTCGTCGAAGCGGACGCCGGACGACCTGCGCCGCTCGTCGGCAGACAGGAGGGCGTCGACGAGCGCGACGTCCTCTCCACGGGCGCGCTGCGAGGCGCGCACTCGGTCGGGGTCCTCACGGAGCAGGCGAAGGTCAATCACGCGGCCAAGGCTACCGGGGCGGGGTGACAGCCCACGACTCACTATTCCGAAGTGCGGCTTACGTTCTGTTATGGGTGAATTGCCAGGCGTGTCAATATCGGTGCCCCGCTCCCTGGAACGAAGTGCTGCCGCGGCGTCCGGTTGACTCGATCCCCTTACGGAGAGCGGGACTTGGGTCCTGGGCGCCTCCTGGTTGTCCACAGGAATCCCCGACCCTGGAAAAGTTATCCACAGGGTGTGTGGATGGACTGTGGACGTCGGAATGGATCACTCCGGAATCCGTCCGGCAGCTTGAGGATTCCCAGGGCAAACCCACCTCACCCTCACTTTCGAGTGGAAAGCGGTCGCCTCAAAGAGTGACCCATCGGAAAAGGCTGGACGAAGAGTGAGGTGCGGGATGATGGACGGTCTTGGGGTCAGGGGGCCGACTTGTCGACAGACTCACCCATGCTTGTCGACTTGTCCCCAGGTCGAGATGAGCGTCTGTGGATAACTCCTGTGGATAACGACAATCAGCAGGTAGGACCGGCCAGAAGCCCCTGACACCCCGACCCGGCGGACGTCCCCGACCCGGCACCGGCGCAGCACCGGCCGCCGCGGCCGCGACCGCTCAGAACCGCCCGTCCTGGCACCGCGCCACCCAGTCGGCGGCCGACATGAACGCCTCGTCCGAGGTGCCCCGCCACGGCGCCTGCACCTCCGCGGGCCGCAGGTCCGCGCGCGGGTACGACCCCAGGAACCGCACCTCCAGACAGATCCGCTTCAGCCCCATCAGCGCCTCGGCCACCCTGCGGTCGGAGATGTGGCCCTCGGCATCGACGCAGAAGCAGTAGTTCCCGATGCCCGCACCGGTCGGACGGGACTGGAGCAGCATCAGGTTGATCCCGCGCGTCGCAAACTCGCCCAGCAGATCCCGCAGTCCACCGGGGTGGTCGTCACGCTGCCACAGCACGACCGAGGTCTTGTCCGCCCCGGTCGGCGCCGCGGGCCGCGCGGGTCGGCCGACCAGCACGAACCGCGTCTGCGCGTTCTCCGCGTCGTGGATGCCGGTCTCCAGCGCCTCCAGGCCGTACCGGGCGGCCGCGAACTCCCCGGCGAAGGCGGCGTCGTACTGCCCCTCCTGGACCAGGCGCGCGGCGTCCGCGTTCGAGGCGGCCGACTCCCAGTGGGCGTCCGGCAGGTTCTTCTTCAGCCAGTTGCGCACCTGCGGCTGGGCCGCCGGGTGCGCGGAGACCGTCTTGATGTCCGCCAGCCGCGTGCCAGGCCGCACCAGCAGCGCGAAGGTGATCGACAGCAGCACCTCGCGGTAGATCATCAGCGGTGTGCCGGCGACCAGCTCGTCCAGGGTGGTCGTGATGCCGCCCTCGACGGAGTTCTCGATCGGCACGAACGCGGCCTCGGCCTCCCCGGCCCGCACCGCGTCCAGCGCGGACTGCACGGACACGTAGGGGATCAGTTCCCGGGTCGCGGCCTCCGGGAGCGTGCGCAGGGCGACCTCGGTGAAGGTGCCCTCGGGGCCGAGATAGGCATAGCTCGCTGGCATGACCTCACCCTAATGGCCGCAGGGCCCGGCGCACGCCCCGCGGCCGCGGGCCACTCCCCGGGGCGACCCCACCCTCGTACGCCTGTGCCGTACCCGCACGGTCTCCCCGGCGCCGTCACCCCTCCAGCAGCGCCTGCCCCACGTACTCCCCCCGCGCCGCGCCGCCCGGCACCGCGAACAGCCCGCTCGCCTCGTGGCGGACGTACTCCGACAGCGCGTCGCCCCGGTCGAGCTTGCGCTGGACCGGGACGAACGCCCGCAGCGGGTCGGCCTGCCAGCAGATGAACAGCAGCCCCGCGTCCGGCACCCCGTCCCCGTCGATGCCGTCGTGGAACGAGAAGGGGCGCCGCAGCATCGCCGCGCCGCCGTTCTGGTCGGGCCGGGTGATGCGCGCGTGCGCGTTGATCGGCACGACCAGGTTCCCGGCCGCGTCCGTCTTGTCCAGGTCCATCGCGGTCTTCTCGGAGCCCCCCGACAGCGGCGCCCCGTCCGACTTGCGCCGTCCCACGACGTCCTCCTGCTCCTTGAGGCCGAGCCGCTCCCAGTCGTCCAGCAGCATGCGGATACGGCGTACGACGGCGTAGGAGCCGTTCGCCATCCACGCGGGGTCCTTGGCGCCGGAGTCCGGCACGAAGATCCGCTCGTTGAAGTCGGCCTCCGAGGGCTTCGGATTGCGCGTCCCGTCCATCTGGCCCATCAGGTTGCGCGCCGTCATGGGTGACGCGGTGGCGCCGGGCGAGCGGTTGAAGCCGTTCATCTGCCAGCGCACCGAGGCGGCCAGGCCCGCGTCCCGCTGGATCGCGCGCAGCGCGTGGAAGGCCACCAGGGCGTCGTCGGCGCCGATCTGCACCCACAGATCGCCGTCGCTGCGCGCCTTGTCGAGCCGGTCGGAGGAGAAGTCCGGCAGCGGGTCGAGGGAGACGGGGCGCTGCTTCTCCAGGCCGGTCCGCGCGAAGAAGCCGTGCCCGAAGCCGAAGGTGATCGTCAGGGACGACGGACCGGCGTCGCGCGCGACAGCCGTGTCGTCCTGCCGCGCGCCCTCGCCCGCCATCAGCCGCCGGGCCGTCTCCGACCAGCGGCGCAGCAGTGCCGCCGCCTCCCTGCGGCCCACCCCGGGCTTCAGGTCGAAGGCGACGAGATGGCCGCGCGCCTGAAGGCGCTGGAGGATGCCGGGCTGATGTTTCCCGTGAAACATCACCTCTCCGGCCCCCAGCGAGGTCAGCGGGGTGGCCTCGGCGGGCCGGGCGGCGTAGCCGACGGCTCCGCCGGCCGCGCCGAGCACCAGCCCGCTCGCGCCCGCCGTGCCGAGCAGCCGCCGCCGGGTCACGCCCGCCCGGGTGTCCGTACTCCCCGGTGCCGCGCCCCCGGACGCGCCGGACGTGCCGGACGCGTCGGACGTGCCAGCCGTCGCGGACGGCTCGGGGGTCCGCGGCGGGCGGCCCTGCGGAAGGGACGGGTGGTCAGCCATCTGGTCTGCCATGGTGTGGTTCAGCCGATCTGCGCGTTCTTGGAGACGGTTGCCTGGTCGATGTCGGAGGTCCGCACGGTCACGGCGACCTTCCAGTCGCCGGCCACGGGCAGCTGCACCCCGCTCGCCGACCACTGCCCGGTCGAGACACGGTCGGGGACGACGGGCAGCGGCCCGATGTCCCTCGACTTCAGCGTGAAGGCCACCTTGAGTTCGGGGACGTCGAGGGCGCGGCCGTCGGGCCGTTCCACGGAGACCTTCAGCTCGTTGGCGCCCACGCGCGCGGGGTCGAGGTCGACGCGCACGACGCCCTTGCCGTTCGCCCCGCCGGCGTCGAAGGCCATGTCGAGGGTCAGCGCGCCGGCCGCGGAGGCGTCGGCGGGCGCGGCCGGCGCCGACGCCCTGGCCGCCTGCTCCTCGGTCCGGCCGGGCTCCGTGGAGGTCAGCATGGTGGTGACGGCCAGCACCACGACGGCGACGCCCGTCTCGGCGAGCACCGAGCGGCGCAGACCGGACCGGCTCGGATCGGCGTCCCGCCGCCGCTCGCGCCGTGCGGTGTCGATCGCGGCCCGCTGCCGCGCGAGCTGATCCGCGCGCTCGGGGCCACCGCCGGCCAGGACGGCCGATGCGGCCGATGCGGCTGATGCGGAAGAGGTGGAAGAGGCGGAGACGGACTCCACATCGGCGTCCGTGCCCGAGCCCGTGCCTGAGCCGGTGCCTGACTCGGCCCCCGTCCCCGCCCCCGCACCCCCGGTCCGGGCCCCGGCGGGCTCCCTGCCGACGCCGACGCCGACGCCGACGCCGACGCCGCCGTCCCCGCCCCCGCCCCCGCGCTCGCCCGTGTCCTCGCGCGTGCCACTGCCCGCGATCGACACTCCGCTCCCCCCGGGCACGGCCGGCGCCGCGGCCAGCCGCGCCGTCCAGCGCCGGGAGAGCCACGCGATGCCGACGAGCAGCGCCACGAGGCCGATCTTGATCAGCAGCAGCCGCCCGTACCGCGTGCCGGTGAACGCCGACCACGACCCGAGCTGCCGCCACGACTGGTAGACGCCGGTGGCGACGAGCGCGAGCACGCTGCCGAAGGCGACGCGGGAGAACCGCCGTACGGCGCGGGCGTCGACCGGGGTGTCCGGCGGTGCCGCGCAGAGCGCCACGAGCAGGGCGGCCAGTCCGCCGAGCCAGCTCGCGACGGCCAGCAGATGGACGATCGCGACCGGTACCGCGATCTTGGGCTGGAGTCCTGCCGAGGCGTGCTCGGACATCGCCCAGCTCGCCGCGAGCCCCGCCGCCACCACGGACCCGCCGATCGCGAGGCCGACCGCGAGGTCCCGCTGCTCCTCCTCCTCGCGCTCGTCGTAGGTCCCGAAGAGCACGGCGACGAACAGCGCCGCCGCGGCGAGCAGCAGCAGCCGGGAGACCAGCGCCGCGCCCGTCTTGGTCTGGAGCACCTGCCCGAGGAGATCCAGGTCGAAGACGTCCCCGACCTTCCCGGAGCCGGTGTAGGAGCCGCGCAGCAGGAGCAGCGCGAGTGTCGCGCCGGTCAGGGTGAGCCAGCCGGTCACGACGAGCCGCTGCACCGGACGCACCGTCGTCCCGCGCCGCCAGCAGGCGAGGACGAACGCGGCGCCGCCGGCCAGCACGGCGAAGCCCGCGTACGACGCGTACCGCCCGACGCCGTAGAGCACCCCGACGACTCCGCCGCCCGCCGCCCGGCCGTCGACCGGGACGCTGGTGCGGGAGGGCGCGCCGATCGAGAAGGTGTAGGCCCCCGCGACGGGATGGCCGTCGTCGGACACGACCTGGTAGGTGACGGTGTACGTGCCGTCGGGCAGCCCGCCCCTGAGCTTCACCGCGTACGTCGCCCCGGTGACGCCGACCGCGTTGCCGTCCTGGATCGGCCCGCCCCGGGGGTCGAGCACCCGTACCGAGCCGTCGGACAGCGTGACCCGCTCCGAGAACGACAGCGTGATACGTGTCGGAGCCGCGGAGACCACCGCCCCCTGCCGGGGGTCGCTGCCGGTCGGTGCGGCGTGCGCGGCGGCCGGCCCGGCTCCGGCGAGGAGCAGGCCGGCCGCCAGGAGCAGCGGCACCAGGGTCCGGAGGCGGGGGGCGGTGATCCGGGTCAACGCGGTGTCCCCCTCAGCGTCCGGTCTTCGGGCTGTACGTCGTCGACTTCACCGGGAGCCGCACGCTCACCGGCTTCGAGTCGGTGAAGTTGAGCCGTACGGTCACCGTCTCACCCTCCTTCGGCTTGCGGGTCAGCTTCTCGAACATCAGATGGTTGCCGCCGCTCGCGAAGACGAGTCGGCCGCGCGCGGGGACGTCGAAGCTCTTGACCACGCGCATCGCCTCGTTGATGTTCGAGTTCATGGTCACCACACCGAGGTCACTGGTGATGGACGTCAACTTGTCCCGCGTACCGCCCTTGTTGGTGATCGTCAGGAAGCCGGCCGCCATGGTGTCGGACACCGGCTGGCGCATGTAGGCGCCGCTGACGGACAGGTCGGCCTGGGAGCCCCCGGAGCCGCAGCCGGCCAGGAGCAGGGCCCCGGTCAGTGCCGCCGCGGGCACGGCGAAGCGCTTCACGGCTTCGCTCCCTTCAGGAGCTTGGGGAGGTCCTTGGCGTAGTCGTCGACGAGGGTGTCCTCGGTGTAGACGACGTAACCGTCGTCGCTCTTCGGGGAGAAGGCGATGACCTGGGTGCCGTGGGTGGAGACCATCCGGCCGTTCTTGTCCTTGTACGGCGGTTCGATGGTGATGCCCACGGTGCGCGCGGCGGCCTGCACGGTGGGGAACGCGCCGGTCAGGCCGACGATCTGCGGGTCGATGCCCTTGAGCCACTTGCCGAGGGCCGCCGAGGTGTCGCGCACCGGGTCGGTCGTGATGAACACGACGCGCAGCGCGTCCTGCTGGTCCTTGGGCAGCTGCTTCTTGGCGACGGCGATGTTGCTCATCGTCGTCGGGCACACGTCGGGGCAGCTGGTGTAGCCGAAGTAGACGAGCGTGGCCTTGCCCGCGGTCTCCTTGCGGAAGTCGTACTTCTTGCCGTTCGTGTCGGTGAGGACCAGGTCCGGCTTCTCGAACGGGGTGTCGAGGACGATGGCGGCCTTGTCCGAGCCGGGCTGCTCGGAGACCACGGTCACGGGCGGCTTGTCGCTGCTGTCGGCACCGCCGCCGCAGGCGGTGAGGGTGAGTGCGGCGACGGCCAGCAGTGCGGCCGTCGCGAGGGCTTGCTTGCGCATATGCGGATGTCCCGGTGGTGAGAGTTCCGGCGCGCGCGGGCAGGTCCCGGCACGCGCGGTGAAGCGGAGGGCGGTCAGAGGACGGGGCGCCGGCGGCGGGCGAGGACGTCCGCCGCGGCGCTGCGAGTGGCCTTCATCGAGAAGTGCTCCACTGTGGGTGAGGGTCCGGATTCCTGGGGTGAGGAGGAGTACGCGCGCGGAGGTGACCGGTCGGGCGGTACGGCCGCGGATCGGTCGCCTGCTTCGGCGGTTCCCGGTGCGCGCGCCGCCGTCGACGGCGGCCCCTCACCCCCGGCAGGGGGGACGGTCGCGTCGGGTCAGGCGGCGAGGACGACGGCCGGCGGGCCGCGCCGGATCACCGCGTGCTGGAGCGCGACCGTGCGCGGAGCGGGTCCCCGGGGTGTCTCGGCGCGCAGGAAGCGCGGGCCCGCCTCGGGCGCGCCCGGCAGCCCGGCGCGCAGGGCGCGCACCAGCGCGAGCGCCGCGCGCAGGGAGCGTACGACGGCCCTGCCCGCGACCGACTGCGCCGTCAGCGCGGAC
>NZ_AGBF01000012.1 GCF_000225525.1 Streptomyces zinciresistens K42 | reverse complement strand
TGCCCGGATCGTGGGTGACCTGCGATGACGTCTGGCGTACATGTACGCGACGCGGTCGCTGGTCTCGACGGGCAGTCAGAGAGGGCGCCGGACTCCTACCTCTGTTCCCAGGGGAAAAGTAGCTGTCAGTGATCCTCTGGTTGGTGATCCCGGGTCCCGGTATCAACGCGAGCGAGGTCGGTCTCCTCGTCCTCCGTGCCGCCGGACCAGCGGCCGAACAGCCCGATGGGCTGCTCAGGGGTGGCGCCGAGTACGCCGGGCCCCTTTGTACGGTGCGGCGGCAGCGGGATCACGCGCCCTCCCCTTCGCTTCGGGCCTGCGCCAACAGCGTGGCCACGATTTCGTTCGTCCCGTCTCCGGTCTGTTCAACGAGCGTGTTCACCACTTCGCCGGTGGTGCCGTTGCCGGGGCCGGTGAGGTCCACCCGGGCCGGACGGCGTGGGGCGATGATCTCGGGCCCAGCCGGTGCCTCGTTCTCCTCCGCTTCGGCGAGCGCGCGGTACAGCGAGGCGACGGACGGGTGACGCCCTGCGTTCTTGCCCGTCTTGATGGTCAGTTTCTTCGCGATCTCGGGGACGGGAACACCACGGTCCTTCAGCGCACGGGCCAGCAGCAGGGAGTCCTCGTCGATGACCTTCGGTCGTCCGCCGTGGTTGCCCTTCGCCGCGGCGGTCACCTGGCCCTCCAGGGTCTTCTCCCTGATGTAGTTCCGCTCGATCTGGGCGGCGGCGGCCAGGACGGCGAAGAACATCGTGCCCATGCCGTTGGGGTCGTAGATGCCGCTGAAGCGGGCCGGTGAGGAGTTCGAGCTGCACGCCCGCAGCCTGGAGCTGGCCGGACAGGGTCATCAGCTCGGCGGCGTTGCGGGCAAGGCGCTTGAGCTCGTGGACGGTGAGGATGACCGGTTTGCCTGGGGTCGCCGGCCGGGCGTGAGTGGGTCAGGTGAGGGACCCCAGGGCGGCGTCCAGCCGGGCCGTGGCGTCGGTGGCGACCGGCTCCAGGGCGGGCAGGCCGGTGAGGGTGACCATGGTGCCTGGGTCGAGGGCCTGGACGAGCGTGGTGTTGCCGTCGCGGCGGACCACGACGTTGCAGGGCAGGAGCAGGCCGATGCTGCGGTCGGCTTCCAGGGCCTGGTGGGCGAGCGGCGGGTTGCAGGCGCCGAGGATCAGGTAGTCCTCCATGTCGTGGCCGAGCTTGGCCTTGAGCGTGGCCTTGACGTCGATCTCGGTGAGGATGCCGAAGCCCTGATCGGCCAGGGCCTTGCGTACGGCGGTGACGGCGGTGTCGAAGTCGGCGTCGAGGCGGACGGTGCGGTCGTAGGACACGGACACTCCCGGATAGTGCGGAACGACTGATTCCTCTATACCCCACCGGGTACCCGCCGGGCGTCAGGCGATGCCTTGAAGGGGCGCTTCCCGCATCTGGAATACCCCCCTGGGTATAGCTGTTAGGGTGAGTGTCAGATACCCCCCGGGGTACACCGTCCGAGAGGAGTCATGAGCCGTGTTCTTCGTCGACACCCTGGAATTCGAGGGCCTGGGCAACCGCAGCTACCTGGCCGGCGGGCCCAATGCGGCGGTGGTCATAGACCCGCCGCGGGACATCGACCAGGTCATAGCCGCAGCGGCCCGCCGTGGGGTGCGTATCGCTTTCGTGGCCGAGACCCATGTGCACAACGACTACGTCACCGGCGGTCTGGAGCTGGCGCGCGTCACCGGCGCCCGGTATCTGGTGCCGGCCGGGGCGAACGTGTCGTTCGGCCGCACCCCGGTTGCCGACGGCGACACGGTGACGGTGGACGAGGGGCTGGTGCTGCGCGCGATCGCCACTCCCGGGCACACCCCGCACCACACCTCCTACGCCCTGACCGAGGACGGGCGCGGGGTTGCGGCGTTCACCGGCGGGTCGCTGCTGATCGGCACCGTGGGCCGCCCCGATCTGGTCGAGCCGCGACTGACGGAGCAGCTGGCCCGCGCCCAGCACGCCTCCGCCCACCGGCTGGCCGACGAGCTGGACGACGAGGTTCCGGTGCTGCCCACCCACGGCTTCGGAAGCTTCTGCTCCTCCTCCCAGGCCGAGGGGGACGCGACCACGATCGGCAAGGAGCGCGAGACCAACGACGCGCTGACCCTGGACGTGGACACCTTCGTCGCCCAGGTGCTCGCCGGGCTGGACGACGTGCCCGCCTACTACGCGCACATGGGTCCGGCCAACACCGAGGGCCCCGCGCCGGTCGACCTCACCCCGCCGAGGCGTGCGGACGCCGAGGAGATCGCCTCGAGGCTGGCCGCGGGTGAGTGGGTGGTGGACCTGCGCAGCCGCATGGCCTTCGCCGAGGGACACGTGGCCGGCTCGTTCAACTTCGAGGGCGAGGGCAAGCTCGCCACCTATCTGGCCTGGCTGATCCCGTGGGGCAAGCCCGTCACCCTGCTCGCCGACACTCCGGGGCAGATCGCCGACGCGCAGCGGGAGCTCGCGCGGGTGGGCATCGACCGCCCGGCCGCCGCCGCCACCGGCGACCCGGCCGGCTGGATCCGCGAGGGCGAGCAGCTCGCCTCCTTCCCCCGCGCCCGCTTCGCCGACCTCGCCGATGTCCGTGAGCGCGGCGACGACGTCGTCGTCCTGGACGTGCGCCGGGACTCGGAGCGCGCGGGCGGCTACATCGACGGCTCGGTCCACATCCCGATCCACGAACTGCACGGCCGCATCGGCGAGGTGCCGGACGGGGTGGTGTGGGTGCACTGCGCCGGAGGGATGCGCGCGGCGATCGCCGCCTCCCTGCTGGATGCCGCCGGCCGCGACGTGGTCGCCGTCGACGACGGCTTCGACGCCGCCACCGAGGCGGGACTGACCCTCGCCCGCCCCGACGGCACCGACTGACACGCCCTACCGCGCCACCGCACGAAAGTGATCGAACGATGTTCTCGCTTCTCCGCCGCGGCCCCGGCCGCCTCATCCCCCAGCTGGCCCACCAGCAGACCAGTGACGGCAGCGCCGTCCTGCTGGACGTCCGTGAAACACCGGAGTGGAACGCCGGGCACGCGCCCGGCGCGCTGCACCTGCCCCTTTCCCGTCTGGCGGCAGGCGCGTCGCTCCCGGCAGCCGTGCAGGGCAGGCCAGTGGTCACGATCTGCCGCTCCGGTCACCGTTCCCAGCAGGCCGCCAAGCTGCTGGCCGGACGCGGCGTTCAGGCCACGGACGTCACCGGAGGCATGACCGCCTGGGCGCGTGCGGGGCTGCCGGTCACCGGTCCGGACGGCAACGAGGGTGTCATAGCGTGAGTGCCCTGATCCTGGCCCTGATCGCGGGGGCGGTGGTCGGGCTCGCGCTCGGCGCGCTCGGCGGTGGCGGCAGCGTCCTGGCCGTCCCGGCCCTGATCTACCTGCTCGGCTTCACCCCGGCCGCCGCCACCACCGCCAGCCTGATCATCGTCACCGCCACCTCGCTCACCGCCCTGTACGCCCACGCCCGCACCGGCAACGTCCGCTGGAAAGCTGGCGCCCTGTTCGCCGCGGCCGGGCTCCTGCCCGCGGCCGCAGCCGGAGCCGCGGCATCCCGCCTGCCCCAATCGCTACTGACCGCCGCGTTCGCTGCCATCGCCGCGCTCGCCGCCGTCAGGATGCTGCGCCCCAGCCGCACCGCCGCCGGCCCGGCGGGCGGCGAGGCACAGCCCGCCAAGGCCGCCGGAACCGGCGCAGGGCTCGGCGCGCTGACCGGACTGCTCGGAGTCGGCGGAGGTTTCCTCGCCGTGCCGGCCCTGGTCACCGTGCTGGCGTTCGAGATGCAGGCCGCCGTCGGCACCAGCCTGCTGGTCATCTCGGCGAACTCGCTGGCGTCCCTGGCCACCCGCGGCGCCACCACCGCCGGCGTCAACTGGGCGGTGATCGGCCCCTTCACCGGGGCGGCGATCCTCGGCGCCTGGGACGGCAAACGCCTGGCCGCCAAGGTCACCGGCACCCTGCTGCAGCGCACCTTCGCCGTCGTACTGCTGGCCGTGGCCGCCTTCATGCTCATCGACGCCCTCACCTGACAAGCCAGGCGGGCGGTCGGGACCGGGGCACCACGGCTCACGCCAAAGACAGGAACAGCTTCTCCAGCCGGGTACGCATCTCCTCCCGATCCCCGGAGGCGGCCATGTCCGCATCGGTCAGGCAGTGCTGCAGACCGGTGGCGATGATCGCGAAACCCGCCTTGTCCAGAGCCCGGGACGCCGCCGCGAGCTGCGTGACGACGTCCTCGCAGTCCCGCCCCTCCTCGATCATCTTGATCACACCGGCGATCTGGCCCTGCGCCCGGCGCAGCCGGTTGACCACCGTCTTCAGTTCCTCAGCCGCCATCGCCAGTTCCACAACCCACACTCCTTCGAGATACCCCCTTGGGTATCCTATCGAAGGGGTAACCCGAACCACGCAAAGGAAAATCCCCGTGGCACCCACCACCGCCCTCACCGCCGACCAGGCCAGCGCCCGCCTGCACGAGCTGACCGTCATCGACGTGCGCACCCCCGGCGAATACGCCTCCGGCCACCTGCCCGGCGCCCACAACATCCCCCTCGACCACCTCGATACGGCCCTGCCCGCCCTGAAGACCGCCGCAGACCGCGGCGACCTCCTCATCGTGTGCGCCTCCGGCGCCCGCTCCGCCCAAGCCTGCCGGCGCCTGGCCGACCAGGGCATCACCGCCGCCACCCTCACCGGCGGCACCACCGCCTGGACGCAGCTCGGCCACGACACCCACCGACCCGCCGGCACCCGCACCCCCTGGGCCATGGACCGCCAAGTCCGCCTCGCCGCCGGAACCCTCGTCCTGACCGGCCTGATCGCCGGACAACGCTGGAACGCGGCCCGCTGGCTCTCCGCGGGCGTCGCCGGCGGCCTGGTCCTCTCCGCCCTCACCAACACCTGCGGCATGGCCAAGATCCTCGCCAAACTCCCCCACAACCAGCCCAAGGCCACCGACCTGGACGACACCCTCGCGGCCCTGACCGGCTGACCCCTGGCCGCAAGGTGACCGCCCCGGATACGCGGCGACAGCCTGCGATCCATCGCCCGTGAACTCCGCCTCAGCCGCGGCACCGTCCTGCGCTTCGCCCGGGCCGCCGATGTCGAGCAGCTCCTCGTCGCGGCAACCAACCGTCCCCAACTTCTTCGCCTGTTGCAGGGGCCGGGCGGCCGAAGCAGGCCACGACCAGGGCCAGACCCAGGACGGGCCGCTTGCCGGGGAAGTACGGCGCAGGATGACCGCAGCGGCGGAGGGTGGGCGCATCTCACCGATGCGGCCTGAGCACGCTGAGTCAGGTTTTGACGAT
Source organism: Streptomyces zinciresistens K42 (assembly GCF_000225525.1). GTDB lineage: Bacteria > Actinomycetota > Actinomycetes > Streptomycetales > Streptomycetaceae > Streptomyces > Streptomyces zinciresistens. The sequence goes on along the minus strand of NZ_AGBF01000012.1, from coordinate 79,977 downwards.
CTTCGGTGTCTGATCGCCCCGAGCCGCCCGCTCGCCCGCACGGCCTGCTGTCCCTGAGCGAGGGCCGGTAGGCCCTCTTCACCGACGTCGAACCGCGTCATCCTGGAAAAGGAGAGCTCACAGCTGTAGGCGGGCCGAGAGTAGGTGATCGGCGTGATGTGGTACGACGGGGGCTGGGGCGGCTGGTTCTTCATGGCCGTGTTCATGGTGCTGTTCTGGGCGCTGGTGATCTTCGGCATCGTCGCGCTCGTCCGCTACTTCAGCGGTGCCCATCACGACCACCGGTTCGAACGATCTCCCTCGTCCGGTGAGCCGGGATGGGGAAGCAGGCGGGCCGAGGACCTGCTGGCCGAGCGGTTCGCCCGCGGGGAAATCGACGAAGACGAGTACAAACGACGGCTCGCGCTGCTGCGGGAGCACCGGTGAACCCGGACCGCCGGCGCGGCACATGGTTGATCATCGCCGGGGCGGTTGCCGCACTGGTGCTGGGCATTGCGACCACCATGGTGCTGGCCGGCACCGGCTCCTTCCGCCATACGGCTCCTGCGGCATGGCGCGCCGAAGGAACGCGCTGCAGTGCGCCCCCGCTGCCGGGCCGGGTGGTGGACGTGACAGCGAGCGACATGGGGCGGGGCATGATGGGCGGCGCTCCCGGCGGGTACGGCATGCGCATGATGCATCTTGCGGCCCGTCCCGCCACGGTCTCCGCCGGTGCGGTGTCGCTGCGGGTTGTGAACACCGGCGCCATGGCGCACGAGGTGGTGGTGCTCCCACTGCCGCCGGGCCAGGTCATCGGGGAGCGCCCCACCGGCCCTGACGGGAAGATCAACGAGGCGGACAGCCTGGGCGAGGCATCCCGCAGCTGCGGAGCGGGCGAGGGGAACGGCATCGCCCCTGGCGCGATGGCATGGACCACGCTGACGCTGCGTCCCGGGCGCTATGAACTGGTGTGCAATCTCCCCGGCCACTACCTCGCCGGGATGTACACCGAACTCGACGTCACCAGCAGGTAGCACTCCCGGCAGCACGGGCGACCGTCAGCGCGTGCTGTCCGCCTACGACGAGGTGGGCCGGCCAGGGCCGGAGACGTTCACCCAGCACGTCCACGACGGCGGGCAGCACCTGCGGCACCCGCACCTGCCCGGCCTGCCGCTGCCGAGGCCCTGACGGGCCCGCACGACTCCAGGCGCCCGGCGGGAGGGTGACGGCCCCGCCGGGCGCCTGGCCTTGTGTGTCTCAGCCGCTTCCGGCCTCGCACACGCCGCGTGCAGCGTCCGCGGGCGGTGCCAGGGCCCTCACGACGCGCCCGCCGGACGGGCAGCGTCCTCGGCCGCCCGGCGCGGGCCGGGAACCACGGAGGACAGCGGCAGTTCCAGACGCTTGTCCATGGCCAGGCGGAATGTGCCGTACGGGTTGATGTTCGACCAGAACAGGGCGGTCAGAGCGCGCCGGTCCTCATCGGTCAGCTTGTCCGCCCACTCCGGCTCGGCCAAGACCTGTTGCAGCAGCAGGGTGTTGACGTGCACCAGCGGCTCGGTGTGACACGCCCGTGGTCGTCATGAGCTATTGGTCGACGGTCCAGGTCCTTGGGCTGCGGCGTATGGCCGGTGAGCTGGCCGCCAGCGGTGCTGCGGGGTGCCTTGTTCCGGATGTGCCGCCGGAGCGGTTGGAAGAGTGGGTAGCGGCAGCGGCAGCGGCGGAGGCCGGGATCAGCGCCCCTCTGCTCGCCAACCGGCAGGCTGAATTTGACGAGTTGAGCGTCACGGGCCGGGCTGCGGCGGGGTTCGTGTACGCGCCGGCCGTCGCGGGACAGCGGACCGGTTACTCGGCCGGGATCGACCTGGAAAGTCTCGCTGGTTTCGTTCGATCCGTTCGGCACTCTGCTCCGGCCACCGCGGTGCTGACCGGCATCAGGGTCTCGACTCCTGAACTCGCGGCGGCGTCGTCGGCCTGGAAGCCGTTGACGGAGTAGTGGTCGGCTCTCCGCTCATTCGCGCTCTGAGCGATGGCGGTTTGAGTACGGCAGCCGGCCTCGTTGGGAAGTTCGCTGCCTCCATCGCCCGATCACGGGGGCGGTGACCCCGTGCCCGTACTACGGGCCGAACGCGCCGCCCTCGATGAGGATGAGAAGACCAATGGCGATCAGCACCAGTCGCATCAGGATGTGACCCCAGCGGCTGAGCGCCTTGGCGATGACGGGTCGGGTGGCGAAAAAGCGGCCAGCTAAGCACCAGACAGCCACCAGGATGAGGAACACGATGGCGTACACGGTCATCCCGCCGACGCCGGCGGTGGCGAAGACCGGGACGTAAACGCCGATGTTGTCGCCGCCGTTGGCGAAGGTGACCGCGGTGACCTCGAGAGCCTTGGGGCCGCCCTCGATTGCCTCTTGCTCGTCGTCTTCGTCGCCCCGGTGCTTCCACGCCTGCCCCGCTGCTTTGAGGCCAAGGGCAAGCGGCAGAAGTCCGAGATAGGGGATGGCCGACTCGGGCAGGAACGTCGCACCGAACGCGGCGGCGACGGCGACGGCGAGGATGCCGCGAAGCCGAGGTACTGGCCGACGACGATCCGGCGGGCCGCGCCCTGCTGCCCCGCTCCCTGGGGCGAAGAACAGGGACAGGATCAGGATGTCATCGATGTTGGTGACGGCGAACAGACCCGCTGCCTGCCCGACAATGCCCAGATCCACTTTTGGTTGCCCCTCCGCCATGGTTGCGGGGACACAGTCTCCGGCGGCGGGTACTGCACCGGTCACGGCCTCGGCGAACGAGGTGTCTCGTCTCTGCTCACGATCGGCGGGCTCGGCTCGATGTCCGAGAGCAGGCGGCCTCCGGGCATGCTGGCGCAGGATGCCCGGAAGCCGCAGTCCCGGCCGGTGCAACCGGGGAAGAGGTGGCCCGGCGAAGCTGGGAGAGCAGCAGGAAGCGGAGCCGCCGCATGAGGTACACGCTTTCGGTCACCGCGGTCAACGGCGCATACGTCCGTGAGGACACGATGTGGCCAGCCTGGCCGTCACGGCTGGCGGCCGGCTACGTCTCCGGCCGGGTCGTCGGCTAGGACCACCGCCGCGGTGATGCGTTTGCCGACCGGCTTGCGGTCGATGGCGAAGCTCTGGCAGACCGCCATGACGATTTCGAGTCCGTGCTGGCCGACTCGGCCCGGGTCGGCCGGCAGAATGGCCGGCAGGGTCGTGCTGCTGTCCCACACGTGCACCTGGACGGCGCCGTCTTCGACCTCCAGGGTGAGCAGGCAGGGGCCGGGTGCGTACTTGCGGGCGTTGGTGACCAGCTCACTCACGACCAACTGCACCATGCCCATGGCTCGGCCGGAGACCGGGAGCCCGTGCACGGCCTGGACCTCGGTCAGGAACGATCGGGCCAGATCGCGGGCCTCGGCGATTTCCTCGCTTCCTTCGAAGGCGGCCGAGACGGATATGAGGGTGCTGTCCAGCGACCGCTGGCCCTCTCCCTCTCCAGCCAGGTCCATCCAGCCGGCCTCACTTCCGAAGCGCACCACATTGCCCAGCCCGTTTACCCCCGAAACCTGATCGCACGCATCGTCTCCCACTTCGACTCAAGCCCGACCGTGCTGGGCTCGCTCAGCGAGCTCGGCTTCGAGGTCGCCGATGCGGGTCTCCGCGTGTCTGAGGTTGGCGCGGCAGCCTTCGAGTCGTTCCTGAAGAGCCCGGTGCTCTTGTGTCAGCTGGCGGATGCGGCGCTTCAGGGTGGCGTTCTCGGTGACCACGGCCTGGACCGATTCGCCGCTGCCGGTGGCCGTTTCCGTGTCGCGGAGCTGGCCCATGAGCTCCCCGACGCGGGTGCGTTGGGACCTGATCTCGTTGTGCGCCTGGGTCAGGCCCTCCTCGGCGTTGAGGGCGCGTTCGCGCCAGGTCGCCTCGATGCGGTCGTGCTCGTCGGTGCTGCGTTGCGCGCGTCGCGTGTGAGTGGCGGCCACCGCGTTCTGGCAGAGGGCGCGGGCCTCGGGGTTCTCATAGAGGAAGGTGCTGGAGACGGCGGCGCGACGGGCGATGGCCGTGACGGTGAGCCGTTCGCTCTCGCGGCGGAGCTGGGCGATGGCGGTCTGCACGTCGGCGAGCTTGCGCTGGGTCTGTCGGCGCCGTGCGGCGATGGCAGCAGCGGGCGGGGTCGTGGAAGTCATCGGCTTCGTTCAGCCGGCCTGGGAGCTGCCGTCGTCGAGCTCGGTGTCGGACTCGTCCTGCTGGTGGGCAAGCTCACCGGCTCGGAAGGCGGCGGACCAGACGCGGCCGTAGTAGTCCTGGGGACGGCGAAGGTCGAGGCTGAGGGCTTCTTCGAGGAGGCCCACCGCGGCCAGGGCGCGCTCCAGCCCGTCGATCGCGCGAGCGGTGGGGTCGAAGTATTTGTGCAGGTAGTCCCGGGTGGCCGGGTCGGGTGCACCCTCGGCGAGCATGCGCCAGTGCTCGCGTTTGCGGTGCCAGTAGACGAGGTCAGCGCCGGTCATGACGAACTTGTCGCAGTTGTGGCAGTCGAGGTTCCAGGGGCAGGCGCCTCCGTCGACGACGGGCTGGAAGGTGCAGAAGCCTCCTTCCGCCGGCGTCGAGCGGTGGGTGAGGTCGACGAGCATGGCCTCGGCTTCCTGGCGGGTCATGGGTTCGCCGCCGGACAGCACGATGCCCGGTTCGAGGGCGCCTGGTCCGCTGACCCAGACGGTTTGCAGCGCGTCGCTGAGGCGCGGGTCGGTGTTGGCGATGTGGGCGTAGTGCTCGGCCATGGCGTCGGAGACCTGACCGAGGTAGCGCTTGATCTGCGAGAGGTTCGCCCCTGCCTTGAGCAGGTTCGTGGCCAGGGTGTGCCGGGCCTGGTGGGCGACGGTGTGCGGGATGTCCAGGGTGAGAACCCAGGCGTGGAAGAGCGTGTGGAACCAGCCGTAGCTGACGCTCTTCACACCGGTCCGGTTGGCCGTACGGCGCGGGAAGAGAGCCAGTTCGAGTTCCTCGGCCGGGGTCGGCGGACGGCCGTGGCGTTGTGCGAAGCGGGCGCGGGTCCTGGCCTGTCGTGCCTCGATGCGCTGGTAGATCCGCTCCGAGATGCGGATTCCCTCGTCGAGCTGCCCGACCTTGGTCTGGTCGTGCCAGAGCAGGGGCAGCTGCTTGTACCGGCCGATGCAGTCCAAGCGGAGGGTGAGGACCTCACTGGCCCGGCGTCCGGTGACGACGATCGTCTCCCAGATGTCGCGCAAGCCCCGGTCGTCGATGTCCGTGCTGTCCAGGCGGGTGAGGTTGGCGTCGTCGGCCAGGGCGCGGGCCGCCTCGTCGGAGAACGGCCGGCGGCGCTTGCCGCGGACGTTCCCGCCGCTGGGCAGCGCCACAACGAACTGCCGTGCCAGTCCGATGCGTTCGGTCTCGCCGGCGTCCATGGCGGCTCGCAGCACGTGGCGGGTGGCACTGAAGATCCCGGCGACCTGCACCTTGGTGACATCGACCGGTCCGCCTCGCTGCTGGACCTTGTGGTGGACGCCCAGCGGTTTCAGTCCGTGCTCGGCACGGTGCCGCTGATCGGTGACGAAGCCGACCATGTGCTCCTTGCGCAGCAGCGTGGGGTCGTGGCCGCCCTTCGGGGTGTGTGCTTCCAGGTAGGCGCTCAGCTCGACGCACCCGCGTCGCGGTCGGGTGAAGGCGGTCTTGCCCCGGGGCGGGGCGGTGGTCAGCCGCATGTCCATCCAGTCCCACAGCAGATCGCGCAGCCAGCGCTGGCTGACCAAGGTGAGGTCGAAGTAGCTCAAGTGGCCGCCGAGCCGAATGCCGTAGTGGTCCGTCTCGATGTACCCGGCCTCCTTGGTGTCCTGGCGGCTGAAGTAGACGAGCCGCAGGTGGTGCAGCATCGCCCGGGCCATGGTCCGCGGGTGCTGCGGAGTGACGTCCAGGTCCAGGTCGGCCAGGGAGTTGATCTCCTGTCGCTGGCACTCGGTGACCAGCCGCTGCACCACGCTGATCGGCCAGCGTGCCCCTTCAGCAGGCCCCTGGGCATGCCGGTGCAGCACCCACTTGAACTCGGCCCCGGCCAGCGGCCGCAGACCCCGCAGCGACAGCACGCCGTCCGTGCGCCCGGCCGGCGTCGCCTCTGCGCACCAGTGACGGAAGACAGCTTTGTCGGCGTAGTTCACCGTGAACGTCGCGGGCACGCCGCGGCGGGGGCGCTGGTGGACCGCTTTCGCGTTTCCCGGCCGGCCCTCCCGGATGTAGCGCAGAAAGTGGTACGGACACAGGCCGATGTAGTGGCCGGCTCCCTCCGGGCACGAGGGCACCAGGCAGTCACCGAGACGAGGAAACGGCTCCTGCCGGGCAGCCCAGAGCTCGTAGTCGTCCGGCCTGCCCTTCCGGCGCTGGAACGCGCTCCACTTCACGAGGGCAGCGGAGTGCAGGAAGCACAGCGAGTTGCCGCTATAGGCCGGCACCTCGGGGCAGAACACGCAGTTGCCGAGGTGGCGTCCACCGCGGGGCTTGAGCGGCACGGCCTCCTTCAAGAAGGCGACGATGTCGCGGCCCTCCTGCTGGAACCGGCTCCACTGCGCGGCGTGGCCGCAGCAGTAGTCCCGCCAAGTATCCCGGCTGCGCTCGCAGTCCGGCACCCCGCACAGCCAGCCGTACACAGGGTGATCACGCGGGACCCGGATCACGTCAGGCCGCAGTACTGGGTCGAACGCCGGCCCGGCGATCAGGGCCTGGAGAAGCTCCAGCCGATCGGACGTGGTGCGCGTCCCGGCGGTCGAGTCCGTAGCAAGGGCCAGGGCCGGGGCGCTCACCCCTCTTCACCCCAGACCGTCTGCAAGGCCGCCGAGAACTCCGGCGAGTGGAGGTCGGGATGCCCGTAGACCTCGTCCACCATGCGTGCCGAGGCCCAGTTGCCGACCTCCTTGGCCACCATCGGGTCCTTGGACACGTCCAGCACGTCGTTGGTCAGTTGGTGCCGGAACGCTTGGGGCTTGATGCGGCCCGGCAGGCCCGCTCGGCGTCCGGCCCGGCGCAGCACCCCGCGCGCTGCGTCGGCGGACCAGGGCTCGCCACGCCGCGGCCCGCTCAGCTGGATCAGCAGCATGCCGTGCCCGGCCGCGACACCGGTGTACTCCGTCGTCATGTAGGTGAAGTAGCGGCTGATCATCGCCGGGCTCGCTCGGTAGATCTCACCACCGGTGATCACGCCGTCGACCATCTGCCAGTCGGGCTTGATCTTGGCCGCCGCGCGGTTCTGGTTGCCCGCCCGATGGCAGACGTGCACGTGCGGGTCCCGGCACTCCCCGCAAGCCGCGTTCTGCCGAAGGTGCAGGTCGACCAGGTGCAAGCCGGTCAGACCGCCGATGCGCATGGCGGTGTCCGACAGCCACTGCACGACCATGACGTCCCGCGCTGTGTTCACGCACTCCAGCAGGCTCTGCCTGGTGCCGTCCGGCAGCATCTTCGGGTGCCGGCGCGTCGGCCGGTTGGCGGGCGCAAGCGGGTTGGCGGGCATCGACTTCATCAGGTGCCCCAGGAAGGCCCGACTGCGATCGACCTTCGTCGGCAGCCGTTCCACCGCCAGCGCCGACCGCAGCTCGGCGTTCACGCCGCTGCCCGTGCAGACATGCAGGTAGAAGCCCTTCAGGCAGGCCGCGGCGACCTTCAGTGCCGACGCACCGTACGGACGCTTCGGCGGCAGGCGCCAGGGCTGCCCCCACGGCATCGGCACTTGCGCCCCGACAGCCCCCATGTAGCGCAGCAGGTCCCGCAGAGTCACCGTCTGGGCGGTCAGCTTCTCCCGGCGGCACCACCGCAAGTGGTCCACCAGGGAATACGCGTACGTCTTCTGCGTCCCCGACCCCTCGTACAACCGGAGGAAGCCATCAGCCTCGTCATGGACGGACCCGTCAGCACACACGATCGTGTACGACCGGACCCCTCCCGCACGCGTCAGAACCTGCACACGCAGGTCCCCCACCACCAAGGCAGAATGCGTCATTCCCCGCCCGCCCCAAGCTCTTCGAGTACGTGCCGGAGACTACGGGCGCAGTTGGTTAACGCACCCGGGACAGCTCAACAGGCGACCCAAACGGGTGATGCGGAGACTCCCAGGCAGGTCGGTAAATACCACGAGCCCCTGTTCGACGGCCCTCTGATCACGGCCGCCTACCAGCAGGCGCTGCGCCAGGGCACCGGTGTCCTCGACGCTCTGCGGACCGTGAACCGAGTGGCGGCCACGACCGAGGCGTCCGTCGTCGTGATGGCGTACTGGGCCTCCGTTCGCGACTGGGGGCCAACCCACTTCGCCCGCGACCTCGCCTCCGCTGGAGCCGCCGGAGCGATGATCGTTGACTTGCCCTCCGAACAGGCCGGACCGTGGATGGCGGCCGCACGCGCCGCTGGTGTCCACACTCCGCAACTTGTCTCGCGGCAGGCCAGCGACGCAGAGCTGGACCGCATCGCCGCCACGGCGACCGGGTGGGTGTATGCGCCGGCCGCCGACGCCCGCACCGGCTACACCGGACAGCTCGACATCCCTGCACTCACCACGTTCACCGAGCGGCTGCACGCCGCCGGCCCTACACCGGTGGTCACCGGCATCGGGATCTCCACACCCGACAAGGCGGCGCAGGTCCGGAGCCTGGTCAGTGGAGTGGTGATCGGGACCCCCGTCGTACGACCGCTGCTGGAACTCGGCTCCTCTCACGGGTTGCGTGCCGCCGCTGACCACGTCAGCGCGTTCGCCGAGGCGCTCAGCCCCACTCACCGCACCAATCTTGGTACGCCAGTAGGCATACGGTGAGCGTCGGCATCGGGTGGTCGACCACCCCGGCGAGCCGACTCGTACCTGAACTCGCCAAGCGGCCCAGCCCCACCGTTCCGAAGCCGCTCAACAGGAGACTCTTTGCCACCCACGATCCGCTCGCGCCGCGTGGAGACGTCGGCAGTCCGCCGCCGTCAGCCCGTCGCACCCAAGCCCGACCCTCAGCGCATCTTCCTCGAACCGGCCTACACCGACCCGGCTGTTGCCGCCGAGTACGCCCAGGTGTGGGAGGAAGAGGAGGCCGAACGAGCCGCCCGCCGCCGACCCTCGCGGCGCTCAGGGCCATGACCGTCATGGATGCCCCGGACGCGCAGCGGACCGGCTATGGGGCATTGCACGAAGCCCGGGCTCGGCAGCCCCATCCGTTGTCCGCATGACCCACCCGATCAGCCGATGAAAGAGGAACCCGCCCATGCCTTTGCCCCCATTGACGCCGGAACAGCGGACCGCCGCACTGGAGAAGGCCGCAGCCTCGCGTAAGGAGCGCGCCCTCGTCCTTGCCGAACTCAAGCAGGGCCGCCGTACCCTGCGAGAACTGCTGGAGAGCGACAGCGCTATCGTCCGACGGACGCCTGTGCGCAACCTGCTGGAGTCGCTCCCCGGCATCGGCAAGGTCCGCGCCGGCCAGATCATGTCCGAACTCGACATCGCCACCAGCCGACGGGTCCAGGGGCTTGGTGCCCGTCAGAGGCAACTGCTGCTGGAGAGGTTCGAGGCCGCCACGGCCTGAGCCCTAACGCCCAGCGTGTCGACGGCCGGGTAGAAGGAGAGGAGCACGACGTGGTGGAGGGCGGCGTCCTGATTGCCGGGGCTGCCGGTGCCGTACTGGCTCTGTGGGGCTTGGTGCGCGCCGAGCACCAGCCGGTCTTTTGGGGCCTCCTTGTCGCTGCTGCGAGCCTCGCGGACAGGATTGGAATCGTCGACCTGTCTGCCCCTGTCCACATCGCCCTCGGCGCGCTCGCTTAGCCGGCGCGAAGGCTGGAGCCTCGACTGGGCCGTCACACCATCGGCCCGCGCCCGTTCGGCCGCCGTGCAGCGCGCACCGCCGGGACATCCCGTATGTGTGTTCCCGTGGCCCTGACCCCTCCGATCAAGCCGATGCTGGCCGAAGCACGGCGGGATCTGCCCCCGGAGGGCGCGCTGCCCGGCGGCCTCGCCTTCGAGCCGAAGCCCGACGGATTCCGGGCCATCGTCTTCGCCCGCCCCGGCCTGGTGATGGTGCAGTCCCGCCGCGGTGCAGACCTGACGGCCTCGTTCCCCGACATCGCCGAGGCAGCGGCCGCGGTCGCCGCGGAGGACCTGGTCCTGGACGGTGAACTAGTGGTGCCGCATGAAGGTCGATTGGACTTCATCGAACTGCAGCACCGTGCTCGCCGGCGGGGCCGCAAAGCCATCCAGGCGGCCAGCGAGAAACCTGCGCACCTGATCGTCTTCGACGTCCTCCAGATCGCGGGAGCCGAGCTGCTTGAGCTCCCTTACAGCCGACGGCGCGGCCACCTCGAAGACCTCTTCGCCCGCCACACGCTCAAAGCCCCGTTCACCTTGTGCCCCGCTACGACGGACCGGCGCCAGGCTCAGGACTGGCTGGACCCCTCCTGGGGCACGGTCGGCATCGAAGGCGTGGTCGTCAAAGGACAGTCCCAGCCGGTTCTGCTCGACCAGCGTGCCTGGGTCAAGGTGCGTTCGCGCACGACGGCCGAAGCGATCATCGCCTCGGTCACCGGACCCGTCGACAACCCGACCACCCTGCTGCTGGGCCGCTATGACACCGACGGCCGCCTACGGCTGGTCGCTCGGACCACTCCGCTGCCGACCGCGATGCGACGCGATCTCGCACAGCGGCTCGTCCTCGGCGGCCCCGAACACCCATGGACAGGCCGCCGGTTCAGCGCAGGGTGGGGCACACAGACTGAGCTGCACCACCAGCCTGTGCGACCAGAATTGGTGGCGGAGTTCCTCGCTGACACAGCCGTCGACGCGGGGCGGTTCCGCCACCCTGTGGTCTTCCAGCGCGTGCGAGACGATCTTGTCCCCGATGACATTCCGCTGATGGATCGGTGAGCCCTGGCAAAGGGGGCGCGTGCCGTCTCCATGCGGGCAGAACGTGCCGCACGCCGGGACACAGTGCTGTGGAGCGGTCAGCGGCCCGGACATTCTTGGCAAAGCATCACGACGAGCAGACCGTGGTTGCGTACCTCGGGCTCCTCTCGCCTCCTGGCCATGGCGGCTTCTGGCACACGGCAAGCTGCCCCTGCAGAGGCAGGTTCCGCTACGGCTGGGGGTGATGCCGGTCGAAGAGCTTGGCGGCCTCTTCCCACCACGCCTCCCGGAGGTCGCTGTCCTCACTAGCCCGCTTGCACAGACCGCGATGCTCACCGATTCCTCCAGAGAGGGGGGTGAACAGGTGGGGGACAGAGACGCGCAGCAGGTCCGCGTAGCTGTGGGCGCCGAGAAAGATCACGTCAGCGTCGTCGGTGCCCAGCGCCGCCGTATGAAGGGCGACCTTTTCGGCGGTGACGGCTCGTTCATCGCCGAGCCTCACGTTGTACGGAGGCAGCGGCTGGGCAAGCGTCACGATTCCGTGGAGCGCTGACAGGATACGGATGAGGGATACGTCGGTCAGAGCGTCCGCCGCCTGCCGCAGAGATCGGTGGTACTGGCCGATGTACAACTGGCCTGCGGGGATCACGCCGCGGTAGTGGTACGTCTCCCAGCTCGGCTCAGCCTTCTTGTCCCCGCACTGGACGATGACGACGCGCCGACGGCGCACGTTCACGCTCCCGCGCTGGCGTGCGTACTCGCGGCCGGCTTCGGTCAGGTACAAGGAGGCTCCGGACTCTTCCCAGGTCCTGGTCCCTGCTCTCCACGATGCAGGGCGGACGTCGGCGTACCCCGCCGCGTTGACTACCTTCAGCGTCGGCGTGCGGAACCACGTCTCGCCGCGGTGGTAGGCCTCGTCGTCCCGGCCGGCGACGAGCTGGTCGGGACGACGTGCGGCAGTGATGACCGCCTCGTGGGGCTTGGGCGGCAGCTTCGGCAACAGACCAGGAGCCGTGTCCTGGGGCGGCTCCCCGTGCTCGTCCAGCCAGGCCCTCAAAGCCTGGCGTCCGGCTTCCGTCATCACGCGTACGCCGTTGGCACGGCAGATCAGCCGGTCGCCTTCGAGACGGTCCAGGGCAGCCGGGTGACCGGTGACGATGCCGTTCTCGTGCGAGGCGAGGATCTTGGCGCCGGTGGGGCTGAGGGGCAACAGAGTCCTTTCGTCGGGCTCGGGCGCGGGAGGCGCCCGGGCCGGGGGAGTCCGCTCATGCTCGGGCGGAACGGTCGTAAGCGGTGTGCGATCAGGTCGGGTGCGGCGCCGAGGCCGCCGGTGGCGGAGTCAGGCGGCGCGCGAGCGTGCCGCGGGAGAGGTCGTGGGCGGGAGCAGGGCCGTGAAGTGGGCCTCACGGGCGCGGTGTTGGTGCAGTCGGCGGGTGAGTTGCGTTTCGCGTCTGCGCAGGCGGTCCAGTTCCTCGGAGACACGGGTGCGAGCGCGCTCGGCGTTCTGCTTGCCGGCGGCGATGCGCAGTGCCTCCAGGTCGCGGCGGGAGGTGAAGTGGACGGCGAGGGCGCGCAGCACGGCTGCGGCACGGCGCTGAGTCAGGGGGGAGACCGATACGGTCCGGCCGGGGCCGGCGGGCACTTGGGCCTTGGAGGTGTCGGGGGAGGTCGCGGTCACGGTTCGTCCGCTGTGACTCCAACCGCCGTGCACGGTGACGCCGTTGACCTTGGGCATGCCGATGCGGTCCTTGGTGGACCAGGCCGCGTTCGTGGGCCTGCCCCAGCAGGCATAGAGCCCTCCGGGCAGCGGGGAGCTGCCGCAGATGTCCGGGCCGAGGGTGACCAGGCCGCGTCCCACGCGCGGGCCGCTGATCTCGTACACCACCCGGCCGGGGAGCACGTTGACCTCGAGCTCCCGCACAGTCAGGGCGCCCATGTCCGTGCCGTCGCTCGCGGCGAGCGGAAGCCGTACGGGGATGGCATGGGGAGCCTGGACGGGCGGCTGGCGGCGCCGCACCAGGCCGGTCAACTGGCGGCTGCGATGGCGGGCGCCTGCCCGATCGGCGCGGACCCCGGCCAGTTCCTCCTCCAGGGCGCGGACTTTGAGCCGCTCGTACGCCGCCTGGGCGTCGGCGCTATGGCGGACGGCCGCGCGGATGAGGTCGCTGCGGTCGGGGCGCTGTCGCCAGTGGCGTACGACGGCGACGACCAGGGCTTCGGTCACGGCGCGGGCCCCATCGGGGATACGCCGGCTCTCATAGCCGTTGCGCAGGACGACCGCGCGGGAGGCGAGGAAGTAGTGCGCGCGCTGGACGGTCGCGGGGTTGATGGACTCGGTGGCGCCGTGGATGCGGACGCCGTTGACGACGGGCTCGTCCGGGCGGGGCGTGAACGCCTTGACCTGGTCGGTGCCGTCGCCGAAGTGGACGCGTACCGTGCGCGGTTCGAGCGGTCCGCCGTAGGGCGTTTCGGGTACGACGATCAAGGTGCCGTGGAGGCGTCGGCCCCGCACGACGTAACGGACCTGGCCGTGCTCGAGCACGTCGGACGTCACCGACACGGAAGGACGCCCGGGCAGGCCGAGCGCGAGATGGAACGGCAGCGGTGTGGCGTGGGCGGGCCCGGGCATCGTGGTCCTCCTTCAGAGTCTCGGGCGTCGGTGCGCCGGCGGTCGGCGGGGTGGGTCAGGGCTGGAGGGTGATGCGGAGGTCTTCGAGGTAGCTCGGCTCGACGGCGAGGGCGACCTCCTCCAGCGACTCCTCGATCTCGGTGCCCTGGAGGTCGGTGCGGTAGGGCTCCTGGCGGCCGCCGTGGTGCAGGACCAAGTCCGTGAGCGACCAGGTCGAGGCGTGGTCCGCGCTCTGCCAACGGAAGGTGACCGCGTCCGGCAGCGGCGTGATCGCCTGGGTGAGGAAGTGGTCCCTGACTTCTTCGCGCAGCCGTTCCCAGATTTCGTCCGGGGCGCAGTAGAGGCCGGGCTGTGCGTCGGACAGGGGGTGTCCCTTGCGGTTGCGGCCGCATCCCCGGCAGAGCTCCTCGCCCCGGTCGTTGTGACGGCTGCAGGTGGTCTCCCGGCACTTCCACAGCACGCCGGCCGCGACGGCGGCCTTGAGGATCGCCGGGCGGCCGGCTGCGTCGGAGTGGTCGAGGAGGGTGGCGACTTCGATCGTGGGCACAGAGGTCCTGTCAGTACGGGGGCATGGGCAGGGCACGGCGTGGTGGGCGTGCCTGGGTGGAGGGGGAGGGGTGCGTCCGGCGGGTATCCATCCCGCGTCTCCGGCTTTGCGGCCGGGCTCTCCGCAGTTGAGTTACGGACGCACCCCGCTGGTCTCAGGGAGAGACCAGCATTACGAGGTGACTCTTAAGACACTACATCAGGGGTAACGGTCGGTGCAAGTTTTAAGAGTCACTCGGTGTTGAAGAGATCGGCGGCCGCGCACAACTGGTCTACCTGCGTGGTGCTGAGAACGTCGTGCGGGTCGCCGTAGGTGCCGAACAACTCGACGGCCGACCGGGCGAGGCCGCGCACGCCGAGCGGTCCGAGGGCTTCGACCAGCTCAGCCAGGGCGTCCGCGTCGCAGGTGCACGGGTGGTCGTTGCAGCCATCGCAGCCCAGCGGCGGGAAGCCGAGTGCCGTCAGCCTCTCCTGGACGGCCTCGTAGAAGTCGCCGCCTCCCGTCTCGGCGAGCAGCAGCTGAACGGCGCGGACCGCGACCACCGGGTTGGGGACGGTCGAGCGGGACGTCACGGTGTCGGTCCACCGGACCAGGAGGCGGGCTGCGCCGTCCGTCGCGACGCGTGCCGTCGTACGCAGCCAGGTCACGCGCTCACCTCCGTCCGGCCATCCAGGCTCGCCAGCAGCGGGGCGACGAGAGTGCGGGCGACGTCGATTGCCGGTCGGCGCCAGAAGGGGGAGCGAAGGATGGAGGACCACACGGTGTCGGTGACCGCGATGCTCTCCTGATCTTCGAAGTCCGGAAGCGTGCCGGGCAGATGGGCCCCGGTGATGTCGACGTGGGCACCGTCGGGGCGTACGGCGACGAGGTGTTCCAACTGGCATCCGCACACGTCGCGGGCCACGTTCGTGCCGCACAGGTCGGGATCGAGGCTGCACGAGTCGGAGAGGATGACGGCCATCTCCCATCCCGTCTCGTCGCACAGAGCGCGGGCGAACGCGTGGCACTGGCCGTGCAGGAAGGCCGCTCGGGCGCGATCGTCGAGGCGGCCCGTGGTCACGGCGTAGGTGGAGTGGTTGCTGCCGGGGACGGTCACGGTCATGCCGTCAGGGAGCGTGAAGCGTCCGGTCAGCAATTCCATGGCCTGCTCCAGGAGGTCGCGGGCCTCCAGGGCGGCGGTGCGGTCGCGCCTGCTGTAGGCGCGACGGTGGTCGTCGTCGATATCTCCGTCTGCGTCGAGGTAGCGGTCCAGGGCGGCCTTGTGCCGATCCGACATGGAGCGGTAGGTGGAGAGGAGGCGGACGAGCGGGTCGTCCCGGTGAAGGGTCTGCGGCATCGGGGCCTTTCAGGGCGCGGCGGGTCCGGCCCGGAAATGGGCAGGCCGGACCGCCGTGTGGACAGGGAGAGTTCGGGATGGCCGCTCGGGCGCGGGCAGCACGGGGCTGCGCGGCGCCCGAGCGGGAGGAGAGGGGTCTGAGCGGTGGTCTCAGTCCCGGCGCAGTTCGTTGCCGCGCTTGGTGATGTGAGCGCCCAGGGTGATGCCGACGCCGTTGGGCAGCAGCAGCGGGTGCCCCTCTGCCTGGCGCAGGCGTACGCGGTGCATCAGGTCGCCGAGTTCCTCGAACGTCAGGTCCGCCTGGAGGGCTTCGGCGGCGAGGTCGAACGGCGGCTCGAAGGCCTCGCCCTGGCTGAGCCAGTCCGTGATGCGGGCGGCGAACCGTGCGCCGGGCTTGGTCTCGACGGCGCCGGACAGGTCGTCCGTGGGGGCCTTGACGACCACGAGGGTGTGGGTGTGGTCCATCGTGGCGACGAGGTCGAAGTCGTACTCCATGCCTTCGCGGGCGACCGGAGCCAGGCCGACGATCCTGCGGTGGACCCGGCCGGACTCGTCGACCTCAGCGACGTAGTCGAGCTTGTCCCGGACGGTGGCCACGACGTGGCCGGGGTATCCGAGCAGTGCGTCGAGCATGTTCTGCTCGATCGGGCGTACCTCGCGCCAGCCGCTCCAAGTGCTGCCGGATGAGGCTCTCTTGGAGGCGCGGTCGGCCTGTTCGCGTACTCCGCCCGCCCCGCTCCAGAAGGGTGAGGCGGTCGAGACCACGACGGTGTCGTAGCGCTGGTCGGCGCAATGAGCCAGGGCCGTGACCAGGGTCTCGGGGGAGTAGTAGCTCAGAGGCGGGCACGCGTCGAAGGGGAAGGTGTCCGCGTAGGCGCTCACCCGGCCACGCTGGGTGTCGATGACGGCGACCCGCTTGCCGATCGAGGTGGCCAGGGCCAGGGCGGTGTAGGTGGTGCCCGCTCCGGGCGGACCGTCGAGGAGGATTCGTGCCGGGCGCTGCTGGCGCACAGCGGTGGTGAACTGGAAGCGTTCGTTGCGGCTAGGGTGCGGGGCGGACGACTCGGCCGCCGGATGGGTGATGGTATCCGTCAAGGTTCCTCCGGGAACCAGTCGGTTGAGTGTTCAGCGAGTCCCGGCACCGGCACATGATGTCCAGTCGCGACCGGTGTCGGGACCAACGCCCTTTGACTCTTAAGACTATACCATGCTTTCGGTGTTTTCGCAGCTCAGGATGGGCGTGAGGCGCTTATCTCTACGTGCTGCACGTGAGGTGAAGTGATGTTCGCGATCGCACCGGAGGGTGTCGCCGGGCCGTGCGGACGGGACGGTCATCCGCCGGCCTCCGTTCCCGTGGTGCTACTGGCCAAGCGGGTCGGGGGCCAGCGTGACGGCCATCCATGGCACGGCGGCGTCGCGGAAGCTGTGTCCCACGGGATCCAGGCCGGTCGACTCGGTGAGACTGAAGATCGTCACCATGATCATTTCCGAACCGTCGGCGACGGAAACGAGGTGCGTCCCGCAGCGCGGACAGAAGCCCCGGCGCAGGGTCGGCCAGGTCGCGAACCACGTCGGCTCGCCGGCGGGGCCTGTCCAGGTCAGGTCCTCGACGCGGAATCCGACCCACGCCACCGCTGGCGAGCCGGAGATTCGCGTGCAGTGCTCGCAGGAACACAGGTGGGGGTCGTGCGGGTCGCCGGCCACCGCGTAAGCGATGTCGCCGCACTGGCAACGGCCAGTCCGTCGTTCAGACCTGGTGGTCGGCCTCGACATTCGAACATCTCCCTCGGCTTAGCACGGAAGTTGGGAGCGCAAGTGTGCTACGGGGCGGGAGGACAGGGCTGGCGTTCGGGAATCACGGCCCCTCAAACGGGAGCATGTTCACTCCTCGCGGTGAACGGTTCGGCGCTCCGGCGACTTTCCGGCGAGAATGCCGGCGCCCGTCCCGGGTGCTCCGGGACGGGCGTCCGTCTTGATTCTCTTCCGACCGAGGGGAGGTGTATCCAGGCGGTTCGTGGAGGGCGGTAGGTGGCGCTGACCGCGGCTCGGACGGCCAGGCCTGTCACTCCGAGTGCGGCATGCTTGCTCCCGGCTCCGCCTCCGCCTCAGGGCGTCGGCGCGCTCGAGCTGGTACTCAGAACCGATCCCCGATGTTCTTGTCCTTGAGGATCTTGTTGGCCGTTGGCACCCACCAGAAAACGCGGCCGATCTCATCTGTCCCGTCCGAGTCTGTGAAGTGGCCCCGGTGGAGAGCCATTTCGATCGACGAGTTCTTGACGCCCAGCTTCGCGGCCAGGTGGTTGGTGTAGACCCGGCGCCGGCCTGAAGCAGGGTCGATCGTCGGTTCGACCGGTAGCCAGCGGCCGCGGCCCTTGTTCGCGATCTCCTCGACGATGCGGCCGGAGCGGTCGAGGTAGCCCAGGGCCTTGCCCAGAGCCAGAACGACCTCCACCGGGAAACGCGGCGCTGAAGTCACCAGGATGTCGTCGCCTAGGTCGATCCCCAGCGCTTCGGCAACCACGTGCAGAGCCGGCTTGTTGGCCGGCGGCTTGCCCTCCATCGCCTTCTGCGCCGGCGGCTTGTGCCACTTCTGCGCGGCTGTGCGCGACTTCATCCCTAGCGCTCGACTGATCTCGCTCAGGCTCAGCGGTTCTGTCCGCTTGGTCAGGTCGATAACGTCTACGTCGTCCGTGCTACTCATCTCTAACAATCCTGTCTCTTATAGCTTGCGTCGGGTCGAGGATACGACAGACTGTGGGGCCTTCGTTCCCGGCGGGGCCGAGGCCGACTCGGCCTGGTGGCCGGCTGGGGCCCCGGCTGAACGTCTCCGCCGACGGGGCGGGGACTGGCCTGGCCGAGCGCTGGTCCGCTACGGCCGGCGCCTGGCGCCGGCAGCGTGCCACCGGACGCGGTCGACCTCGCGCAGCGCCGCGAGCACTCGCCCAGCGGTAAGCGGCAGGTGCTGGTCGGCGCACTCGAAGGCCCAGGCCTTGTGGGCGTAGCAGGTGGTCCGCTCGTCGGCCGGCATTCCCGCCTCCTCCAGCGCATCCTCGCGTGCGATCATCCGCGCCAGGCTGTTCGTCATGACGGTCCTGCCTCCTTCACGTTCGTAGTTCGGTGGTCAGGAGCCGAAGGTGAGGTCTTCGCAGCGACAGCCGGCGATGCCGCAGGGGAGTCGGCCGTCGACGACCCGGCGGGCGTGGACGGGGCCGAGGTGACCGCACGTACAGCGGCCGTTTGGCGCGACGCCGGTTGCCAGGCGGCGCGTCTCGACCTCCGCCAGAGCCTGGTTGCGCTCGAACTCCTTGCGTGCTTCGCTCAGGCCGAGCTCGATGGCGGTGCCGTCGAGGGAACCGTCGAGATCCGTGAGGTCGATGGCCGCCAAGGCGTCGGCGAGGTCCGGGGTCTGGGTGGCGTACGCCGCCAGGGTCTCCCAGGCGCGGGTCTGAGTGAGGGCCTGGTCGGCGGCCCGGCTGTACTCGCTGATTTTGATCTCGGTGCTCATCGATACGGCTCTCCAGGGGCGAGGAGCGGCGGCCGTCGTGAAGGTCCTCCGCGAACTCTAGCAAGATGTGACTCTTAAGACTCTATAGGTGACGCGACGTGAGCGCAAGCCTTAAGAGTCGGTCGGGTTGCGGTGCGGTCGTTGCGGAGCGTGGTGGGCAGGCCGATGCTGCGGGTGTCCCGGACGGCACCGCGGCGTTGGCGGGCGGGCAGCTGGTCGGTGGTGCTGTCGTGAGCTGCCTGGCTGGCGAAGGCGACGGAGAGGTCGGCGTCGGTCTCGCAGAAGGGCCCGAACTGCGGTCCGAGTACGAGGCGTTAGCAGGTGCTGCCCCAGGTGCTGGACACCCAGAGCAGCTCGTCAGCTGACGCCCTCGAGAGGGGGCGGCTTGGGGAAGGGGGACGCTAAGAGTTCAAGCACGCTGACTCGTAGAGCTCAGGTGAAACCACGGCAGCGGCTAGTCGTCACCGATATACTCATAGTGACCTTTGCCGTCTGTGTGTGACGGCGGCCAGCTACTTCAACCGGGGCGCTCTCGGCGGCCCTTAGATTGAGGCGTTCATGCAGGACGACCGACCCGTGGTCGGCGTGATCGACTACCGCACCGGAAACAGCCAGAGCGTGGTTCACGCGTTGAACTTCCTCGGTGTGCCGAACCGTCTGCTCACCTCACCATCGGATTTGGATGGCATCGACCGGATCATCCTCCCGGGTGTCGGATCAGCCGGAACCACGATGACCTACCTGTCCGAAGCCGGATGGCCCGAGGCGCTTTACGCCCGGGTAATCGAAGGCCGCACCCCGTTCCTGGGCATCTGCGTGGGCCTGCAGGTCCTCTTCGAGACCAGCGAGGAACAGAACGCGACCTGCCTGGGTTGGTTGCCCGGGACCGTACGGGCCTTCGACGGCGCCGACGTACGGGTGCCGCAGATGGGCTGGAACCAGGTGCACCGCACCTCGGCCCATCCCTTCCTGGCCGGCCTGCCGGAAGCGGGCCACTTCTACTTTGTGAACAGCTATTACGCCGACCCCGCGGACGCCGGGGACATTGCGGCGACCACGGAGTACGGCCTGCCCTTCACCTCTGCTGTCGCGCGCGGCAACATCATGGCCACGCAGTTCCACACCGAGAAGTCCGGCCCGCTGGGGCTGGATCTCCTCGAGCGGTTCGCCAAGACCCCGCAGGAGGAGCTGTGCCCGGCCTGACCACCACGACGGGGCTGACCACCCGACTGATCGCTTGCTTCGACATCATCGACGGCAGGGTCACCAAGGCTCGCCGCTTCGAGGACAACATCGACGTCGGAGACGCCGCCGAGGTCGCCGCGTCGGTGTACGCGGACGGCATCGACGAGATCATCTTCTACGACATCCTTGCGAGCGCCCAGCGCCGCCAGGCGGACCTGAACACGATCCGTAAGGTCGCCGAGACCGTGTTCGTGCCGCTGACGGTGGGCGGCGGGATCCGTTCACTTGAGGACATGCACGCCGTGTTGGCCGCCGGTGCGGAGAAGATCAGCCTGGACTCGATGGCGGTGCGCAATCCCTCGATCATCACCGAGGGGTCGGCCGAGTTCGGCCGCCAGTGCATCGTGCAGTCCATGCAGGTCAAGCGTGTCCCGACGGCGCCCGAAATCCCCAGCGGGTACGAGGTGTTCATCGATGGCGCCCGGCAAGCCACCGGCCTAGACGCCATCGCGTGGGCGCGGCGGGGCGAGGAGCTCGGCGCGGGGGAGATCTGCGTCAATTCCATCGACCAGGACGGCACTCACGAGGGCTACGACCTGGAGATCACCCGGGCGATCGCCGAGGCGGTCAACCTGCCGGTGATCGCCTCCGGCGGCGCCGGTTCCGCCGAGCATGCGGCGGCGGCGTTCACCGAGGCGGGCGCGTCGGCGGCGATCGTCAGCTCGCTGCTGTACTCGCCGCGCATGGAGCGCACCGTCCCGGTCGGGGAGATCAAGGCCGAGCTCGCCAAGCGGTACGGGCTCCCTGTCCGCCTTACCTGAGCAAGCTCCCTCCCGGAACGAAGCCGGGCCCAGCCGCGGAACGCGGCTGGGCCCGGCTTCGTTTTCCGGCGCGCACGGCCGTCCCGGGCGGGCCGGGCGTGCGGTGGTTCAGGGGTGGTGCGTGGTGACGGGGGGGGCGGCTGTCGGCGGTGAGTGGCCGGGCGCCGTCGTAGCCGCCGAACTGCTCGTCGACGACGAAGCCGGCCGCGTGCAGCAGCTCGGTCAGCTCGGCGGGGTGTAGAGGCGGACCGATCGGGTTCTACGTGGGTGGCGTGCGGTGGAGGCGGCCGTCGGCGTCGGGCAGACCGCGGGGAGCGGTGAGGTAGGCGCGGCCGACGACGCCGCCCCAGCCGGCGTGCCACAGGCGCGTCAGGTCGGCCCACCCGGCCAGGCCGCCGGCGTACCACAGGTCGGCGCGCGGGTGGCGGCCCGCGATGCGGTCGAGGGCCTGCCAGGGGGGCGGGGTGCGGTGGGTGGCCGCGCGGGCGTCGGTGATCAGGATGGGCTGGGTGCCGCCGGTGGCGTCGAGGAGGGCGTCTAGGGCGTCGGTCAGCGCCACGCTGGTGGTGCGGGTGAAGCCGTCGGTAACGATCCGTCCGTCCACGGCGTCGAGGGACAGCATCAGTTGTCCGGCGTCGGCGAGGGTGGTGAAGTCCGGCCAGGCGTGCGGGTCGAGGCGGCCGTCGGGGACTAGGCCGGTAGAGCCGAGCAGGACACCGGCGGCGCCGGCGTCCAGGAGGCGGCGGACGGCCGGGGCGCGCGGGGCCAGGCGGCCGCCGGCCCACAGCTGGCCGGGGTGGTGGCGCACGGCCGTCTCCAGCAGCGCGGTGCTGGTGCTGGTGCCGGTGGAGCGGTCGAGGTCGATGACGGCGGTGGGAACGTCGTCGTCGAGGAGGTCGGCGAGCAGCCGTCCCGGCGGCAGGCCGGGGAGGGAGGTGACCGTGCCGTGGCGGACGTCGACGTTCACCCGCCAGTGACCGGTCGGCCCGGCGGGGACGGCGGTGGCTGTTGCGGTCGCCGGGGTGTGGGTGGTGGGCATG
Source organism: Streptomyces zinciresistens K42 (assembly GCF_000225525.1). GTDB lineage: Bacteria > Actinomycetota > Actinomycetes > Streptomycetales > Streptomycetaceae > Streptomyces > Streptomyces zinciresistens. The sequence goes on along the minus strand of NZ_AGBF01000012.1, from coordinate 58,079 downwards.
CGGGCGCCTCCGGGGTCAGGCGGCGGCGAGCGCGGCCGGGCGGGGGACGGGCGGTTCGTTCCAGGTGGCGGCGTGGGCGAGTTCGGTCCGCATGGCGGCCAGTTGGGCGGTGGTCCAGGTACCGGTGCTCACCACGAGGTCGAAGCTGGAGGCCATCTGCCGGTGCAGCGTGCCCGCCGCACGGTGGGCCCCGTCGCGCAGGTAGGCGCCGGCGTCTCCACGCAGCAGGTGCCCGGTCAGGCGCTTCTGGATGCTGTGGTGCAGGTTGGGGCGCAGGCTCGGCAGGTCGGCGGCGTCGGCGATGTCGTGCCGACCGGAGCGGTGGTACAGGGTCCAGGCGGATTCGACGCTGCGGGTGACGGCCCGTCCGCCGAGCTGTTCGACCAGGGCGCGCGCGGCGCGCAGCGTGCTGCCGTAGCCGACGTTGTCGTCGATGACCAGTACGGTCGTGTCGCGGGCGGCGGCGGTCAGGCGGTCGCGGTAGGCGCGGGGCGCGGTAGCGCGGTGGCGGACGGTACCTCCGGCGCCGAGGTAGGCGACGTTCCCCTGGTCGTGGAAGCCGAGGCGGACCAGGTGCACGTCGATCGGTCGGCCGAGCAGGGCGGGAAGGACGGTCCGGGCGGTCAGCGCGAGGGACAGCGACCCGTACAGCGGGGCGAGGACCGTGGTGATGTCGGGCTGGGGCGCCAGTACGTGCTCGGCGAGGAAGCGCAGCTCGTTGCCGATCTTGACCGTGTTGTCGAGCTCCCGGAAGGTCCGCCAGCCCGCCTCGTGGGCCTGCAGCAGCGCGAGGTCGCCGGGGTGCGGGGCGAACGGGCCGGCGGCGCGGTGGCCGTGCAGAGCGGCGGCGGTGGAGGTGGCGATCTCCAGCAGGCGTTCCAGCGCGGCCGGGCGCGGATCGTCGGTGAGGCGGGGGCGGTCGGTGAGGCCGTGCCAGAGGGTGTAGGCGCCGGCGGCGGCGAGGTTGTGGAGGTTGTCGAGCAGTGCGTGCCGCAGTGCCGGGGCCTGCCCTGGCGCCTGGCGGTCCAGGCGGCCGAGGGCTTCGCCCAGCGCCGCCCAGGACGGCAGCGCCGTACGTGGCTGGTAGTAGGCCGGGCCCCGGCCGAGCCGGATATGCCGCGCGCCCGCCTCGGGCCGGGGCCCGCTGGCGTCCGGGAGGAAAGCGTCCAGCAGTGCGGGGTCCAGGCCAGCGCGGGCTGCGAGGCGCAGTTCGGAGGCGGGGATGTGCACCAGGCCCAGCAGGTCGCAGGCGACGGCGCTCCCGGCGCGGGGATCCGGCAGGGTGGGGCCGGTGGGGTGGGCCGTGTTCGCCCGGGGTGGGGGAGAGACGGTGGTAGCCGTGGTGGTCACGTGGGCTCCGTTTCGCGGATCGGCTTGCTCGCGGCGTGGTCGCGCAGCACGGTCAGGCAGGAGGCGAGGTTGGTGAAGCGGGTGGTCGGCCCCGATCCGGGCGGGGGCTGCCCGGTGGGGGTGATCCAGACCGGGTGCAGTCCGGCGGCGCGGGCACCGACGACGTCGGTGTCCCACTCGTCGCCGACGTACAGGCACTGCTCGGGCCGGACGGCCAGGTCTTCGCAGGCCCGGTGGAACGGCGCGGGGTGCGGCTTGCGGTGGCCGTTGCCCAGCGCGCACACCACGGTCTCGAAGTATGGGTCGAGGCCGGCCTGTTTGACCTTGGCGTGCTGGTGGTCGGCGTCGCCGTTGGTGATGACGCCGAGCTGGTAGACCTGCGCGAGGCGCCGGAAGGCGTCGACGGTGGAGGGGACGGGTCGGATCGCGCGCACCTGCCGGTGGGCGAAGTCGTCGACGTGGGCGGTCAGTTGCCGCTCGCCCAGTTCGATCCCGGCTTCGCGCAAAGCGACTTCCCATACGTGGCGGCGGGCGGCGGTGTGCGAGCCGAGCGCGGCCAGGGCGTGGTCGTAGTTGCCCCACAGCCGGTCGGAGGTGTTCACGTAGGTGGAGGCGATGACGGCCGCGCTCACGCCGGGATGAGCGTCGGCGAGGCGGGCGGCGACGGCGTGCAGGGCGCGCTGCCAGATCGCGCGGGTGGGGATCAGCGTGTTGTCGATGTCGAACAGGACGGTGGTGACCGCGGGCAGTGGCGGCGCGAGCGGCTGGTGGGGGTCGGGGTTCACTGGGCTGCTCCGTGTCCGGTCATCCGCGCAGCCAGAGCGAGGGCGGCCAGGCCCTCGGCGGCGGCGGGGGCGTTCTCGTCGCGGGTGAGGCGGAAGAACAAGTCCGGCATGAGCAGGCCGAGGATCCGGGCCCGGTCCAGGGGCAGGCCGTCGAACCGGTCCAGCAGCCAGGTCGTGCCGAGGAGTTGTCCGCCCAACGGCTCGGCCAGCGGGCAGGTGATTTCCAGGACACCGTGGTGCTCGCGGACCGCGGCGTCGGCGAGCAGGCCGGTGTGCTTCAGGCAGGAACCGGCCAGCTTGGCCAGCGTCTGGTCGAGGTCGTGCAGGCCGGCGAATTCGGCGTCGATCACCCACCAGCGCGGCTCGGTCGGGTGGACGAGGATGTTGCACAGGTGGAGGTCGCCGGTGGCGTGGATCAGCCAACCGCCGGGGGCGGCCGGGGTGAGGGAGCGGCGCGCGAGGTGGATGAGCGAGCGGCAACTGAGCTGTGTCGGTGTCCCGTTGAGGTGCAGGGTGTGGTCGGCCCAGGGCTGCAGCCGGCGAGCGAGGTCCTCGACCCAGCCGGACAGCACCGCGGGCGTCTGGAGCGAGTGGTCTACGTCGTCCTCCCGGCGGGGGGTCAGCGTCGCGGTGGCGCCGTGGACCAGCCGGGCGGCCACCTCGCCCAGGACCGATAGGAACCGCTCCGGGTCGGTGGCGGCCAGGTCGCGTAGGGGGATGCCGTCCAGAGCCTGGGAGACCAGCGTCGCGTCCTCGCCTCGGTAGTGCAGCGCGGTGGCGGGCACGGGCAGATGCCGGGCGAGGGCCTGCAGACCGGTGTGCTCCCGTTCGGCGAACGCCCGGCCGCGGCCGGGCTTGATGATGACCGCTCCCGCGGCGGTGCGGGCGCCGAAGACCGGCGTGCTGCTCGGCCGCAGCTGGGTGAGCGTCCCGTCGGGGGAAGCGTAGGCGGGAGCGGGGGCGTGGCAGTCGTCCGGGCTGTCCCAGTACGGGGCGGGTACCTCGTCGCGGACGCGGTCGACGGCCGCGGCGATCTCGTCGGTCAGCGGCAGCGGAGTGGGACGCTCGGCCAGCAGCTTGGCGTCCAGCAGGCCGGCGTCCAGTACCGTCCAGCGAGCCTGGTCGTCCTCGCCCGCGTACAGCAGCCGGATCCGTCCGCCGCCCTCGGGCAGCAGCGCGGGGTAGAAGGCGTAGCGGGAGTCCGGGCTGCCGGGGCCGCCGCGGTGCAGGACGGTGCCCAGCGGTCGCCAGGTTAGGCCGTCGCGGGAGTGCGCGGCGGCCAGGGAGCGGGAGGTGCCGGCGCCGTAGACCATCAGCAAGCCGCCGTCGGACGTCGCGGCGACGGCGGGGCAGTCGGCGGCGTACGCGTCCGGGGCTCCGGCCGGGCCGGTGGGGACGACGACGCCGTGGCGCTGCCAGGTGCGGCCGTCGTTGGAGGTGGCCAGGTGGATGCGCCGGTGATGGTCGTCGCGTCCGGCGTACCACATCCACCAGGCGCCGCCGCGGTGCAGCACGGCCGGCAGCAGCACGTGCTCGCCGTCGGTCGCCCCCTCCTCGGTGCCCGGGGTGAGGACGAGTCGGGGGGCGGCCCAGGTGGTTCCGCCGTCGCGGCTGATGGTGTGGTAGATCGACCAGGCCCCGCCGTCGGGCCGCGCGCTGAAGTAGGCGTGCAGCGCGTCCTGGTGGACCGCCAGGCTCGCGCCGGTGACGTCGTCGCAGCCGTCCGGGACCGGCAGCGGCCGGGCACCGTCCAGGGGCACCGGCCCGCCCCCGGGCTCGGGCGCAGCCGTAAGGACGATGCGGTTGCGGCCGCCGGTGTACCAGGGCTCGGGGGCGCGGCCGGGCAGCTGCCGGGGGATGTAGGTCCGGGCGTCGGCCGGCCCGGTGGTCACGGCCAGCAGGCGGCGGCCGCGGTGGCGGATGAGGGCCGGGGCGAAGGTGATGCGGCCGTCGGCGCCGGCCAGCACGCCGCGGTGGCGCCCGACGAGGTCCGCCCGCCCCTCCACCCGGTGCGGTCGTCGGCGTGGGCGCGGCAGTCCGGCCGGTGCGGCGGACAGCAGGAAGTGATCGCCCGCTTCGAGGAGTTCGCTCACCTGGGTGGTCTCGCGCACTGCGCGGCTCAGCGCGGTGAACGCCGCCTGGTCGGTGGCCGTCTGGTCGACGTACGGGCGCATCCACGCTGCGACGCCCTCCAGCGAGTACCGGTCGGTGACCTCCAGGCCGGCCGCATGCAGCAGGTCTTCAGCCTCGGTGAGGCGGTGGGTGCGGGTGGGCGGCATGTAGTCGTCGGCCGACACCGTCGACAGCGGTTGGTAGCGGCCGTGGTCGAGGTATCCGCCGCCGGTCAGGGCGGTCATTTCCGCGAACCGGCCGCGCTTGAGCAGGTCCCGCAGCACCGAGGTGCGGGTCAGGAAGATCGCGTGGAGGCGGCCGCCCGGTGCCAGCACGGTCGCGGCCCGGCGCACCGCCTCGAGGGCGTCCGCGTCATCGAGCAGGTGGTACAGGGGGCCGAACATCAGCACCGCGTCGAACTGGCCCGGGGGCGGAGCGAGGTGCTGCGCCGGGCCGTGCTGCGTGCCCAGCAGGTGCCCTTCCAGACCGGCCTCGCGGAAGCGGGCGCGGGCGCTGTCCAGGCTTTTCACGGACAGGTCGGACAGGGCGACCAGGTGTCCGCGGCGGGCCAGTTCCAGGGCGTGGACGCCGGGGCCCGAGCCGATGTCGAGAATGCGGCTTCCCGGGCGCAGCCCGGCCAGGACCTGCTGGTGGAGGACCTCCGTCTCCAACCGGTGGTAGGGGCCGGAACGGGTGCGCCGCCACTCCCGCTCGGGGTCCGCGTCGTAGAACGCGGCCACCCGCTCGATGCCGCCGACGATCGTGGGGTCAGCGGGCGTCCGGCCCGCCGGGAAGGCGCCAGAGGTCCCCGTCGCGGTGAAGCCGGTCGCGGGCGGCGAGATGGTCGAGGCGACGCTCAAGGAGGTCGAGGTCGATGTCATGGCCGAGGTCACGCAGCCTCTCGTCGAGTTGGGTGGTGGTCAGGGGGCCGGCGGCCAGCAGGCACGCGGCCATCTGGTCGGCGTCGCGCAGGACCCGCCAGGGCAGGACCAGCGCGGGCAGGTCGGACATGGACCAGGCAGTGAAGTGCGGCGACGGGTCCGCGGTGTCCGAGGCCGCCAAGCACGCCAACTGCGGTTCGTACGGGGCGAGGTGGTCAAGGAAGAAGCGGGCGGTGCGGCCGGAGTCGACGACCTCGTCCACCACGATCAGCGGCTGGTCCTGCGGCGGCGTGCCGGGGGCAAGGAGCCCGTCGGCCGCGGCGAGAAGCTCCAGGCCGTCGGTACGCTCGCCGCGGCGGCGAGCGGCGGCGGCCAGCACCGTCGCGGCGGGCAGGAGATCGGCCAGGGACTGGGCGGTGATCCACCCGCCCTGCAAGATCCCCACCAGCGTCACCGCACCGGGGTGGGCGCGGCGGATCTGCCCGGCCACGTCGGCGGCCATCTGCTGGTACGCGAGCCAGGACACCATGCGGGCCCGGCGGCCGACCGCCGCGGTGAACACCAGGTCGGACGCCGGCACCTCGGTCGGCGTTCGCGGGCTCAGGCGGTCAGGCATCGCGGACTTCCGGGGCGTAGCGGTCCCACAGCAGCGCCATCAGCCGGTCCGAGCCGCCCGCCACCCGCGCGAACGCCTCCTTTCGCGGTTGGTCCGCCGGACCGCCGCCGGCGCCGTGGGCCGGGGCGGGAGTCTTGCGGCGCGCCCACAGGCTCGGTGCGGGCGGCAGCGCCCCGCCCGCAGCGCGCACGGCGGATTCCAGGCCGGCCAGGTGCTCGCCGATGCTGCGGCCGAGCGCGGTGATCTCTTCCGGGTGGTTGAAGGGCGTGCCCACGTCCAGGGTCAGCGGCACCAGGTACACCGCAGCTGGGACGCCGGTCAGGGCCCGGCGCAGTCCGGCGTGGGTGAGACCGGTGAACACGCTGTCGTCCAGGTGCACCACCACCTGCCCGTCCGCCTCCAGGCGCCCGGTGCGCCATGCGGTACCGGAGACCCGGGCCATCTCCTCCTCGTGGACCGAGCCGCGGGCGAGCGCGAGGCGGACCCGGCCTCGCTGACCGGCCGGCAGCATCCCGGCGAACACCGGGCCCGCGGCCATCGCGCCGAACGCCTCGCTGACAAGCAGCACCGGCGCGCCCGGATGCGCTGCGGCCAGCGCTGGCCAGCGGGTCTGTGCGACAGCGGCGATCTGCCACAGCACGTCGCCCTCGCGCACGGCGCGCACCGCGTCCGCCGCGACCTCGGGCCCCTGCAGCGCCCGCGCCAGCTCGCACAGGACCTCCGGGATCCGGGCATCGGCGGTCAACGCGGCGGCCCGCTCCGCCCAGGTGGCCGGATCGCACGGCCCGGCCGAGCAACTGTCCGGCTGCCACCGGTTCCAGGCCGCCTCGGCCAGCAGCGAGCCGAGCCCCTCCAGGACCTCGTCCAGCACCCCGGCCGCCCCGCCGTGGCCGAGGACTGCGGCGCTCCACCGCGCGCTGCACACGTCCTGCACCGCCGATTCAAGGAACGCCAACCACGCCAGCCACGCGTACCACCCGGCCGGTTCCCGCGCCGCGGGCTCCGCCAGCGGGCGGGCGAACGCCGCGTACCGGGGCCACCGTTGCTGGACGGCGGCGAACCGCCGGCCGGGCGCAGGAGCGCGGCCGGGCAGGTACATCTGCGCGTCGGCCGCGTAGTAGCCGAATCCGCGCAGGTACACCCAACCCTCGCGCACCACCCGGTCGTCGAAGAACGCCCGCGCCGCCGCCGAAAGTTGATCCTCCAGCGCGGCCGGAACACGGAAGCCGCCGCCGTCCGCCAGATACTGCGCCGGCGCAGCACTCGGTGGCGGGCTGATCGCGCCGCCGGCCTGGAGCGCCGCCGTCCAGCCGCGCTCCAGTTCCCGGCGCTGCGCGGCCATCTCCTGCGACCAGCCGAACAGCCGGCGCCGCGCCGGCAGCTCGAGGCCCGCCCGGCCGGGCTCGGCGGGCGCGGTGGGGACGGCTGCCCCGGCAGTCATGCCGCCACCGGCCGGGCCAGGGCCTGGGACGCCTCGGCGAAGACGGCGGCGTAGGCGTCGATCGTCTCCTCGGTGTCCTCGCCGGTGACGCTCACGCTGATCCGGCCCGCGTTGTAAGCGCTCTCGCCGTGGAAGGGACCGCACCGCCGCGGCCGCCAGGTGCCGGCCGCGGCGTGCAGCGGGACCGGACACGTGAACAGTGGCATGCCGGACAGCGAGCCGACCGACGGGTAGTGTGCCGGAACCCCAGCGTCCCGCAGCCGCCGCAGGTAGGTGTCGACGGCCACCCCCTGCTTCAGTTCGCCGGGCTGGATCTGCGGCCGGTAGGAGAACCAGCCGCCCATGCCGGCGCCGGGCCGTACCACCGGCGGCCGTACCCCCGCCAGGCCCTGAAGGCCCCGGCTCAGCCGCTCCAGCAGCGCGCGGCGGGCCGCCAGGCGTTCCACCAGGTCCTCGGCGTTGGCCAGGCCCACCACCGCGGCCAGCGGGTGCATCCGCATCTTCAGCCCCAGCCCGGTCTCCCCGAACGCCGCCAGCTCCGGGTCCTCCAGCAGCAGAGCGCGGCCGCGGTAGTGGCCGGCCAGCAGCGCCCGCTCGCGCCACTGCGGGCGCGAGGCGCTGAACAGGCCACCCTCACCGGCGGGCCAGGACTTCCTGTCCTGCATGCTGCCGACGCAGATGTCGCCGAACGTCCCGACCCGCTGCCCGTTCAGCGTCGACAGGTAGGCGTGGCTGATGTCCTCGATCAGGTGCAGACCCCGTTCGCGGCAGATTCGGGTGATCTCCTCCATCGCGGCGGGATGCCCCAGGTAGTGCGTCACCGTCACGCAACGGGTCAGCGGGGTAATCGCCGCCTCCAGCGCCGCCGGGCACAGGTTCCCGGTGTCCGGCTCGACGTCGACCAGCACCGCGTTGAGCCCGGCGTGCAGCGCCGGTGTCAGCGAGGCGTGGAACGTGGTGACCGGCCCGATCACCTCCGAGCCGGGCGGCATGTCCAGCGCGAGGTAGGCCGCGTGCAGCCCGGCGGTGCCCGAGGAGAACGACAGCGGATCCGGCAGGCCCAGAACCTTCTCGATCCGCTGCTCCAGTTCCCCGATCACGCCGGAGCCATCTGCCACCGACAGCGGCCCTCCCGCGCGAATGTAGTCCGCGAGCGCCGCAGCGATCCGTTCGCGCTGCGGACTCGGCTCAAAACGGTGCGGCATGGCGTTCTCCAACTCCCGTGTAACGGCGGCCGGTAGGCGGCCGTACGCGTCGTGACAGGTGGCGGCGACGGCCCGGATGAAGGCCGGCCAAGCCGTCGGCGCGGTCGGCCGGCGGCGGGCTCACAGCACACAGCGCTCGGAGAGACCGCGGCAGAGGGGACCGGAGAGAACGTTGAGAATTTCGCGGGGAGAGCGAGAAAAGCCGAGAATTCGCGCTCCACACAGGAGATCTGACGTAGCGTCCGGGCGTGATGACCCTCCGCGACGCGACGTCTGCGGACGCCGGGTCGGCGTCCGCGCCCTCCTCGAACCGGGCCCTGGCCGCCGCCCTCCGGGCAGCCCGATGGACGCCCCGTGATCTCGTCCGGGCCCTCAACTCCCGCCTGGAAGCCGCGGGCCAGCCCACCTTGCACCTGACCGCTGGCCGGGCCTGGCTCAATGGCACCAGGCCCCGCTCGGCGACCGTGCGCCGGCTCGTGGCCACCGTCCTCACCGAGGCCACCGGCACCCCCTCCACCGCCGCGGACCTCTGGGGAGAGCCCGCTGCGGGCGGCACGACGCCCGAGAAGACCGCCACCGACGACCTCGTCGGCCGCCGCTCGGTCGCTGATGTCCTGGCCACCGCCACCGCGTGGACCGCCACCGACCCGCAAGAGCAGGCCATCCTCCACCCGGCAGGCGACAGCCAACTCCTGAGCGCCGTGTGGGACGCCACCCGGCAAAGCCCGCTGCGCGCCGCTGCACAGGGCACCCAGGAGCAGGTCCTGCCCGCGTTCGTCGACGTCCTCGAAGGCCATCTCGGCCGCCTGCGGCGGCTGGACGACACCGCCGGAGGCGGAGCCCTGTCCCAGCGGTACGTGCGCACCGAACTCGCCGGCGTTCTCGACCTGGTCCGCAGCAGCAGCTACACCACCGACGTCGGCACCCGCCTCCTTGCCACCGCCAGCGGCATGGCCCAGCTCAGCGGGTGGATGGCCTTCGACGCCGACCTCCACGCGGCAGCCCAGCGCTACCAGCTCCTCGCGATCCGCCTCGCCCGAGCCGCCGACGACACCATCACGGTCGCCAACGTCTTAGGCATGCTGGCCTACCAGCACGCCGCGGCCGGCAAGCCCGCCGCCGCCCTGCGCTACGCCGAAGCCGCCGTCGACCACACCGCCCGCAGCAGCCCCATCGTCCGCGCTCGCGCATGGGGCCGCATGGCCACCGCCCACGCCGCCGCCGGTGACATCAGTGCCTTCCGGGACGCCACCGAGCGCTGCCGGGCCCTCCTGGAACACCGCCGGGACGACGACCCTCCCTCCCTGTACTACTTCACCCCCGAACAGGTCTCCGCCGAGGCCGGCCACGCCCTCGTCGAACTCGCCGCCACCAACCCCGCTCACACCAGGCGCCTGCTCGCCGAGGCGACCACACTCCTGTCACCCCTCACCGACCACGGCCCCACCAGCGGCTTCCCCCGCTCCGCCCTCCTGCACGGCATCCACCTTGCGCACGCCCACGTCCTCGCCCGCGACCCCGACGCCACCGCAGCCACCCTCCTGCAACTCGCCGACCGGGTACCCGACGTGCAGTCCATCCGCTGCCGCAACCTCCTGCGCCGGATCCGCCGCTCCGCAGGCGCCCGCATGCGCGCACCGGACGGCGCCCGTGCGCTCACCGCCGTCGACAGGGCACTATCGGCTTCATGACCTTCGTGCCCACCGCCCCCGACGCCCCCGCCGAGATATGCCTGACGCCCTCCGTGACCGCCGCGCCCTACGACCATCCGGACGCCCGCCGCCTGACCCAGGCCCTACGCGCTGAACAGCTCGGCCTGTACGGCTTCGCCGACGATCCGGACACCACCCCCGAGGCGGACTTCGACCCGCCCCGCGGCCTGTTCCTCATCGCCCACCTGGACCAAGAGGCGGTCGGGTGCGGAGGCGTACGCCTCCTCGACGAGCACACCGCGGAGATCAAGCGGATGTATGTCTCCGGCGAAGCCCGCGGCCACGGAATCGGCCGGTACCTTCTCGAACACCTCGAACGGCACGCTGTCAGCCGCGGGGTAACGCGGATCATGCTGGAGACCGGACGGCGCAACACTGCCGCCCTGGCCCTCTACCGCCGCACCGGCTATCTGCCCTGCCCCTCCTACGTCGCCGGACGCGACCACCGAGTCAACCGGGCCATGATCAAGCCCCTCGGCAGCAGCTCACCGTGACTGCTGGAGGACAGCCCCGCCCGGCGCTGGCCTCCCGCCAAGGAGGGTGAAGTACTCCGTCGCGATGATCGACTCTCGCGTCGCTTCGGGAAGCCGCGAGAGGATCCCAGGAAGAGGCCGCTCCCGCGCTGCTTCGCTGCGGTGCGCCAAGATCGCCGCCCACTTCCTATCCAGGCAGTCGCTCACATCGACCGTCGCGTTGACGTGTCCGTCCGGCACGCTGAGCACCTTCTTGCCGACCCGCGTCAACAGCACACCCAGTTCGTCCACCCCCGAATCCGGATGCGTCGCGGCGTACAACGCATCGGGCTGCCACGGAGCCCCGGCCTGCGGGTAGAGGTGTTCCAGGCCCGCGGCGTGGAACGCCAGCAGGGTCGCCTGGTGGGTGCGGAGGTGATCCGGGTGGCCGGTCAGTTGGCCGTAGGCGTCGTGGGTGACGACGATGTGCGGCCGTACGGCGCGGATGTGTTCGACGATCAGTCCCGCCACCTCCTCCAGCGGGGCGTCGCAGAGCCGGGGCCGGCCGGGCGCGGAGTCAGGGATGCGGGCATCGGCGAATCCCAGCATTCGCGGCTTGCCCGCCCCCAGGATGTCCAGGGCGTCGGCGAGTTCACCGGCCCGGTGGCTGTCGGGTGCCCAGGTGGCGGTGACCACGGCGGTCGCGGCGCCTGCGGCGGCGTGCTGCGCGAGGACGCCGCCGACCAGGAGGGACTCGTCGTCCGGATGGCCGAAGACGGCCAGCAGGGACGGCCGGGACGTAGAAGAGGACGGAGGCACGGATAAGACCCTTTCTGTCGAACGCGGTAGCGGAGGGTGGTCGCGCCGGGCTACCAACCGCGGGAGGCGTACGGCTGGACGTGGGCGGGCGGGTGATCGAGCGGGAGGCTGGGGTTCCAGGCGGTCAGGCACTGGGCGCTGGGCACGAACAGCGGCTGCGGCAGCGCGGCAAGGGGCCAGAATCGCCAGGACCCGACGGCTTCCTCCCGCTGCTGCGGCGTGCCGGACCAGGTGGTGACCAGAACGGGCACCGTCACGGGAACGATGTCGCCCACCTGGTCAAGGAGGGTGCCCAGTACCCGCGCACCGCCTGGGTCCGCCAGCAGACCGGCCTCTTCGTAGAGTTCGCGGACTGCCGCCTCGGCGAAGGACTCGCCCGGCTCCACGGACCCGCCTGCCAGCTCCCACGTGCCGCGCCGGTGACGGCCGAGAAGGACACCGTCGGCACCCTGGACGATCACCCCGACCCCGAGCGCGGCGGTCGGCGGCGGCAGCGACCTGCTGCGGGGCCGGCTCGGCACGCGCTCCGGGCGGCGGGCCGCGTACAGCCGGTAGGAGACCGAGTTGTCCGGCTGCGGGGAGTCGATCGCCGTGACCGACTCCAGGATGAAGCCGTGCTCGCCGAGGAGGTCTTCCCACAACTGCGGGCTGAGCACCCACATGTGCACAATGTGGTCCTCGGTCGTGCCGGGCAGCCGCAGCACCTCGGGCCGCGAGGCCACTTCGCTGGAGGGTCCGCGGCCGTCGGAGTTGGTGTGCAGCGCCGAGAAGATCAGCCGGCCGCCGGGCCGGATGCCGTTGGCCAGGGCGGCCAGCAGCTGTCGCGGGTCGGTGAACGGGAGCCCGCTGACGGAGTAGACCAAGTCGTACGGACCGGCGGCGCGCAGGTGGTCCGCCGCGTCGGCGCACTCCAGGCGCAGACCCCGGGTGGCCGGGTAGCGGGCGGCGGCGCGCTCGTGCTGGGTGGGGGAGGAGTCCACGGCGGTGACCTGAGCGCCGAGGGCGGCCATGTAGGCGGCGTGCCGGCCCAGCCCGCTGCCCAGGTCGAGCACGCGCAGCCCCCTCACGTCGCCGAAGACCTCGATGCCGGGGCCGGCGTCGGGGACGTCCCAGTCCCACCCGTCCAACTCGGGCAGCTTGACCGCCCGGGCGAGCTGGTGAGCGCCGTACGTCGTCCAGGCGGCCATGTTCTGTGCGTCGGTGTCCGACATGAAGTGCTCTCCAGCAGCAAGAAGGGATGTTCAGGGACGCAGGGCGTAGCAGCGCAGGACGTCGAGGTCGGCGGTGCGGACGATGGACCAACCGGCCGTGAGCAGCTCGGCGTCCGCCCTCGTGATCCCAAGCCGCTGGAGGGCGGGATCGCTGGTCGTACGGCGGCCAGCAATCTCGGTGACGACCCAGAACGTGCCGCCGGGCGCCAAGAGGCGGCGGACGCGGTCGACGAACGCGGCCTTGTCGTCCATCCACCGGTAGACCAGGCGGCAGGTGACGATGGCGTAGGCCGCATCGGGCAGGGCGGCCAGGTCGCCGGTGGTGATGTCCCAGCACCGCCAGCCCGGCCCCGGGGCAGTACCGGTGTCTTGGGCGGCGGCGAGGGCGAGGGCGCTGGGGGAGCAGTCGATGCCGGTCGTGCGGTATCCGAGCTCGTGATGCAGGTGCCGGGCCAGGGTGCCGTCACCGCTGCCGATGTCGAGAGCGGGACGACTACGCCCAGGACCAAGGTGATCGTTCATAAGCCCCAACTCGGTCTCAGACAACGGTCGGTACCGGCGCCCTTCGGCCCAGAGCGGTTCCCAGTAGGCGGCGCTCGCGGTAGACCCGGTGATGGTCACGCTGCTCCTCCCCAGGCGGTCGGCACGGCCGTGGACCCGATGTGCCGCTCCGCCCAGCGTCGAACCGCCGGGGGCAGGGGTTTCGTCTGCCTGGAGCCACCTACCCCGCGTTCGGATACGCGGGCGGGCACCGGGCCAGTGCGGTCGTCGGCGGGGATCAGGGAAGGGAGCACAGGCTTCTCCTCGGCGATGCTGTCGTCTCGCCGCCACACGGCGGCGGGACGACGGGCGGGCTCAAGTGGTCAGCGGTCCTGGGAAAGTTGAAGGAGCTCGGCGAAGGTTCCGCCGGCGTGGACGAGGTCGTCGTACCGGCCCTGTTCGGTGATCCGGCCGTGCTCCATCACGATGATGTGATCGGCGATCTTGGTGTTCTCCAGGCGGTGGGTGACCACGATGGTGATCCGGCCTGCGGCGATGGCCTTGATCTGCTCGAAGATCTGGTGCTCACCGCGCGGGTCCATCTGGGAAGTCGGCTCGTCCAGGATCAGCAGACCCGGCAGGCGGTACAGGGCCCGGGAACACGCGATGCGCTGCCACTGCCCGCCGGACAGCTCCGAACCCCCGAAGACCTCGCGGGACAGCAGGGTGTCCAAGCCCGCGGGCAGGTCGTCGATGGCTTCGCGCAGGCCCACTGCGTCGATCGCCTCCCAGACGGGGCCGTCGTCGTAGGTGCGGGGCTGACCGAGGGTGACGTTCTCCCGGAGCGGCATCGGCCACTGGGCGAAGATCTGTGGCACCAGCCCGGTCTGCGCCCACACGCTGGCGGGGTCCACCTTGGCCAGGTCGGCACCGTTCCAGGTGACCTTGCCCTTGTCCGCCAGGTAGATGCCGGTGAGCAGGCGGGTGAGCGTGGACTTGCCTGAGCCGTTCGCGCCGACGATCGCGAGGATTTGACCGCGCTCCAGGGTGAGGGAGACACCGTCGACGGCGGGCTTGTCCTTGCCCGGGTACTGGTAGGAGACCTCCTCGAGCCGGATCTGCTCGACCATGTCGCCGGGCCTGTCTGGGCCGCGCTTGGGGGTGCGGGCCGCGGCGTCGTCGAGGAAGGCCTGCATGTCGCTCAGGTAGAGGCTGGTGTGAAAGACCGCAGCGCCGTTGATGACGACCTGGGAGAGCGCGGCGAGCGTGGTCTGCACGGCGATGACGGCCGTGGCCGCGACCGCCAGTTCGATCCGACCTGAGACCGCCAGCCACGCCAGCGCTCCCCAGGTCGCGACGAGGAACACGCCGCCCGCCACGGCGGAGATCAGAGCGATCCGCAGGGTCCGCGGCGCGGCGGCCAGGGTGCGCCGGTCGCACCGGTCGGACAGGGCCCGGTACCAGTAGACGAGGTAGTCGGTCATCGAGTTGGCGCGGACCTCGTCTCCGTACTTCGACGTGGTCGCCCACCAGCGCATCATCCCGCGCACGTTACGGTCGGCGATGTTGGCGTAGTGGATCTCGTAGTCGACCCGGGCGGTCAGGACCGCCCCGACACCGGCCGGCAGCACCGCGAGCAGGAGCAGCGGCAGCATCAGCGGGTTCAGCACCGACAGCACCCCGCCGGCGGTGACCATTCGGATCAGCGCGGACAGGAACCGCTGTGCATCGGCGACCATGACCTGGGTGCGGATCACCCCCATCTCGGCCGCCTCGTGCCGGTCGGAGAACCCCTCCTCCGCGTACGCGGACGCCTCCACCCGGCACACGGCCTCGACCAGGGCGCTGTCCGTCTCCGTCGTCAGCCGCGGGGTGATCCGCCGCTCCGCGTACGTGGCCACCGCCGCCGCGCCGCGGCCCAGCGCGGCAGCGAGCGCAACCACCACCAGTGCCGGGACAGCTCCGTGCAGCCGGTCGCCGGCGGAGCCGTCGCCGAGAACTGGCCTCATGGCGCGGGCGGTGGCGGTCAGCAGCACTGCGGCCGAGATGCCCGTGACCACCTGGCAGCCGAGCAGCAACTGCACGGCCCGCCGGTCGGTCCGCCACGACAGCCGGGCAATCCGGCGCAGAACGGCCGGGATCTGCCCGCACATCCGCCGGAAGGACACCTCGGCGAGCGGATTGACGGAGTACTGCCCGCTATAGGTGATCTCTGCCGGTGGTGGCGGAGGAGGCGCAGTGGCGTGGTGTTCGTTCGTAGCGGCCGAGGTCAACGTGGTCCCCCTTGACGGTCGTCCTGCGTTGTCGTGAGGCTCAACGACCCGGCCGGGATATCGAACACATGTGTTTCGGTCGGTCCTGAAATCCCGAGATAGAGCGGGTGGCGGCGCGTGGACGATGCATGGATCCAGCCCGCGCAACAGGTGTGTGAATGTGGGTGGTTGGCCGAATCGCCGACGATGGTGCTCGCGAGCTGGGGATGGGCGCGTTGGGCCGCACCGGCTCGCACTCGAGTTGTAGAGTGCGAACCTCCCCGTACGCCACGAACCTTCGCTGGAGCTGACTGTGCACGTGCTCGATGCCCGTATCCGAGCGGTCGGTGACCGGGAGCGTTCCCGGACCGAATCGGAGGTGGCCCGTGGCGATCAGTGATGCCGCCATCTCGGACGCCCTGGCCGCGTACCTTGAGCGCTACCCGGATGAGGCCGAGCTGCTGTCCCGGCCCGTGCAGATGCTCTCCAGCGGTGAGGGCTTCGCCTCGCGGCGGAGCTTCCCAATGCACGTGACGGTGGGCGCGTTGCTGGTGCGTGGCGGCTGCGAGATCCTGCTGATCGAGCACCGCGCCTACGGGATCACTTTGCAGCCCGGAGGCCATCTCGAGCCGACCGACACCACGCTGATCGACGCCGCTGTGCGCGAGCTCTCCGAAGAGACCGGCCTCGATGCTGCGGCAGTGTTCCTGGCGGATCCGGTCCCCGCGTATGTGGAGTACGGGCGCGTGCCGGCCCGCCCGGAAAAGGGGGAGCCGGACCACTACCACCTCGACATCGGGTTCGCCTTCACGACGGACCACGCGGACGTGGGCCAGATCCAGGAAGCGGAGGTGACCGGCGCCGCCTGGTATCCACTCAGGGATGCCGAACGGCTCGTCGGCCACCGCATCGCCCGGGCAGTCATCAGGCCGGCCCACGCGGGCTGACCCCGCAGAACCGTACGATTCGGGCCAGCCGCCGCACTGGATCGTGCCGCGCACCGGCCGGGACCCGGCGGGCTCGGTCCGACGCCCTCCGATCACGCCTGGGCTCCGTCGAGTTGAGCGACGACGACGAGCCAGCTCGTGATCGTGACGTCGTCGGGATGAGTCTGGGCATACGCCTCATCCAGGATTGCCATCTGCTGTTCGTAGGAGAAGCCGCGTTCGGGGCGGGCGAAGACCGGGATGGACAGCCAGGCCCTACGCTCGGCCATGGTGGTGTGCTGGGCCGTGACGTCCGTTTCCACCAGCGTCAGCCCGGCTGCAGCCAGATGGCCGGTGACGGCCGTGAGCGGCAGTCGGGCGGCGCTCGCCGGCGCCGGGGGCGTGCCGTAGTCGCGGGCGGCGATCTGCTCGATCAGCGAGCCGAGCGAGGGCTTGGCGGGTCGGGTTTGTGCGTCCGGGTGGGTGACTCCGGCGAATCCGCCGCCGATATTGAACACGAATCGGCCGCCGGGACGCAGAACGCGGCGGACCGCGGTGAACACGGCAGCCACGTCCGTCTTCCAGATGGCCGAGTTGCACACGACGGCGTCGACGCCGTGGGCGGGGGCGTGCTCAGCCAGGTCCTCGGCGGGGGCGGAGACCCAGGACAGGCGTGGATCGTTCAGGGTGCGGCGGCCAATGCGCTGCATGGCCGGAGCGCTGTCGAGGGAGATGACCTGGGCGGCGGGCGGCGCCAGGGCGAGGATGGCTTCAGCTGTCGCCCCGGTGCCGCCGCACAGGTCAACGATCATGTGGCTGTCGGTGAGGCGGGCACGGGCGGCGAGGTCGCGGCTGGAGGCGCTGTACATGGGGAAGGTGCGGGCGAACGTGGCGTAGGCCTCGGCGGTGGTCTCGTCGTCCCAGCCGGTCAGGGCGTCCTGCGTCAACGTGGTGTCCTCGATTCGGTGTTGGTCCCGGGCCGGCCGGTTGGCTGTGGCGTCGGTGGCTTCAGCCGTACTGCGCGCAGGCCGCGCCGGGGGTGCCGGATCAGTCGAAGGACGGCTTGCGGTCCCGGGTCCGCTTGAGTTCGAAGAAGCCGTCCGTCGCGGCCACGGCGAGCAGGCCGTCCCAGAGCCGTCCGGCGGCTTCGCCGCGGGGGGCCGGGGTGACCACGGGGCCGAACAGGGTCGTACCGGCGATCCGCAGGACGGGGGTCCCGACGTCGAGTCCGACCTCGTCGAACGCCTCGTGGTGCGAGTCCTTGATGAGCTGGTCGAACTGGGCGCTGGTGGCCGCCGCGGCCAGCGAAGCTGGCAGACCGGCCTCCGCCAGGGCTTCGGTGATCACGGTGGGATCCTCGCGGCGCCGCTGGTTGTGCAGCCGGGTGCCGATGGCGGTGTACAGCGGGCCCAGCGCAGGGCGGCCGGCGTGCTCGGCGGCGGCGGCGCAGACGCGCACCGACCCCCAGGCCCTTTCCATCAGCTTCCGGTAGTCGTCGCTGAGGCCCTTGCCCTCGCGCTGGTCGAGGTTGAGGTAGGCGAGCGACATGATCCGCCAGTCGGCGCGCACCGGTCGGACCTGCTCGACCTCCAGGAGCCAGCGCGAGGTGATCCAGGCCCAGGGGCACAGCGGATCGAACCAGAGCGGGACCTCGTGGACATCGTCGCTGTGCGGCTCTTCCGTGATCGTCATGATGGGCACCGTCCAATCTCCGTGTGGTCGTGCACGGGTTCGGCGTTCTGTAGGTGGGTTACATGTCGAACAGCCCGCTCTGGACGGGCAGGTTGTGCTTGGCGGTGCGACCAGCGACCTTGACCAGGGCCGCAAGGCCGCCGAGCCGAGGGTCTTCGTCCGCGGCGCTGATGAGCCGGAGGAAGACCTTCGCGGTGACCTCGACGTCGGCCAAGGCCCGGTGCCGGTCCGGCGGCTGCGGGATGCCGAAGTGCGCCAGCAGCGTGTCGAGTTTGTAGTTCGGCAGGTTCGGGATGAGGCGCTTGGCCAGCGGGATCGTGTCGAGGAAGTCGGTACGGGCCAGCGTCGGGCAGTGCTCCGCCTGGTGGTGGATGATGCCGGCCTCGGTGGCCGCGTGCTGGGCCACCAGCAGGTACGGGGTGCCGGCCGTGAGCCGCCGGTCCAGTGCCCCCAGCGCCTCGGCCGGGGCGGGGGCCGCCTCGAGCTGCTCGGCGGTCAAGCCGGTTTGAGCGGTGTCCGCCGGGGTCACCGGGGCGAACGCCGGCGGCCGGATCAGGGACGTACTGCGGCCGGTCTCCCGCCAGACGCCGTCCAGGCAGCGCAGAGCGAGGGCCGCGACCTCGATGGGCTGGGCCGGGTAGCCGGTGGGGGTCGTCGTCTCGAAGTCGATGACCACGAACGTCGTCGCCCGAAAGGCCGGGTCCTCGGTCAAGCGACCCATGTGATCACCGTTCTCGTGGGTTCCGTCACGCTGCTCGCCCCGGCCCGCGCCGAGGCGAGCATGCCCGACTGCCAGCCGTCGTGATGCACCGTCACCGGCCGATGACGTCGGCGACGGCCCGGGCCGCGGCAGGTAGATCCGGCCCATGCCAGTGCTGCTCGCCGGTCCAGGTCTCGCTCAGGGACCGGTACAGGTCCGTCATCACCGGCAGGAAGTCGGGCGGGAGCGAGGCGGGCCGCGGCCACTGGCTGCGGGGCACGCCGTCGGCGATCAGTTTGCTGGTGGGGATCTCGTTCCCGGAGCCCACGTACCAGTCCCGCAGGACCTGCTTGCCACAGTGCACGCCGTCCAGCATCAGGCGGCTCTCGTCCGGTGTGCCGGGGCTGTCGGCGAGCACCAGCTCCTGATCGCTCGACATCAGGTACTCGGCCTTGCCGTCGCAGTGGCTCAGCCCGACCTTGTCCGCGTGCCCGGTCAGCACCGTGTTGATCGTGAGGGTGACCTCGCGCAGGGCCTGGAACTGCTCGTCGTCCAGGCCGGCGAGGTGCTGGGCCTCGGCCGCGGTGAGGAACCGGTTCACGTCGTCCCGGGTCGTTGCGTACTCGATGAGCGGCCGCTTCAGCTTCTCGCCGACCGGGGGGACCGTGTCGAGTCCGACATCGGCCGGGGTCAGGTCGCCGACGGCCAGCCGCCGGTGGACGGAGCTGCCCGGCGGGAGCTCGTTGCGGAAGAGGACCTGGAGGGGGAGCAGGTAGTTGCCGGACGCCGGAGTGAGGGGACGGGCGGTGGGGTCCGGGAGGCGCGCCAGGGTGAACTCGATCCGGTTCGGGGCGATGAACCGGCGGAAGTGCGTCCGTACGCCGGCATCCTCCAGCAAGCGGAAGTTGAAGACGGCCATGCGGCAGATCGCCTCGCCCTTGCCGGGGATCGCATCCGGCATCCGGCCGTAGTGGAAGACGGTGTAGTGGTCGGTGTACTCGAAGACGCCGACGCCTTCCCGTCGCGCGGTCGGCGGTTCGATGACGTGCAAATTCTTGGTCGAGTTCAGGACGGGCATCGTGCTCCTCGGGGTCGACGGCATTGCGCCGTCATCGGGTGGGGTCTGCGAGCCGGGGCGCCGCGGTGCCCGCGGCGGCGGCCGGACCGGAGCCGCCGGGCTGTGTGCTTTCGCGCGGTACCTGCGCCCCGGCGGGCGAGGGGACGTATTCCGCAGCCGCGTTGCCAATGGGGGTCAGGTGGCCGTCGATCACCGTGAGCACCTGCATGCCCGCTGCCCGGGCGGAGTCGATGCCGTCGGGAGCGTCGTCGACCGCGAGGCAGCGCTCCGGCGTGACGCCCAGGCGGCGGGCGGCGGTGAGGAACAGCTCTGGGTCCGGCTTGCCGCGGGTGACGTCCTCGCGTGCGACGACGGCCGCGAACGCGTCCTTCAGACCCAGGGCGTCGAGTCCCGGGGCGACGAGCAGCCGGGTGGCGCCCGACGCCACGGCGCAGGGAAGGCCGGCACGGCGTGCCTGCTGCAGGAGCTCCACGACGCATGGGATCGGCGTGATGGTGTGCACCGTGGCCAGCAGGTGGGTGCGGCTGTGCTGGATGATCTCGCTGTGGGGCAGATCCCGGCCGCCGGGCAGCACTGCCAGGAGGTCGTGGATGGACAGGCCGATGTGCCGGCCGTACCAGTCGGGGTCCAGAGCAACGCCGTACGGCTGAAGGGCTGCGCGCAGCGCGTCCTCGTGCCCGCGCCGGGTGTCGGCCAGGGTGCCATCGAAGTCCAGGACCAGGGCCTGGACCACTTCGTCGATCGCGGGCACACAGGTGCCCGTGCCGCGGTCGCCCGGACAGGCCGAAGGCTGGGCGGCCGTACTCATGCCGCCTCCGCGGTGGTGCGCCGACCACAGCACATGCACGCCGCGTCCGGGCCCTGCCACGGCTCCATCAGGCAGGCCAGGGCGCCGCCGGCGCCCTGGATCCACGCCCGGATCTGCTCGGCCGCCTCGTACTCGTCGACGCTTCGCCGGTCCACGACCCGGTAGCGGGCCGGGTCGGTGGCGGCGAGCCGCTCGAAGAGCGTGCACGCCGCGCGCATGAAGTCGGCCTGCTCGT
Organism: Streptomyces zinciresistens K42; assembly: GCF_000225525.1. Classification (GTDB taxonomy): domain Bacteria; phylum Actinomycetota; class Actinomycetes; order Streptomycetales; family Streptomycetaceae; genus Streptomyces; species Streptomyces zinciresistens. The sequence continues at coordinate 37,324 of NZ_AGBF01000012.1, read as the reverse complement.
CGGTGAAGACGCAGCGGTCGCGCCGCTGGGCGCGCTCCACGGCCTTGGAGGCGTCGTCGGTGACGAGGATCGTGAGGTCCGGCAGTGGCCGGTAGGAGGAGGCGAGGTCCAGCAGGTCGGTCGCCGTCTGGAGGGCGGCGTCCGGGTCGTCGGGGTGCAGCAGAAGTGCCTGGCACACCGCGGTGGTGTCCACGCTGCGGCCTTCGATAACGGTCTGCCCGCGGGCCAGATCGGGCAGGACAGTGTCCAGGTCGTGCCGCTTGATGGCCATGAGGAGCAGGGCCTCGGCCATCGGAGTGCCGCCGCGCAGGAACGGGTCCCCGGCGCTGGCGTCGCGCAGCGAGCGAAGCAGGGTCTCCCCGAGCCCGGGGCGCCCGTTGGCCCGTTGGGAGAACTCGTCCAGCATCAACGGCTTGGTCTTCAGGGCCTCGACGGCACGGTTGGTGAGGTAGGTCTTGCCGACGCCGTTGAGGCCCTCGGCGGAGATCAGCGGGCCGCGGCTGCACGGGGGAATCGGTGTGATCGTCATGCTGCGGTATCCGTTCGGGGACGGGGACGGCGGGCCGCCGGACCCAGTTGGCCGGCGGGTGCGGGCTTGCGGGGGTTGGTCAGGCGCGCCATGCGTCGGCCTCCCGGGTGAGGACGGCGGCGTAGCGGTCGAGGACTGCTTCGTCGTCGCGCTCGCTCAGGACGATGGCGAGGGTGCGGTCCAGAATCTGGGCGGCGCCGCGGCACGGGGCCCGATCGCCGCCGGTGAACATGGGCCGGGTGTCGCACGGCACCAGGCGGAAGCTGCCGGTGGAGCTAGGCACTCCGAGCTGGGCGAGGTGCTCGGCGAACGCCCGGGGGTTGGGCAGGCCGATGCGCAAGAGCGGGGAGTAGTGGTTCCACGTCTCGTCCGTCGCCGGCTGGAGCGGCGTGAGGCCGCGGGCGCCGGTCAGGGCGCGCAGCAGGTAGGCGGTCTGGGCGCGGCGGCGCTCCAGCAGGGCCGGGAACCGGAGCAGGTTGGCCTGGGCGAGTGCCGCGATCAGCTCGGGCATACGCCCTGGGAGTCCGAGCTGTTCCTGGGGGCGGCTGCCGGGCGGGGGCGTCAGCCAGTGGCCGCGGAAGGCCCGGACGTGGGCGGCGATGGCTGGATCGCCGGACAGGACGAAGCCGCCTTCGTTGCTCCAGAGGATCTTGCCGTCCTTCGTGCTGAAGCACCCGGCCGCGCCGACCGAGCCGGCCGGGACGCCGGCGCGCGACGTTCCCGCGGCCTGGGCGGCGTCCTCGACGATGGCGAGCTCCCGCTCCGCAGCGAACGCGCGGAGGCTGACGGGCGCGCCCATCCTGCCCCACAGGTGCACCGGGACGATCGCCTTGGTCCGGCCCGTGACCTTGGAGGCGGCGTCGGCGTAGTCGAGGTCGAGGGTGTCGGGGTCGCTGTCGACGAACACCGGCTTCGCGCCGAGCTGGACGACTGGTTGGGCGGTCATGATGACGGTGAGCGCCGGCAGCAGGACCTCGTCGTCGGGCCCGACCCCGGCCGCGGACAACGCAGCGTGCAGGGCCGTCGTACCGGAGGACACCGCGACCGCGTGCCGCTGGGCGAACACCTGGGTGAGGTCGTGCTCGAACCGGGTGGTGAACTCGGCGCCGGTAGCGTCGGGCATGTGGGACAGCGCCGCCAGCACGCTGTCGCCGAGGTCCTCCGCCCGGGGGAGCGGTGGCAGGCCGGTCACCTTGCCTCCCGCGCGAGGAGACGGGGCATGCCGAGCACGAGCGGGCCCATGTTCACGCAGTCCCGGGAGAAGTGGGAGCAGTCCGTGCACGCCGGACGGCCGGCGAACAGAATCCGCGCGTCGGCGCCGACTATGCTGCGCTGCTCCGCCGGGGCGGTGGCGGCGATCCGGCGGTCGGACGGGCAGTCCCACAGCGAGCCGTCGGGCTGGATGAAGAACAACTGCGCCCCGCCGAAGCAGTCCGCGACCCGGCCGCTGTCCTGGGTGGCGATCGAGGCGAGGAACTGCCGCACGTAGTCGGGGTCGGGGAGGGCGAGCCCGCCCGGGTCCGCCTGGAGGCGGCGCAGTTGGTCTTCGACCGCAGGGACGTCGGCGGGGGTGTGGCACCGCTCGGCGAAGAGCTTGTGGTCGGGGGGCAGGGAGATGGGCTGCGGGACGTAGTAGTCGACGCCGACCTCGGAGGCGAGTCGGGCGACGCCGGTGATCTCCTGGGGGCGGTCGCGCATGACCACGGTGTAGATGCCGACCCGCGGGCTCGGCCCGGAGCCCCGCTCGCTCAGCAGGGCGCGGATGCCGTCCAGGACCTCGCGGTGGCCGACCCGGCCGGACCGGGACGGCCGCAGCAGGTCGTTGACGGCTGCGTCCGCGCTGTCGAGGGACACCGAGACCCCGTCGACGCCGAGCTCGACGAGCCGTCGTGCCATGCCGGGCCGGGTGAGCGGCACGCCGTTGGTCGCGACGACGACGTCGCACCCGGCGTCCTTGATCGTCTTGATCAGGCTCAGGGTGGGCAGCCAGTCCAGCGGTTCGCCGCCGGCCAGGATGACCCGTTCGACCGGCGAGTCGGCCAGGGACTGCGCGAACTCCTCCATGACGGTGCGGTCGAGGTCGCGGACAGGGATGTGGGACAGCAAGCCCGGGCCCACGGGGAGCGCTTCCTTGTGGTCGGCCAACTCTCCGAAGTAGCAGTGCGGGCAGCCGAACGAGCAGGGCGAACGCAGCGCCCACAGCAGCGTGATGTCACGAAGCACGGCTGACCTCCCGCTGTGCCACGAGGGCGAGCACGGCGTCCTCGACGGCCTTGCCGGTCTCTTCCGGGCCGTGGCCGGTCACGTCGATCACGGTGAACCGGTTCGGCTCGGCAGCGGCCAGCTCCCGGTACAGGTAGTCGGTCTGCTCGATCACCTCCAGGGCGCTCGCCGGCAGCGTGCGCCCGATCCGGGCGGCGAACCGGGCCACACAGACCTCTAGGTCGCCGGTCAGCAGGAGGGTGGCGTCCGGCATCGACCGCCACCGGCGGGCAGTGGCCAGGATCTGCTCCGCCACCGCCCGGGCGGGCGTTGGCAGGTGCTCGTCGTGCAGGATCGCCCCCTGACACACGGCCACGCTGTCCACCCCGCGGTCCTCGAGGACCACGTCGACGCCGGCCAGCATCTCGGGGGTGAGGCGCTCGAACTCGCGGAACTTCAGCGCCAGCAGCGCGAGCGTCTCCACGACCGGATGCCCGGTCCGCAGACAGACGTCCCCGCCCGCGGCGAGGGCGGCGATCACCTGGCCGGGCAGGGTGTCGCCGGCCTGGTCGGTCAGCTCGTCCAGCCGAAGGCACCGCGAGCCGAGCGAGGCGGCCACCGCGCGGACGGCCGTGGTCTTGCCGACCCCATTGATGCCCTCAACGCTCACCCACAGCGGCCGATCGGGAGCCTCCCAATCGCGGCGGGGCCTGGGAACCCTGGTGGTGGTCATGCCGGCCTCCGGCACACGAACAGCAGCCCAGGCGCCCAGCCGGTAGCCACCGCCGGAGCGCCCGGTCGGGGTCGGTACTGCTCGCTCAGTTCAGTGCTCATGCTGTCCCTCCCACGGGAAAACGATCCAGGTGTCGTTCAGCGATGCGATGTGGTCGATGGCGCGGTCGGGGTCGGCCTCCTGCGTCCAGTTGGCCCGATTCACGGTGAGGACCGCGGTGCGCACCCGGGCGGGGCCCAGGGCGCGGAGCAGGTCGGCCGTGTGGGCGAGGGTCGCGCCGCTGCCGGCGATGTCGTCGACGAGCAGCACGTCCAAGTCCGTCAGGTCGCCGAGCGAGGCGGGGTTGCGGACGATCGGCAGCAGGGTCTTGGCGGCGTTAATGCCGTCTACGGTGGTGCGGGTGACCTCGACCGTTCGTACGTCGCGGATCCCGAGACGGTGGGAGAGCCACACGGCCGGGATCATGCCGCCGCGCACGATGCCCACCACGGCCTGCGGTATCCCGCCGACCGTCACCAGTTCGGCGAGGGCCTGCGTGGCGGCGCCGATGTCGTCCCACGTCAGGTACAGGGGGGCGGGCCGGTCAGCGTTGGGCGCGGGCGGCGGCGGGGACGTGGCCATCTGCTGCACCTCCTTCTTGGTTTGCTTGCTTGCCGGTCGGGAATCAGGCCGCGTTCCACTGGGCGGCGGCGAGGGTGACGAACTGCTGGTTGAGCACTGGGTCACTCCGGAACTGGCCGCCGGCGTGCACCGTGGTGGTGCGGGCGGCCTCCATCCGCACGCCGCGCATGCTCATGCACAGGTGCACACCGCGGACGGCGACGGCGACGTCTTCGCGTCCGATCACGCCGGCCAGGTGCTCGGCGAACTGCTGGGTGAAGCGTTCTTGAACCTGGAGTCGGCCGGCGTAGTGCTGGGCGATCCGCCCGAACTTCGACAGACCCACCACCTCCCCGTTAGGCACGTATCCGGCGGTGACCTGAAGGTTCATGGGCAGCATGTGGTGTTCACAGAGCGACCACACGCTCATGCCGCCCACGATGACCAGCTGATCGCTCAGCTGGGACTCGGTGAAACAGGTGGCCGTCGCGGCATCGTCCGGGGACAGGAACGCGCGCCACCAGGCCGCGACACGGTCCGGGGTGCCGGCCAGGCCCTCGCGAGCGGGGTCCTCGCCCAACGCGACCAGGAGCTGGGCGATCAGGTCGGCGACCCGGCAAGTGTCGATGGCCGCGCCACAGGGGCCGGCAACGGGGACGGGGCTCAGGTCCGGCTCGGAGCTGGCGACAGATGTCGTCATGGGCTTCTCTCGCTTCCAGGGCTGGGGAACGGAGCAGGCGGGCGGGAGCTCAGCGGCCTCGGGCGTCAGCGAAAGCGATCACGTGGAGCCGGGTGGTGAAGCGCCAGTGCCGGGCCGCGACCGCGTCCGCGAGGACCCGAGTGGTTGCGGTGATCTCCTCAGCGGTGGTGCCTTCCGGCATCACCCACACCGGTGCGAGCCGGTGCGCATCGGCGAGCTCGGCGATCCGGTCGAGGTCGGCCACCGTGGAAGCGACGAACTTGAACGCCGCCCGCTCGGAGGCCGCGAACGCCTCCAGCGCGGCGGGTACGAGGCTCTTGGCCTCTTTCACGCCGAAACTGGCGAGCTTGGGCGAGACGTTGAACCGAACCCCTTCGACTATCAGCTCAGGGAGAGGAGCGATGGTCCCGTTCGTCTCGAACTCGACCCGCTTTCCGGCGGCCAGCAGCTTCCGGACGAGAGGCACCAGGCGCGGCTGCTGGATCAGCGGTTCACCACCGGTGATCACGACCAGCTCCACCGGCGAGGACGTGCCCCAGGACACCAGGTCCGCCACAGACCGCCTCGTCGACTCCTTGCGCGGGTCGAACTGGGACCAGTCCCAGGTGTACTTCGTGTCGCACTTCGCGCAGGTCAGGTTGCACCGGGAGAGGCGGATGAACAGGGCAGGGTGCCCACAGCTCGGCCCTTCGCCCTGGAAGGTCGGCACCTCGACGCCGAAGCACTCCGCAACGATCAGCCATAACTCGGCATCGTCCGTCGTCGGTCCGTTGACGATCGACTCGAGTGTGGTCACTGCCCCTCCACATCGAAGCGTGCCCAACTACTGCCGGTCTCGCGGACGAGGACCGCGACCAGGCGGCCGGGAACCTTCTCCAGGAGGTTCTGGATGAACCAGCCAGCCAGGAACTGGGCCAGGCGCTCCGAGGTCGGCTCGAAGGGGAGGATCTCGTGCAGGTTGCGGTGGTCCAGTTCGGTGTCCAGGAACTTTTTGAACGGGGCGAGAGCGCCGAAATCGGTGACGAACCCTGGCTCTTCCAGATGCGGAGCCGTCAGGATGACCTCCACCTCGTAGCTGTGGCCGTGCTGGCGGGAGCACTTGTGCTCGGGCGCCAGCCCGGGGAGGCGGTGGCCAGCCTCGAATCCGAACTTCTTGCCGATGGTGAAGGCCCCGGACGGCAGCGGAACGGAGTTGAGATCCATGAGCTTCCTTCGGGAGTAGGGAACGAGGCGGCTCAGGCCGCCGGAGCAGTACACACAGAGGTCGGCCATCGTGCCTGAGCCCTGGTGGGCCGTACGCTCGCACCATGCACCAGTTCGCCGAGGTGATCGTGTGTCGCTCAACTGTGCGTGCAGCAATAGGAGTTGGTGGTCATCCTGCGGCGACGAGCGAAGGGCGGCCGCTGACGTACGCCGATTACGACACAACGCCCGCCAGCTAGCACCATTGAGCACTCGCCGGGCAGGATGAGGCGATGGTGAGGGGCACTCACTCACGATCTTGCCGAACTCCCAGAGGGGAAAGGCGCCTTGGACAGCGAGGAGCGCGGCACGTTCGCCGCTGAACTCACGCATTGGCGAACCGTTCGGAGTCTGTCTAAGAGGGCTTTGGCGGCGCGACTCAACGTTGACCCCTCGTACGTCAGCCATCTCGAGGCCGGCCGCGAGCATGGCAGCGCCCACCTCGCTCGCCGCGCTGATGCGGAACTCGATGCCGGCGGTGCCTTGTGGAGTGCTTGGCAGCGGACCGACACCACTTGGCCCAAGGCTGAGCAGTCCGAGCCCCCTTCCCACACAGCTCTGCTGGTGCTGGAAGACGATGCGGCCCTGGACTTCGACGGCAGCACCTTCCACCTGCGGATGCGCCGGCTTCTGCGTAACGTCGGTGCTGATCCCGTCACGCGCTACCTCGTCCGCATTAACGTTGACCGCTACCCCTCCGAACCGGAGCGCTCCAACGCCCTTTACCGGCGCCACCCTCTGACCTGGGAGGAACTTGGTCTGGAAGCCCACTGCGGTGAAGATCCCATGGGCTGGACCGTCAAACACGACCGTGACGCGTTCAAGGAGGTGTGGCTTCAGTTCCAGAGCGCCACCAGCCGCTTCCCTCTCTACCCGGGCCAGGAAGCGGAGATCACTTACTCCTACAGCGTCAGCGCCGACAAATGGGGTCCCTGGTTTCAGCGGGCTGTCCGGTTGCCGACCCGGCGCCTTTCCGTGGAACTCGCCTTTCCGACCCTGACCGAGCCGACCGTCTGGGGGACGGAGACCTCCATGAGTACGGACTTTGCGCCTTTGCGTACGCCTCCTCGGCAGAGTGCGAGGGGTGACCGGACGGTCTTCGCCTGGACCACGATGGACCCACCCCTGCACGCCCGCTTCCGCTTGGAATGGCGCCTCAAGGATCCCGACACGAAAGAGAACACCCCTGTGAGCACCCTCTCCGCGAGCCAGGCCATGGCGAACGCCGGCATCGTCCAGGAAGGCGCCCCTGTCCTCTCCAGCCCGGCCCGTCCGTTCGACCTGCCGGCCGAAGCCGCTGAGGCCCAGCGCATCGTCGGTGAACTCTTCCGTGCCACCGAACGGGTCCGGGAACTGCACACGTTCGGTAAGGGCATGGGCATCGCCGCCCCTCAGCTCGACATCGACCGCTCTGCAGCCGTGGTCGTCCCTCCGGACCCGGAAGCCGAGCCAATCGTGCTGCTGAACGCCACTATTGAGGAGACGTCCGCGGACCAGGACGAGCAGTTCGAAGGATGCTTGAGTTTTTTCGACGTCCGTGGTCGCGTTCCCCGCCCCCTCAGCATCGTCGTCGCGCACTGCGACCTCGACGGCAACACGCGGCTGTCCCGCTTCACGCAAGGGATGGCCCGCCTCGTCGCCCACGAGCTCGACCACCTCGACGGCGTTCTCTACCGCGAGCGCATGCGCCCGGGTGTCCGACCGATCCCGGTCGAGGAATACCGGGGAACTGGGACCCAGTGGCAGTACGGCTGAACCGGGCCCAGCTGAGTAGGTGACACCGGTGGGCCATTTCATTTCTTCTCAACCCCCTCTGTCTGCGCTTTGGCGTGAATGACCGAGTTCGACACGGTTTCCAGAGGTGCCCCAGGCTGCTACTGGCTTGGTGCCGCCGTGCGCGCCGATGAACTGTGCCCAGCTCGGGAACCCGGCCCGAGCGCGACGCGGCGTACCAGGTCGACCTGTCAGCCGAAATGACGGCGCTGCGGGGCGGTGGCCATTGCGGTGGGCATCAGACCGGACCGTCCTGCACGGCGGCCACGATCTCGTGGAGGTGCCGGGGCTGGCTGGTGCTAGGGATGGGGGCGACGTTAGAGCTCCGGGAGAGGAGCCAGTGCAGCGGGGCGGCGGCCCCGTGGACTCGGGCCAGGAGGCCACCGTCCAGCGGCCGGCAGGCCACGTATGGCATGCCCAGGTCGCGGCACATCTCCACGGCGTCGTCGTTGCGGTCGGTGGTGTTCAGCACGTTCTGCACCGCGGCGACGGGCCGGTACTTGAGCACGTACCGGATGTCCTCGGGCATGACCTTCGACAGGCCGATGTGCCCGATCTTCCCCTCGTCCTGGAGGGCTTGCATGACGGCGATCTGGTCGTCGCGCGAGACCTCGGGGTCGATGCGGTGCAGGTAGCACAGCTCCAGCCGTTCCACCTTCAGGCGGCGGAGGCTCGCTTCGACGCAAGCCCGCAGGTAGAAGGGGTTGCCGAGCGGCTTCCACTGACCAGCGGCGGGGCGGACCATGCCGACCTTCGTCGCGATCAGCACGTGCTCGGGGTAGGGGTACAGCGCTTCGCGGATGAGGTGTTCGACGGTGTGGGGGCCGTAGGCGTCGGCGGTGTCGATGTGGCTGATGCCGTGGGTGTGGACGGCCTGTCGAAGCACGCTGAGCGCGGTGTCGCGGTCGTCCGGGTCGCCCCACGTGCCGGGGCCGGTCAGGTGCATGGTGCCGAAGCCGAGGCGGGAGACGGTCTTCCCGGCGATGGTGATGCTGCCGCCGGGACTCATACGAGCTCCTCCTTCAGGCAGCGCTGAACGGCGATGTCTACGGCGTGGGCCTGGCTGTCGGGGTCGCTGGTCACCCGCTGGTGGGGGATGACGTCGTTGGCCAGGAGGCGGTGCACGCGGTCGTCGACGAGGCGCCGGAAGTGAACGTCGTAGTCGTGGCTGGTGTCGACGGGCACGCTCTCGTCGAGCACGGTCGCGAACAGCAGGTCGTACTTGGGGAGCTGCGTGGAGGCGAGGGTCAGCAGGCGATCACGTTCGCGCCGGGTCGGGGTCTCGGCCCGGAACGCCATGGCGGCCTCGAAGTAGGCAATGGCTTCGTGGGCGGCGTGGTCGATGAGGACGACATCAGCGCCCTGAGCGGCGGCGTTGGTCTCGTCGAGGATGCCCTGGGCGATGATCCGCTCGGTGGACTGGGCGGTGTGGTGCTGCATCGCGGGCAGGCCCGCCGCGGCGATGCGCTTGCCGGGCTGCCCGGCGCGCGTCACCGTGACGCCGTGGCCGCGCAGCTCCTTCTCTATGCGATTCAGGAGCGTCGTCTTGCCCGTTGAGTGGGTGCCGAGCACAGCGATCCGATGGGGCTGGGAGGAGGAAGTCACCACAGGGTGGGGTCCGTTTCTGGTTCGGGGGAGGTAGGCAGGCCGGGCGGCACGGCCGCGGTGCCCAACTGGTCCCAGGCGTCACAGCGGGAGAGGGGTGGGGACTGCTGCCTGCCCGATGGCCGCAGAGCCAGTGTCGTGCGGCGACCGGGCAGGGGGTCTAGGCGGCGGATGTGGCCAGCTCCTTGAGTAGTTCGAGCAAGCCAACGACGCGGAACGACTGGAGGCGGCGAACGAGCTGCGAGGCCAGGAACGTTCCGATGTTCGGGTGGCCGTAGGGCAGCGGTGCTTCGGGCTGCGCGACGACCTTCACACCGCCTCGTCCGTCACGCCCGTACAGCGTGCCGTCAACGCCGTAAAGGGGCGCGCTCCTGGCCAGGAACACCATGGGGTCGTTCTCCAGGTGCTTGCAGAGCCTCGCGGCGGCACGGGCGTGCCTGCGGCACACGGGCGGCTGGTTCGTGAGGATGCTCGGCTGGGATGGATCGTAGTCCCGGGGGCCGGCGAGGAAGATGAACCCGAGCGGCGTGCGGGCGGGCCGGGTGCAGACCTGGCAGAGCATCGTCTGCATGCACACCATCTGTCGGTGGGGGTGTATCAGCTTCCACTGCGGCTCACCGGTGATCCGGCCCTGGGCATCAACGGGGTTCCAGCCGCACCGAGCCCACAGGGCGCCGCGCGGGTCGCGGTCCCGCGGGTCCTCGTCCGCGTAGCAGAGCCGCAGGCCCGTCGGGTGCCGGGTGATGATGAGGTTGTCCGGGGCTGCGTCCTCCCCTGTCCTCTGTGTGATGTAGGGGACCAGGGAGAGGTTCTTGTCTGTCGGCTCGATGGCTCGTGGGTTGTACGAGAGTCTGAGGGATGGGAAGGTCACGGCTCCTCCGTACGACCCTCGGACTCCTGGTCGGCGACGAAGAACCAGACGTCTTTGCCGGCATCCGTTTTCGAGACCGACGATTCGTCGACCAGGGCACGCACGAGAGCCAGTCCGCGGCCGCTCTCATCAAGCGGCCGTGCGTTCCGCCGCTCCAAGGGACTCGGATCGCTGTCACGCACCACTGCGGTGACGCCGCCGGGAACGCGCTGCACGAGAATGTCCGCCTGGCGGCGCCCGCTGTCATCAGGAGCGGTGTGCTCCAGCACGTTCGTCAGCAGCTCGTTGACGGCGAAGAGGACGCGGTCGACCGTGTCCTCCCCGGCGCGCCACCACCGAAGGTGTCCCCGCACGATGGACCGCACGGTCGCAAGGTCCTCGGCCACCACATCGAACGTCGCTTCGTACTGGCGGCGGCTTCCTCTGGACATCGCGCGAGCCGGTCCGCCCGCCTGGGGGGTCTCGAGAAGCGCGCTCATCGATGCTCCGTCCGTTGTGCCGGAATCCCCTTCATCAGGGGACGGTTGCGGTGTGTACTGGGACCGAACCGATCAGCAACCATTCAGGCAGAGCGCGGCGCGGGCGTGCAGAGCCTGATGCCGAAAGCCAGAAAGTTCGGCATGACAGCGACGGGACCGGAGATGCCGCAGCCAGAGAAACAGCTGAAGCCAGAAGAATCACCGCAGGACTGGTTCGGCTCTGAACTGCGCCACCGCCGCAAGGAACACGGCCTGTCGGCAAGGGCGCTGGGGCGGTTAGCCCAGGTCAGCGACGACATGATCCTGATGATCGAGAAGGCCAAGTACCCCTCCCTGCAGCGCGAAGTGGCGCAACAGTTCGACAAAGTCCTCGACACCGGGGGCGTCTTCGACCGCGCGTGGCCTATGGCCTTTGGTAAAGGGGATGCCGAAAAGAAACGCGCTGATGCCGATAAACGCTCCTCGGGCCGTGCGGAGGGAGCGATTCAGGTGCACGCAGGCCGCATCCTGGGCAGAGACGATGTACCTCCTCGCCCTGGGAGCCATGAGCCCGTGTACCGACGGCGATTCCTCCAAGGCGGCCTCGCCGCCCTTGCCCCCATAGACCTCATGCAGGCGTTCGCCCCGCCAGGCCTGACGCTGCCCGACTCCATTGGCATGCGCACCATCGGAGAGGTGCAGGAAGTCGCCACAGTCATCAGCGGGCTCGACAACAAGCTCGGCGGCGGCGGCCTGGTCAGCGAAGTCGCCAGCCCGGCCATGCAGTGGGCTGCCGGGCTCCTCCAGGTGCAATGCCCGGAGCATCTGCGCGCAGAACTCTTCGCCGCGGTCTCTCGACTCGGGATCGTCGTCGGAGCCTCAGCCTTTGACGCCTACCGGCACGCTTACGCCACCCAGACCTTTACCTTCGCCGCCGATTGCGCAGAAGAAGCAGGAGACTGGCACCTGCGCGCGAAGACCTACAGTCTCCTCGCCCGGCAAGCCGTCTGGAAGGGCGAAGCGGACGACGGACTCACCTACGCAGAGAAGGGCCTGGTGCGCTCCGACCGGATCACGGCCACCGAACGGGCCATGCTGCACACGGCGCGGGCCAGGGCGTTCGGAAAGATGGGGAATGTCCGAGACTGCATGGCGGCCGTCGGCCAGTCCGACGAGGCATTCGAACAGGCACGCCCTCAGGAAGACCCGGCGTGGATGGCCTACTACGACGAGGCGCAGCACAATGGCGATACCGCGCACGCTCTATTTGATCTCGTCGTTGGCGAAGGCCAGGACCCCGGCCGGGCTGCGCGCCGCTTCGCGACCGCCGTGCGGGGACATGGCGACGCCTGGAAGCGGTCCCGGGCGATCTCGCGAACCAAGCTCGCTGCGCTCATCATGGCGACGGGAGATCCTCGGCAAGCCGCCGCGATCGGCCACGAGGCTCTTGATGAAGCTGGCCAGCTCACATCTCGACGTGCCGCCGATGACCTTCGTCAGCTAGGGGCGTTTGCTGCCAAGCACCCCACCATTCCGGAAGCGGCAGGGTTGCGGGAGCGCATCGCCGCTACGGTCTCAGCATGACGACGTCGGCAGTAGCACGTGCCCGGCACGTACTCGAACAGGCTTGTGCCGGTGCGGGGTTGGCTGCCGATCGTGCGGAGCCGGTACGGCTGGCAGAGAACCAGATCTGGCGGCTTCCTGGGCAGCAGGTGATAGTGCGCGTCGCCCGGGAGGGACAGGCCTCCGCTGCGCGACGGGAGGTACGTGTAGCGCGCTGGCTCGCCGAGAACAACGTGCCGGCCGTGCGCCTGGTCGACGTTCCCCAGCCGGTCGAAGTGGACAGCTGCCCGGTGACCTTCTGGGAAGAACTCCCGCCCCACGAGCACGGCACGACCACCGATGTCGCGCAGCTGCTGCTGCAACTCCATACGCTGCCTGCCCCCGACTTCGATCTCGGGCACCTCAGACCGTTCGTCCGGATCAGCGAGCGGCTGGAGGCAGCAGCGACATTGGACCGGGCGGACGTCTCATGGCTGCACGGGCTCCACCAGGAACTCGAGGCCGCCTGGGCGGACCGGCCAGCCGGCCGACGTGACTGCGCCGTTCATGGCGATGCCTGGCCCGGCAACCTGGTCCGGCTCATCGGTGGCGGCCGACGGATCATGGACCTTGAGCGATTCTCCCTGGGGCCGCCGGAATGGGATCTCGTCTCAACGGCCGTTCGCGCGAAGACGACTGGCGCCGTCACTGCAACGGAGTACGACACGTTCTGCGAGACCTACGGGTACGACGTCACCGAGTGGGACGGGTACGGGATCCTCGCAGGGGCTCGGGAACTTCGCATGGTGACGTACGCAGCCCAGCACGCAGCGAGCCACCCCGGATGGGCCGAGCAGGCTCAGCACCGGGTCGACTGCCTGCGTGGCCGCAGAGGCCCTCGCCCTTGGAACTGGAAGGGAATCCTGTAGGTGGACCGGCTAGCCGCGGGCCCAGACGTCCTGTTCTGCTACGGCACACTTCGCTTCGGTACCGTCCTTGAAGCCCTGCTGGGGCGGATACCCGCCCGAGTCCCGGCGTCCCTGTCCGGTTGGCGCGCTGCTGCGCTCGAGGGCCGGGTCTACCCCGGCCTCGTCTCGGCGCCCGACGTCGCGGCGGACGGCATGGTGCTGACCGACCTCAGAAGCAGAGAGTGGAAGATCCTCGACGCATTCGAGGATGACCGGTACGAGCTGCAGGCACTGACCCTCTCCTCCGGGACCCGCGGGTGGGCGTACGTATGGCCACACGGTGAGGTCCGGCCGGAGAACTGGGACGCAGTCGAGTTCGAGGCCCTACACCTGCCGGAGTACGCAGCCAGGTGTGCACGCATCGCTCCGGCCCTCGCTGCGGGCAGGCCTAAGCCTGAGTAGCGACAGCGGCGCCCCGCCGGCGCCGCCAATCTGCCGCCCTTCATCTCTGGGGGATGAAAATCACGCGGTCTTCCAGGCTCGCAGCTTCTCAGCGATCCCATAGCTGTCGAGCTGGAAGGCGCGAACGTCGTGAATCAGATCGCGCCAGAGCTCGAACTTCTGGTCCACGCGCTCCCCGGAGGCTTCCAGGTAAGCGATGGCCACGCCGTACGCGAAGACCTCGTTACGAGCGGGCAGGGGCCGGAGGAGCACGATCTCCTCAAGGAAGGTCGCAGCTCGCCAGAAGGCATCTGGGTCCGCCTGATCTAGACGCGGAGTGTTCGCACGGTGTCGCTGTGCCATCCCCACGAGAATGGACAGGTCATTCACGGTGAGGTCACGCCGCAGGATGTCTTCCTGGCGCTCGAGAAACCACCGGTAGTCGACGAAGAGCTCAGGCACAGGTCAGGCCGCCTGCGGGGTGCTGTGGGCGGCCGGCGGAAGCCCGCCGAACTCGGCGTCGAAAGCCTCCATGATGCCGGGCTCTGCGATCACGCGACGGAAGGCAGCAGTTGCCGTATCCAGCGCCCGCTCCTGCTCCTTCTCATCAGCAACCTTGGCGAGGTAGGCCTTGACCGTGAGTCCTGCAGCGGCGGCCAGAGACTGCAAGGTGTCCCTGGTGTGCGTGTCGATCTTGACGCTCGTATCTGCCATGACCCCGAGTATGCCGTACAGCATACTCGGCTGACTACTCTCCGGTGGAGGTCGAGGACAGCGAGCTGATCGTCCCGGTACCGCTGCCGAGGGACGTCGCGGAGACCGCGCCGACGCACTCCGTGCCCGACCTCGTCGCCGCTCCCGAACGGCACGCGGGGGATGCTGACCTGCGTCTTTTTCGTCCGATCGTGCGGGATGCATTCCGCAGCGAGCACTGACCTTACGAATCTGTCCCTTCCCTACTGGGTAGTAGAGCCCTCTCGTAGTACGGCATGAGGGCACAGCGTTGTCCGTCACCCATTGCGATGGCGATCCGCTGCATTCTGGCACTCTTCAAGTCCCCGGCGATCATGATCCGCCGGTCCTGGGCGTCCGCCGGACAGTAGCCATCGGTGTCGCTGTATAGCCCCGCAAGGCCAGCAGGTTTCGAGCCAGCGTTCATGAGTACGACGTCGGCGGCGAAGGTGTGGACTCTTCCGTCGGCCCGCTGGGCTGCTACTCGAACACCTCCTGGAATCGGCACGACCGTCGCATGTGTCGTCTCTTCGAGATGGACGCGCGGATCGTCGGCCACCTCTTCCGTCTTGTACCGATCGCTCTCTGGGTGGAGGACGTGGAGGGACACGTCGGCTTCCGGGTGAGCACGCAGCCACGTGCCGAGCGGCCGGTCTGCACCCACGACCACGATGCGACCGCACTCCTGCAGCGCCTTGGGCATGGTGCGCCAGAGAGGTGCCAGAGGGGAAAGACCAGGGGCGTCGACCCAGTCGACGTCCGCAATTCCCATCGTCGATACGCCGGTCGCAACCACGACAGCGGCGGCTCGGAGATCACGTCCGTCTGCTAGCAGGACCTGCGCTTCTTGTTCATCGGCGCCGACCGAAACCGCCCGTCCGAGAACAACCGTGCAGGCCCCGGTCGCTTCGAGCCGTTCCATATCGGCAGTGAGTGCCTCGGCCAGCTGCGGGCCGTTCGTCCAGCCGCCGGCCAGGTTGTCCAACGCGCCGATCGCGTAAAGCTTGGAGCCGATTCGTTCGGCTTCCACGAGGGTGGTGCGCATCCCGAGACTGGCCGCGGTCAGGGCGGCCGAGACTCCCGCGGGTCCGCCGCCAACGATGAGCAGGTCGGTCTGGCTGGGAGCGTTCATGCCGCCCCTCCTTCCAGGGGGCCGCCTTTGCCCGACAGCAGCGATTCGGTTGTCAGCAGGTTCCGTCGGTTGATGTTTCGGCCTGCGAGCAGCAGGGCGGCTTCGTGGTATTCGGGTCCGCCGGTCGAAGCGCAGGCGTCGGTGACGATCCAGGGGCGGACGCCGGAGTGGTACGCGGCGAGCGCGGTGTCGTAGACGCAGGCGTCGGTGTCGATGCCAGCAAGCACGATGTCGGTCCAGTTGGCCTTCCTGACCAGGGCGCTGAACTCCTGAGTGAAGGCGCTGGAGCCGGGCTTGTCGATGACGGCGGCCGCGGCCTTTGCGAACGGGTCTAGCTCGTCCACGATGTGCTGCTCCTCCGGGCTCCGAAGCCCGGTCCAGCCTGTGATCTGTTCGTAGGGGGAATCCGGCGGATTGAAGAAGCGGGTGAGGACCAGCGGCTGACCGAGTGCGACCCACGCCTTGACCAGGCGTACGACGAAGGGGACGACTCCTCGACTGTGCTCGTTGATGAAGCCGGCCTGCACGTCGACGACCACGAGCACGGGCCTACGGGAGTTCACTGGGCCTCCTGAATTCGAAGATCAGATGTCGTTGTCACGCAGGACTTCTTGCGCGGTACGAAGCCGGTCCGGCAGCTGGCTGGTGGTGAGAACAGCCTCCCGCATGAGCTGATGCTGAGCCGTCTCTTGCGGGCGGGCGGCGGTCAGCCGGGTGAGGGCACCTCGTAGGAACCGCCACCCGAACTCCTTGGGCATGACCGGGTCGCGCCCCTCCTCGATCTCGTCGAGGACGTATGAGCTCAAGCACCACAGGGTCTGGACGTCCAGTTCCAGGGCGACGATCGCGTCCATGGACAGGGCTCGCTCTGGGGAGAGCGGGTGGTAGGCGACCCCCGACCAGCCGGCGAAGCCGAGGGCGATGGCCTGGCTGCTGAAGCCCACGACATCAGAGTGCTCGAAGCCTTCGGAGAACAGGGCCCGCTCGACGTCGTCGCCCAAGCGCACCGTTTCCTCGGGCCGCTGGCGGTCGACCAGAACGGACGGGGTGGTCAGGAGCTGCATCGCCGTTTCCAGATTCGGCCCCTGCCACGGCGAATCCTCCAACAGGTAGGCCGACAGGACGTAGGTCGGTGGCTTCAACTCCTCGCACTGCTTGGTCACTTCCGCCAGGAGGGTGCGGATGCGTTTGTCGGCCCATTCCAGGTCTTCGAGGTAAGAGCGATACCGCCAGACCGCCAGGTCGCCCAAGGACTCCACAGTCCGGTTCTGAACCAGATGGAAGATCGCCACACCGCAGTCGTAGAGGTGCAGTTGGGACGTGGTCTCGGCGTCAGGGTGAAGAGCCGGGGTCGCACGGTGGCTGAGTCGCGCTGGGCCGTGCTCGCAGGGAATGCCACTGATCAGGGAGACGGCGTCGCCGATGTACACCGGCAGGAACTTGTGGCTGACCACGGTCGCCGGCCCAAGGGCGGGTGCCGAACCAGTATCTCCGGCCGAGCCGGCGTTCAGCGACGCGTGAAAGACCTCCAGCACCTCCGGCGGACACGCCGCCTTGAAGCGATCCAGGATCTCGGCCGTCTCCGGCACAACCTCCGTGGCACTTCCATACTTCCGCCACCGGGAGACCGTCTTCGGATCCACGCCAAGCTTCCTCGCGTACTCGCGGATTGACAGACGATGGGCGTCACCCAAGAGAGCCGCTTCCCGGCCCGTCCACTGCACCACGGCTGTCATTTGACACTCCCTCTGCCAGCGCAGACTGCAGATTACGGCCTCGCGCCCACACGGCGCCCACACCGAGCCCACACGGCGACCTCTCGGCCAACCGCCCTGATCTAGATGCAATGCCGTGTAGATAGGCGTGGGGCGGGTGTGTCAAGTCGCCTGAACAGGAACGGAGCTCCTGCTAGAACCGTGTCGACCAAGATCACTGTTCGGCGGGAGCTCCGTTGGGTGCCCAGTCTGTCATTTCTCGTGAGGTTGTAGTTGCTGCGGGGGCTTTCGCGCCCGGCCATCTGGGCGAGCTGACCCGGCTTGTCCCGTTCGAGATGGTCGACGAGGCGTTGACGCAGACGGGCAGGGTGCAGGCACGGGTTCGGGATCTGCCGTCCCGGGTGGTGGTGTATCTGCTGCTGGCCGGATGTCTGTTCCCCGGACTGGGCTGGCGGCAGGTATGGCGACGACTGACGGCGGGCCTGGAAGGGCTGACGGTCGCGGACCCGACGGGCGGTGCGCTGGCGCAGGCCCGCAGACGGGTGGGGGCCGACCCGCTGCGCTGGCTGTTCGACCTGCTGCGCGGCCCGGCCGCCGGCATCGGCACCGCCGGCGTGTGGTGGCGCGGGCTGCTGGTCTGCGCGATCGACGGCACGACCATGGCGGTGCCCGACAGCCCGGCGAATCTGGCCGAGTTCACCAAGCACCGCTGCAACAACGGCGGTTCGGGATATCCGGCGTTACGGCTCCTGGTGCTGGTGTCCTGCGGCACTCGCACGGTCCTCGACGCGGTGTTCGGACCGACCACCGACGGCGAGACGACCTATGCACCGCGCCTGCTCCGCAGCCTGCGCGAGGGCATGATCGTGCTGCTGGACCGGAACTTCGCCGCCCAGACGCTGGTGACCGCCATGGCCAAAACCGGCGCGCACGTGCTGGTCCGCGTGAAAAGCGGCCGCCGACTGCCCGTCCTGGGCCGCTGCGGTGACGGCTCCTACCTGTCGGCGATCGGTGCCGTCCCCGTGCGTGTCATCGACTGCGAGATCACCATCACCACGGCCACAGGCCGCCGCACCGGCCTCTACCGGCTCGCCACCACCCTGACCGATCACCAGACCCATCCCGCCGCCGAACTGATCACGCTGTACCACCAGCGCTGGGAGATCGAGACCGCCTACCTGGAGATCAAGTCCACCACCCTGGGCGGCCGTGTCCTGCGCGCCCGCACCCCTTCCGGCATAGCCCAGGAGGTCTACGCGCTGCTGGTCACCTATCAAGTCCTGCGCCTGGCCATGGCCGACGCCACCGCCACCCGCCCCGACATCGACCCCGACCGGGCAAGCTTCACCACTGCCCTGAACACCGCCCGCGACCTGGTCATCCAGGCCGCGGGCGTCATCGCCGACACCGTCATCGACCTCGTCGGCACCATCGGCCGCCGCATCCTGGCCGACCCCATGCCCGACCGACGCATCCGCACCCGCCCCCGCGTCGTCAAACGTGCGATCTCCAAGTACAACGCCAAAGGCGCCATCGACCGGACCAGCTACAAGGCCACCATCAACATCGACATCCTGAGCGCACCAGGACCTTGAAACCCACCCCAGCCGCCTATCTACACGGCATTGGATCTAGATGCTGATTAAGACATTCCGCATGGCCTGGATCACCGCGAGGAAAGGGGCGACGTGACGACCTCCCTCTGCTGTCGTACACATCGCGAGACAGCACCTGGCACTTGCCCGAAGACACGCGATGCTGATGGATCGCGCCACCGCTTTCACCCAGACACGACGTACGTGCCGGGCCCCTGGACGCGGATTCCGCACGGCGCTCGCGGCTCACGGTGTGACGGCGTAGTCCAGTACGTACGACGCGGAGTCCATGACCGTCTCCTCGACTTCGACCGCCCGTCCTGCTGCGTCGTAGAGGGTGCGGTACGCGGCGAGTACGGAGCGGGTCGGCGGGATGGCCAGCTGTGCGGCCTCTTCGGTGGTCGGCATCCGGCTGCAGACTTCCTCGTGACCATCCACCGGCGTGTGTCCGGCCGCGGACAGCACGGCGTGGATACTCTCGTGCGCGCTCTCGGCATGTACGAGCGGCGATCCCTTGACCAGGTCGGCCGGAACGTAGCTACGGACGAGTTTCACCGGCCGGCCAGCCGACAGGTAGCGGCCGGTGCGAAGAAACGATCTGTCGCCCTCTTCGAGGCCCAGCACTCCTGCAATGCCTGCCGGCACGCTCGCCTCAAGTGTGAAAAACAGAGTGTCGGTGTCCAGGACCTGTGTGTCGTCGGACGCCAGGACGGTCGGATGGTCCGGCCGCGACCTGCCGGAGAGCTCTCGGGATGCAACACGCCTGAGCGGCTTTTGGCTGCGTACGTAGTTGCCGGAGCCTTTCCGGCTGTCGAGCATGCCGTTCGCCTTCAGGACCTCGAGGCCCTTGCGGAGCGTCACGATCGAGACGTCGAGCTCTTTGGCGAGGTCCGGTTCGGCCGGGAGCCGCTTGCCGGCGGGGTAGTGCCCTTCCTCGATCAACCGAGCGATCTTGTTCGCGACGGTCAGGTACTTGGGCAGGCCGCCCGGCGCCTCTGTCATCTGTCTCCCCTGGCTTCTTCTTGGCGACCTGATCGTACGGGGGCCGCTGCCCGCAGCCCCGGGCGTCCCCGCCCGTCGTAGACAGTTTAGCTAGCCCAAAAGGAAAGCAAACTAGCTTGCCTCTTGATCTATATAGCTTGATTTGATTCACTGTGGCTGTCGACGACGGACTGCCCCGCCGACGACGAACTGGCTCTCCCTAGTCCTCACGTCCATGCCGGACCCCGTCCGACGCCGGACGTGACGGCCAGGGACCGGCCAGAGGCCCACTACCTCCTCGGTTCCACGCACCACCGGGACCCAGGAGGGACTGGTCACCGGAGGCGCCTCGACGTGAAGCAGCTCCGGACCCGGCCGAGCCCGTACAACAACTCAAGAGCGTGATCCACCGCAGAACACCGGCATGACTTAGGCCGAGGTGAGTGGAGACCAGCCGGCCGAGAAAGGGCGAAAGCCCACGACGTATCGCGCAACCGGCTTCAGAGAAGGTGCGGCAGACATTCGCTGCGAAGACCGCCTGGGACTGATCTCCTCGGGCGCGAGCGGTCCGCATCCACTGAGATCAACGCGCGCTGGAAACGCGCAACTACCCGGTTACCAGTAACCGCGGCCGCCGACGCCCGTCACCGCGACGAGCGCCGACGGCCGCGGCCACTCGTGACACAGACAGACCGCCAGACCCACCCAGGCAGAAAACGGCGACGGCCCCGGGAGGCACCCCGGGGCCGCTGTCGGTCGTACATCCATCGCGAGAGAGGACCACGACCATGACCCCCATCATGGCATCCCTGCAGATCACCGCCGCACAGGCCGACGACCAGCCGCACGACCCGATCATCGAAGAGGCACTGCGCCGCGTGCAGACCGGCAAGAGCGGAGGGAGCCGGTGACGAGCGCGACCTGCTCCGGAACCGGAACTATGGCTTACGACAGCACCGCCGACCCGGACCAGCTCGCCGAGATCTACCTGCGAGAGCAGGACGGCATGCTGGTCGGCCACTTGATCCCCAGCCAGGCCACCTTGAGCGAACTGCGGGAACGCGTCGGCGAGTTCCTCAAGTCGGCAGGCATCGACTCCGACGTCGCCGACATCGCCGTGCTCGCTGTCTCCGAGCTCGTCGGCAACGCCGTCCGTGCCTGCGGCGAAGGTGTCCCGGTCATCGCGGACGCCCACGTAGGCAAGGAAGGCGTCGTCGTCGGCATCACCGACCCCGAGCCTTCACGGCTGCCGTCGCCGTCCGCCGTCCCCCTGGACAACGCGGAAGCCGACTCCGGCCGGGGCCTGGCCATGCTCGAAATCCTCAGTGTGACCATCACCGTCGAGCCCACGCCCTTCAGCAAGCGGGTCCTCTGCACTATCCCCCTCCCCTAGTCCTGTCCGCTTCTGCGAGGGGCGGGAGGGAGCAGGTCAACCGCAGCCAACGGTCGGGATCACTGATCCCGCCCCTCCTCACCAGTGTGGAAGGCCCAATCCGGGCTTCCCGCAACCAACTTCACTCACAACGAGAGGCATCTCCCTTGAACGACTTCCGGCACGAGGCCGCGTGCAGGGAAGAGGACCCTGAGCTCTTCTTCCCCATCGGCAACATGGGCCCGGCACTCCTGCAGATCGAAGAGGCCAAGGCCGTCTGCAACGGCCGCTGCCCCGTGAGGGAAGAGTGCTTGCAGTGGGCGCTCAACAGCGGGCAGGACTACGGCGTCTGGGGTGGGCTGAGCGAGGACGAGCGCCGCGCCATGAAGCGCCGTGCCGCCCGCAACCGTGCCCGGCTGACCACGGCCTGACGACGTCTCCCCTTCTTCTCAGCTCAACCAGCCCAGGAGGAACACCCGGATGAAGCTCCCCGCCGGCCTCGCTCGCATGATGTCGCCCCTGCGCCACATCGACGCGAAGCCCGACGACCTGGTGCTCGAAGCCCACCATCTGCTCACCGTGCACCTCCCGAAGCACCAGGGGTTCTGGGAGGCAGAGAACGCGCTGGCCAGCCGGGCCACCGCCATGATCCTGCTCGCCGGCTACCTGCGGGAGCACCGCGACGGATAGGCGTACTGCCTGTCCAATAGCTCGTCCGCGCCGCCAACGGCGCAAACACAAAAGAAAGAGGCCCCGTGCCGGGGGCCTCTTCTTGTTCTTGTACGCGACCGCTGCGAAGGAGCGAATCGCATGCTCAACCGTATCAGCGGAGGCGCCCAGTGAGTAGCGCCGCCGCCTCTCCCGACATGAGCAAGTCGACGCCCGAGACCTACCCCCCGCGCGGTTCCCTCGCGCCGCTGATCGCCACGCTCATCGCGCTCGCAGCGGCGGTGCTCGCCCTGTTCGACCTCTTCGCAAACGGTCTTGGAGAAACCTTCACGCACCTGGCCGTCGGTCTGGCCGTCTTCGGCGCCGTCCGGATGTGCGTCGGCTTCGCCCTCGATCCCTACCGACCTCCCCTGTCCGACGATGTCCCGGAGACCAGCACATGAGTACCACCGTCGAGACCCGCGAGCCGGAGGTCGTCGAGCAGCCGTCCCACACCGCCGCCTCGGCCCCGACAGCACAGGAGATGCCCGAGCACGACGCACCAGAGAAGGCCGCTGCCGCGCCGGCGGAGCAGCCGGTGCAGAAGTACGCCAAGTGGGAGATCGCCCTCGCGTTCTTCGGCATCCTCGTTGGCACTGGCGTCGCCACCATCGGCCTCTACTCCAGCTTCGGAGCCCTCTACAACAAGGCCGCGCAGCCGGCCTCCGCGGGCGGCTGGGAGTGGACGGACCCGTGGATCCTCCCGGTTGGCATCGACTCGTCGATCCTCGCCTTCGGCATCGTCAACCTGCTGCTGATCCGCGTGCGTCGGCAGCTGTGGTGGGTCAAGTGGGTGCCGCGCGCCGGCACCATCGTCACGATCTACCTCAACTGGGAGGCGGCCAACACCGTCCCGGCCCAGATCGGGCACGCGGCCCTGGCCGCGCTGTGGGTCGTGTTCTCCGAGATCGCCGCCCACCTGTACGCCGCGCACATCGGTGAGGCCGACGGTGTGCGACGCATGGGAAAGATCCGCCTCTCGCGCTGGCTGGTCAACCCGATCACAAGCTTCCGGATCTGGAAGCTCATGCGGCGCGACGAGGTCACCGACTTCGAACAGGCCCGCGCGCACCACCAGGAGTGGATGGTCTACTCGCAGCGGCTCGCCTCGAAGTACCAGACACGACGGTGGCGCCGGCAGGCCACTCAGGAGGAGCTCGCTCCCTTTCAGCTGGCCAAGGTAGGACTTTCAGTCGATGAGGCCCTGGCCGTGCCGCTCATGGAGGAAGTGCGCGAGCAGCAGCGTTTGGGCGCGGCGGCCTTTCAGCGGGCCGAGGCGGAGATTCAGAAGGTCGAGGCTGACGTTCAGACGCTCCACGCGAAGATTCAGGCGGAGGTCCGCCGGATTCAGGTGGAGGGTGAACTGAAGATCGCGAAGGCGGCCGCCGAGCGTGACGCCCGCGCCGAGATTCAGAAGGCCGAGGCTGCATTTCAACTGGCTGAGGCCGAGCGTCAGGCTGAGCTCGAACTCGTTCAGGAGCGTGCCCGAGCCCGTGCGGCAGAGCTGGTCCAGGAGGCCGAGCGGCGCCAGGCCATGGCGCAGATCGAGACGGAGAAGTCCCAGGCTGCGTGGGCTTTGGAGCACCAGCGGCTGCGGAACGCGGCCCGTGAGGAAGAGCGACGGGCCGAGGTTGAAAACCAGCGGCGCGCAGCGCAGGAGGCGGCCGACCTCAAGGAGGCGACCGCCGAGCAGGAGCGCCGGGCGGCCGAGCATGAAAAGGCCCGCCTGAAAGCCGAAGAGGAGGCCGCTGAAAGCGCCGCGCGGGCAGCTGAACGCCAAGCGGAGAAGCTGAACGCAGACCTGGAGGCCCAGCGCGCCCGTGAGGAGATCGCCGCTTCGGAACTCCGTACCGCGAAGGCGTCCGAGGAAGCGGCTGAACGGAAGGCCCGGGCCGCTGAATACGAGGCCCGAGCGTCTGAAGCCCTCTCCCACGCCAAGCTGTCGGTGCCTGAATGGCAGGCCTTGCGGGTCGCGTCGATGATCCGCGCCCGTGGCGAGGATGAGGTCAAGGTCGAGGTGGTGAAGACCGAGCTCGACGTGTCCACCGGCACGGCCCAGGACCGGATCCAGCGGGCACGGAAGATCCTCGGCGACCCCCAGGCCAGGGAGCTCCTGCCCGCTCTCGCGTAAGTGGAATGGGCCAGTTCTCCGTGCGGCAGCCCTTGGTCCGAGCCGTCGGAGCTACCCCGGGCCGGGCGGCTCTGACCGGCCGGCCCGGCCTTGCCCGTAGTCCTCTCCCAAGGCCCCGGCCAGCGCGTTCCGCGCCGCTGCCGACCTCCTCGAGCACACCGAAAACAACCCCTGAGCCCTGCTACGGAAAGTAGCGGCGAGGCGAGGAGAGGCGAGGCGCAGTGAGCGGGAAATCCCCGTCCACCCCCCTCAGAAGGCCCCTGAACGGGGGTTTTCCGGGGGCGCGCCTGCCTCCTCGCTTCTCCTCGCCTCTCCTCTCCGCTACTGAAAGTGAGGATTTTCGTCGTGGCGGACACTGAGACCGCAGAGCGTGAAACCGTCTCCACCACCCCCGACAACGTGGACACCGAGCGCGGCGAATACGTCGTCCACACCGCCCAGGACGAGGCTGCTGAACCGACCGCAGAGCCCCGCTCTGTGCGCCGTGGACGCCCTCGCGCGGTGCCGCTGATCATCCACGGCGTGAACGTAACCGGAATCGGGGTGGGCGCCCTGTACACGGCGGTCGGCATGCCCGGGCTTGCTGCTGCAGGCCTTGCCGGCGCCGCCGTCGGTGCCGCGTGTCTGGTTGGTCGCCGGCGCAGGACGGCGTCCGCGGCACGTCGGAGTGCCGGCGGGTCGAACCGGTCGGCGGGCGCCGGTACCCGGCGCCATGGCGGCCGAGGTCACCGTGGCGGCCTGGGCGGGGGCCGCAGTCTGACCGGCCGCGGTGGCCGCGGTAACCGGGCCGGTGCAGGAGGCGGCACCTCCTCCGGCGGCCGCCCGTCCTCCGGCAGCGGGGGAGGGGCCGGACGGCGCCGGAAGGACAGAAAGCCGTCCGCGCCTGGAGGCACCGGGTCCTCCACCCGAGGCCCGGGCCGCGGCACTTCCGGCTCCGGCTCCCGAGGGGGCTCGGGCGGCGCGTCCGGCGGTGCAGGCTCCGGTGCCTCGAAGGGCCCGGCGGGGTCTCGGTCGGGCAGGGCGTGGCAGACTCTCCGCGGCTGGGCGAACAAGGCCCGTCGGCGGGGTGCTGGAGGCGGCACCCCGGGCTCAGGGTCCGGCAATTCCGGCTCCGGAGCTCCCGGCGGTGGCAATGCCGGCACTCCGACGCCGACGACGCCTGGGCGCGGCCGCCGACTGTTGCAGCGCCTGCGCGGTGCCGCCACGCGGCTGCGCCAGCGAATCGCTCGCACCGGGCAGGGCAACGGCACTCCCGCCAATCAGGCCGGCGGTCGGCTCTACCTGCTGCGCCGACGACTTGCCCGCAGGATCGCCCACTGGGCCCGGTGCGCCGGCGCCGGCACCCTCGCCGCCCTCGGAGGCCTGGCCACGCTGCCGGTCGGGTTCCTCTGGGGAGTGCTGCGGCTGCTGACCAATCACCGCGATCCGCTGGGCGGGTTCGCCTTCCCGGTCCGGATCGCCGGACGCATCTGGCGCTTCTTCTTCCGCCGCTCCCGCGCCCGTCACGACAACGACGCCCAGGCGGACGCCCTGAACCTGAACGTGAACGACCCCCGAAAGGACTCCGATCCCGTGACCGGAACTTCCATCGCCCCCGGCTCCACCGCGCTCGACGGCCAGAACAGCAAGTTCGCCCTGTCGATGAAGGCGGCCGCCGACGGCTACCTCGGCTTCAAGCCGACCAGCATGATGCACGTCGCCGCCGAGTACGCCGGCCTGCCCAACGGCATCCGTGCCGTGGCGGCAACCGTCCAGAGCACGGCCGTCACCGGTGATCAGACGCTGCCCCTGTCCAAGCGGGTCGTCCACAAGCTCCTGGAGGCCTACGAGGAGGCGCTGCTCGCCGCCAAGACCGCGGACGACATGGTCACCCAGTTCCAGACGCTCCACCGCTTCGACATCCAGCGGATCCTGAACCCCCGTACGAACGAGTGGATGTGGAACGTCACCCCGACGGGCGGCGAAGGAGCGGAGACCGCCATGTTCCAGCCCGGCCGGATCGAGGCCGGCTGCGTGCTCACGGCTGTCCTGTACCGCTCCTACCAGCCGGTGCACATGATGCAGCGGGGCAGCGAGATCGAGGGCATGGGCTACGGCCTGAAGTCCCTCGCCGACGCAGTCGACGCCCTGTGGAAGCGCACCAACGCCTTCTACCCGGTCGACGACCGGGTCACCGACGACATCGGTCGCGTCACGACCCGCCTGAAGACGGCGGCCCAGCACGCGGAGATGGCCGGAAAGCTGTTCCTGGAGGACCACAGCCGGGAGATCAGCCACAACACCCACCCGCGCAAGGGCCCGGCGGCCGAAGGCATGTGGAACGCCCCGCGCTGAGCAGCCTGCGCACCTCGCACCGGTGGAGGCGCCCCCAGGCCCTGGTGGCGCCTCCACCGCGTGCTCGTCATCTACTCGCCCCCGACCCCGCCCTGCCCCGTGCGGAACTGGATGGAGAACTTCATGTCGATGCGTCACTGGGACTGGTCCGCGCCCAGCGGCGGACACCCCGCATTGCTTGGCTACGCCACCGAGACCGCGGCGTCGATGGTCATGCTCGCTCCGCTCACCGGCCTGCCCTGGTACGCCTCCGCCATCAGCCTGTCCAGCGCCGCCCTCGCCGGTATCGCCTACGACGCACGCCAGGGAACGACCAGCAGCACCCTCATTACCCGCGCTGCCTCATGGTTCACCGCGACGACGTGGACCTCCTGGGCGCTGGCGTCCGCACCGCTCGGCACGACCGGATGGGCCGTCGGCGCCGGCCTGGGCGCGATCGGCCTCGCGCTGAACGCCGGCGCGAGCCGCAGCGAACCCACCCGCAAGGAGCGCAAGGCACTCCTGAAGCTGCGCCGTGAATCGGTCGGCATCCTGCGTGCGTGGGAGGACCGCCTCGCCCGGGTCGCCCGGATCGAGGGCTGCGAGGGCGTTGACATCAACTGGTGGCCCGCCAAGGTCGGCTACACCGTGGAGATCAATCTGCCTGCCGGCGGCACCACGGCCGACGACCTCAACGGGTACGGGCCGAAGTTCGCCGCCGACATGCGCCTGCCCGACGGCTGCGGCGTCGACATCTACCCCGGCGCCAACCGTGGGACGATCCTCGTCGAGGTCACCCTCGAGGACGTCATGTCCAAGGACATCCCGTACCCGGAGGACTTCAGCGAGCTCACCATCACCGAGCGGTTCCCCATCGGGCTTCACCGCAACGGCCAGTACGCCCTCGGCGCGCTGTGCAACGACTGCGGCGTCCTCATCGGGGAGACCGACGCCGGCAAGACGAACCAGCTGCGTGTCGTCACCGCCCAGCTCGCCCGCATGCCCGACGCGCTGATCTGGGCGATCGATACCACCGGCGGCGGCGTCGCCCTGCCGTGGCTCACGCCCTTCGCCACCGAGGGCACCGCGGTCGCGCCCATCATCGACTGGATCGCCAACAACGACGACGAAGCCCGGCTGATGACCAACCTGGCCATCGAGGGCATCGCCGCCCGGAAGGCCGGCTACCAGCGGCTGATGCGGGAGAAGAAGACCGACAACAAGCTCCCCGTCAGCCACGAGATCCCCGCTGTCATCATCCTCGTCGACGAGACCGCCTCCCTCCCGCACGACGTCAAGGAGAACCTCGACCGCATCGTCAACGAAGGCCGCGCGATGCGTGTCCGCGTCCTGATCTGCGGCCTGCGAGCCACGCAGGACGTCATCACCGCCGCCATGAAGCTCCAGGCCAAGTGGCGCGTGGGCATGACCGTCAGCGACCCGGAGGAACTGGCCTACCTCTTCCCCGGCTACATCAAGATCGACCCCAAGGACGCCCCGGTCGCCGGGTCGGGCTGGAACATGCACACGCGCCTCGGCCCGAGGAAGCCGTCGCCGTTCAAGGGCTGGCACATCTACGACGAAATCACCGACAAGGTGTGCGCCGCGACCGCAGGCCGACGTCCGACGCTCGACGCGATCACCCTGGACGTCCCCGCCGGCGTGGCCTACCCGGGCCGCTGGGCACGCACGCTCCCTGTTCTGTACAAGGGGCAGCAGCTCACCGAGGCGGCACAGCGGGTTATCGACGAGGCCGGAGAGATCATCGAGGCGGCCGCTCTGCTCGCCGACCTTCCCGAGCCGGCCACCGCGAGCGCCCCCGCCGCGGGCAACGCTGCTGCGGGGACGCCGTCGGGTTACGAGGCGTTCGGCGGCGGGACCGCCGAGCTGTTCGCCGCCGTCGAGGCGAACATCAACGGCTCGGCCGCCGGAGCGACGCCGGCCGCCGCTCCGGTACAGCCGGTGCCGGCCGCGGCCGCCGCCACGATCGTTCCGCCTCCCGCGCCCCGCATCGACCCCCGGGAACTGGGCTGGGAACTCCTCGTAGCCGCCGGCTCCGACGGCTACGAGCCCAAGCAGCTGCACGCCGTGCTGTCCGAGATGATGGACAAGATGCTCGGCGACGGAGCGAGCGTTCCCGCCCCCCGGACCGTCGGCGGATGGCTGAAGAAGTGGGCCGAAGAGGGCAAGGCTCTCGCGGACACGAGCGGGCAGTACACCCGCTACTTCGCCCGTACCTGCACCCCCGGCCGATCGCTCGGAAGCGCGACCCGGGCAACTGGTCGCCGACGGCCAAGGCGTACGTCGACGGCCTGGTCTCCGATGGAGGGCTCCTGCCGGATGACAATCACGAGCATCTGCTGGGCCCCAACCCCGTCATGGGACCACCGGTCACCACCGGATTCGCACGCATGTCGCTCGTCATCGTGGAACTCACGGATCCGGTGACCAGCCAGAACGCGGAGTCTGTTGCGACGTAGAGCACCGGGCACAGCCACGTACCGGAGTCCTGCCGAGCTGTCACAAGCCCGGCCAGGAAGCGGTCGTCGAAGACGGAGGAACCACCCCGCCCCAGCTAGTAACGCCCAGAAGGAACATGCACGACCTCAGCTCGGCCTCACAGAGGCTGCTCGACGGCGAGAACCGCGTCCCGGTCGGAACCGCCGGAAAGGACAGAACGACGTGACCACGACGGTTACATACGAGACCCACCAGCGTCGCGCAGTCGAGCCGGACGGCACCGTCCACGCCGCCCGGTACGCCGGCGACCGAGATCACTTCACCACGGCCTGCGCCTGCTATCCGGCTCCCGAGATCGAGCGGTTGGAAGCCGAGTCCTTCCGATCGGTCACCTGCACCGGGTGCCTGAAAGCTCTCGCCGTCGTCATCACCTGCCCGATCTGCCGGGTTGTCGGCGCCGAGGAGTTCGCTCAGCCGATCCCCGGAACCGACGACTTCGCTGACTGTGTCCGCTGCGCCGGATGCGGTCACACCTGGTGCCTTGATCCCGGCGCGACCACCGGGTGCACCTCGTGCGGCGGCTCGGGCCGCCTGGGCAACGGCTCCCTCACCGGACCGCGCTGCCCCTGCCACGAGGACAGTCGGCCCACCTGACCGAACGCCCGCCGCCCTTGGCCCGTAACCGGAAACCACCACCGACCCGCCGACCATCACGACGAAACGGATCCCATGCTCGATTCCCCGTCCATCCGCTGCCCGCGCTGCCAGGGCACCGACCTCGTCCCCAACATGATCGACTACCCCTGCGGCGACAAGGACGTCGACACGCTGAACTGCCCCCGCTGCGCCACCAGCTGGGACGCGTTCGACACGCCGACCCAGCCGGGTCCCAACTACACGGAGGCCTACGGGGGCGCGCTTGACCTGTTCGAGGAGGAGCACGCGCTGCTCGTCCTGACTGAGAACATCAAGGAACGCGCTCAAGCCACCCTGACCGGGGCCGGAGGCGGCGTCGAGAGCTGGGAGCACCGGGAGATGCTCCTGCGTAAGGCGGCGTGGCTGGACCGAGCGGCTCACCGGACCGAACTGGATTGGTACTGCCGGGCCTACAACGACGACGCGGTCGCCAAAGCCAACACGTACGCCGAGGAGGCCGCAAAGGCACTCCTTGACTTCGACGCCGGCCACGGCGGCCACCATGTGGTCAGCGGCTTCAGCACCGACAGCCCGGTGTGGAAGGTACCCGGCGGAGCGCGGGCGTACGTCCGCCAGGAGTACCTCACCTGGCACAAGGCCCGTGAAGCGGAGGCCGACCGGGCGGAGTGCGAGCCCCGACGCGGATCCGACGGAGAGCTGTACGACGCCGACGGGCGAGCACTGTGAGAGGCCGCCGTACCGAGAAACGCGACGAGAGCA
Organism: Streptomyces zinciresistens K42; assembly: GCF_000225525.1. Classification (GTDB taxonomy): domain Bacteria; phylum Actinomycetota; class Actinomycetes; order Streptomycetales; family Streptomycetaceae; genus Streptomyces; species Streptomyces zinciresistens. Next base: position 7,165 of record NZ_AGBF01000012.1, on the reverse strand, counting down.
CCGAGTGGAAGGCCGTGGCCCGAGAGACTTTTCACGCCTTCGACCTGATCATGACGCCAGCTCTGCACGGACACGACCAGCAGAGCGGCGCCCAAGCGGCCACGGCCCATCTGGAACGGGGTCGGCAGCTGATGCAGCCGATCATCGACCGCTACGTTGCCGACGCCCGTACCCCGCTGGGACGCGCATGGCGCACCAACCGGGTCGCCCGCGGCGCATACGTCCAGGCCTTCGCCCAGGCCATCGCTCATGCGTCGGCCCGCGCGGCCGGCGAGCCCGAGCCCGGCTGGCCCATCCTCTACAGCCGCGGCGCGCTGCCGCTGATCCACCGCTACACCGGCGACCGCCGGATCCTGAACGATGAGGAGGACCCACGATGAGCGATGCGCCCACGGCGCACGAGGTCGGCACGGTGTTCGAGCCCAGCTGGGACGACAACCCCACCTGGCGGGGCACCAGGCCGTACGCCGACCTTGGCACGGCCCAGGAGGTCACCGCCGAGACGTACCGCGAGGACTTGGAGCAGTTCGACGAGTCCGAACCGGCGGGCGTTCTGAAGTGGCGGCACAGGTTCGACGGACTCTGGGAGCTGACCGATGACGGTCACCCGACGCCTGTGGCGATCCGGGCGCGTGCGCTGTACGGGCCTCCGCAGCCCCTCGGCGAACTCTCCGCCGAGGAACAGCTCAGGCTCGCCACGGAGTTCCGCATCCCGCTGCCCCTCGGCTCGGCCGGCGGGTACGGCGAGGTCGTGGTCCGTCCCGACAGCATCAGGGACCGCTGGGCGGTGACCAACGGCGCCATAACCGGACTTGAGGCGTGGGTGGCAGGAGAAGGCTGGCGCCGTGTGAGCGACGTCGGCCCGGACGCCGTCTACACCCTCACCCGTGAGAAGGCGATCATCCTCGGCTACCAAGTTGCTGATCTTGAGGGGGCGTTGCACCAAGCAGCCGTCGCAGCAACGCCCCGGACCGGTCCGGCTGCGATGCCTGTCGAGAAGGCCGCCGAGGCAGACGTGGCGACGGTGCTTGAGGTCGCGGTGAGGATCTTCCACACGGTAACGGGGTCCACGGACTGCGACAGCGACCTGTGCTGGGACGTGCTCTCCCGGGTGCTGGCCACGGTGCCGATGGAGGAGATCACGGACTACCCCCGGCGTCTGGAGCAGTTCGTCGTCAGGAGGAACGAGCGGCTTGACCAGGTGTATCGCGAGTTCGGGCCTGGCAGCCCGCTGGCCGTCCACGGCCGGTACGAGCTGGTGGGGCAGCCCGTCAGTCTCCCGCTGTTCGAACGGCTGGACGTGGTGCCGCACTTGCTGCTCGGAACGCTCCAGGGTGAGCTTCCCGAGGTCTGGGTGGCCGATGCGGCCAGTGCCTGGAATCCGCGGCTTCCCTGACGAGCGGCGCTGCGGCAACGCCGGAGGGGCCGGGCTGGAGACGATCGTCTCCAGCCCGGCCCCTCCGAAGAATTGCCCGCTTGCGACGGGCTAGTTGCTGTTCGGCCAGCCGGTGCGCGAGAAGCTCAGCTGGGCGGCTGCCTCGACCGTGGCATCGATGTACTGCTCCGGCGCGTGCGGCATCACGTGGACCGGCTTCAGCATGAGCACGGCCCCGACGATGATGTCGTCCCAGATGATGGGTGCCGCCACGGAGTTCCAGCCCGCCATGCACTCCTGGTAGCCGAGGGCGTAGCCCTGGTCCCGGATCTCCGCCAGAGAGGCCTTGAACTTGCCGGTGTCACGGATGACGCCGGGGCCTGCCTCTTCGGGTATCTCCTCCTCGAAGACGAGCTCCTGCACTTCCGGGCTCAGATAGGCCAGGATGGTGCGGCCCGAGGCGCCGGTTCGAAGGCTTCGGGTTATCGACAGCACATCGCGGGCGGTCATGCGCAGTTCGGCGAGGTCGGAGTCACCGACCGACATCATCAGGCACTGCCGGTTGGCCCCGAACTGAGACTTCGTGTATAGGAAGACGAGCCCTTGGTCCGTCTCCTCGCGCAGCTTGTCCAGGACGGCCCTGACCTCGGCGCTCCTGTTGAAATTCACGCCGGTCAGGGCGTGGAAGCCGACTTCGGCTGCGCCGGGGCCCAGAGCGTAGAGACCTCTGGAGGGGCGGACGACGATGCGGGTGTAGGCGAGTCGGGCGAGAATTCGGCCGACAGTGGAGTCGTCCAAGCCTGTGTGTGCAGCGATGTCGGACAGCCGCTGCGGACCGCCCCCCATCTCGACAAGCGCCTGCTGCACCATCATGACTCGGTCGGTGTGCGAGGTCCCGCCACGGCTCATCCGTCCTCCTGCCCCATGCCCTCAAGTCCGAAGGCATGTCGTCCCGTTACGCCGGAGATGTGCACGTCACCAGCGTCTGTACACCTCCTGGGAGCTTACTGGCCGTTTACAAGAGAGATCTTGCCGGTTGCTCTGCGCGAGGCGAGCAGTCGGTGAGCGTCTGCGGCCTGCTCCAGGGGGAAGGAGCCGCCGGAGATCAGCCGGAGGTGGCCGTTGGCCACGTAGGCGAACAGTTGCTTGGTCGACAGCTCCAGCGTGCCGCGGCTGGTGTACAGGTTCGGCAGCCAGAAACCCGAGGCCGTGATCGAGTTCTGGAGCAGGGTGTGCACCGGGATGTTCTCAAGGTCGCCGCTGGCGAAGCCGTAGAGCACCAGCCGGCCGCGGGGCGCGAGCGTCTGGATCGTCTCCTGCAAGACCTTGCCGCCGGTCATCTCCAAGGCCACGTTGACCTTGCCGCCGGCCGCTTCCGTCACCCGCGCGGCGAGGTCCTCGTGGGTGGAGGAGTCGACCGTGGCGTGCGCTCCGAGTTCGAGTGCCAGCTGCCGCTTCTCCTCGGTCGATGCCATCGCGATCACCTTGGCGCCCGACTGGGCGGCCAGCTGGACGGCGATGCTCCCGACGCCGCCGGCCGCCGCGGGGATCAGGATCTTCTCGTCCTTCTCCAGGCGGGCGACGGTGTAGAGGAGGTGGAAGGCACTGTTGCCCTGCAAGGGGATCGACACGGCCTGCTCGTCGGTGACGGCGTCCGGGATCTCCCAGGCGGTCAGCTTGGACACCGCGATCTTCTCGGCGTAGCCGCCACCCTGAGTGAGCGCGACCATCCTCCGGCCGTCCTGCGCCACGCCCACGACCTCGTTGCCCGGGATGTAAGGGAGTGTGACGGACTTCAAGTAGGAATTGCCGACAACGTGAAGATCTGCGAAGTTGACACCACATCTCGTGACATCCAGAACAATCCGTGACCCCTTCTGTACGGGATCGGGCACCTCCGAGAGCTTCAGCACCTCAGGGCCGCCGTACTCGGTCATGGTGATGGCGCGCACATTTCTCCTCAGCTATAGCGGGCGAGCGTCCACAGGTTAGACCACGGGTCAGCAGGCCTCTGAGCTGGCCTTATAGTGCGTCGGCTTTCTCACCACGTGAGAAACGGCCGGTACTTGCATAGGGCACTTTCTCTCCTGGTGAGAAATGGAATTGCTTGTTGCGTTTGCTTGCAAACTCGGGTCATATTGAGGCCGCTGCCGCGTCGAGAGTGACCGCTCGACCACTGGCTGCTGTGCCGCGCTGCGGGGCGTGGGGTCGGGGGCGCGGCGATCGAGTCGGAACATGCGGTGGGCCGCCGTGACACACGACTAGAACGCATGTTTGATTGCGGGCGGCTGGCCATACGGGGCGCAAGGGGGCTGAGACGAGATGGACACGAGGAAAACGCTTCAGCCCTGCTCCCGCTCGTTGTCCTCTGCTCTTCGGCCAGCGAGGGCGTGGCGCAGCCGCCGGGCTCTTCGTCGGGAGACGGAGAACCTCGTGGCCTCCATGCCGATCCCGGATCCCTTCGACCTCGACCAGCTCATCGCCAACATCGAAGCCGCCCGAGGCCGACGGATCGTGATCAAAGCCCTTCCGGACCGCATCGCGGCCGCCACCGGTATCTGCGGGCTGTGGGTCAAACACGACACCCGGCCGGTGGACCTCCTCCTGCACGCCCGCGGCGGCTCGCCCTGGCACGAACGCCAGATCTGGCTGCATGAGCTCGTACACCTCTGGGCAGACGACGCCACCGGCGTGGTGGGCACTGACGAACTGCTCAGCGACTTCTCCCCCGAACGCATCGAGAAACTCGTGGCCGGCGGCCAGGTCGCCGCGCGACGGCGATACGAGACCGGGATCGAGAAACGCACCGAGGACGCCGCCGCCATGCTCAACCGCCTGGCCGACACCGCCTACCTGCTCATCAAGGACCCCACCACCCGCCGCCTTGCCGACGATTTCTGCTCGTTCGGCGGGCCTATGCACCTGTGAGTACTGCATATGTCCGATGGGATCGCGTACGTCATCGCGGGCCTGCTACTCATCCAGGCCTTCTTCAGAGCCAGAGCCGCCCTCAAGGGGTGGAAGCGCGACCGGTCTCTCTGGGGAGCTTTCGTCGCCTTCGCGGCGGCATGGCTGAGCCGGACCACCCACGGCCGAGACCTGCTGAACAACCTCGGCATCCCCGACCTCGCCTACTTCGTCAAACACGCCCTGACGATCGCCGGCATCTGCGTCATCCTGCGCTACGTCACCGCGGTCTACCGCAGCGACGGATTCACTCGTGACCTGCCCCGCAGCGTCCGGATCTCCGCCATCGTTCACCGCGTCGCCACCAAGGCCTCCGTGGCTACGGTCGCGGTCATGGGCCTGGTCTTCGTCTTCCTGCTCAACGACCCCGACACCAGTACCCCCTTCTTCCTGGACCGGCACCGCGGAGAAGCCGGGGTCCTCGTCTACATGGGCCTTTTCTACCTCTACGTCGGAGCAACCGCGGCCGTGTGCGCCGTCCAGTGGGGCGGTGCCGTCAGGCGAGCCCCGATACGGTCGCTGCGCATCGGGCTGCGCATGATGACCGCCGGCATGGTCCTGGCAGTTCTGTACGCGATCCTGCGGACCGCCTACCTGCCCGTGATCACCTTCTCCAGCGTCTCCGAGAGCGCCAACCTTGACCAGGAGAGGGTGACTGACACTCTGCTGTACTTGTCGTTCCTCCTGTGGGGATTTGGCACCATCGCACCAGCCGCCCGCGCCGGCCGTGAGCGCATCTCCGCCGTGCGCGGCCTGCTCGAGCTTTACCCGCTGTGGCGCTCGCTCGCCCTGTGGGCGCCCGAGGTGGTACGGCATCGCGCGAGCACGCTCTTCTCGCGGCGCGCGGCCAAGGCCGGACGGCTCGACACCGTACGCGACCTCTTCTTCAGCCCCGACCCGTCCCCGCCTGCCCACCTGGCTCGATGGGCGATGGACATCCGCGACGTCATTGCCGAACTGCGCCGCCAGGTCCCGGCGGACCTCGCCGAACGCGCCCTCGTTCAGGCGGAGGCCGAGCTCAAGCCTGAGCACGGAACCGACGTCCAGGCCGAGGCGCTGTGGCTTCGGGCCGCCGTGTCGGCCGAGCGTCGCAGGACGGAGGGAACCGCTACCAGCAGTGCGCCCTACCCCTTCGGCCCCGGCCAGGACCGCGACCAGGGTGATTCCGCACCCGGCCACAGCCTGCGCGAGGAGCTTGAACACCTGCGGACCGTGGCATCCGCCTTCCGCATCACCAGCCTGTCCGATGGACGTGCACTCCTCGTCGGCCACCCGGCCGACCACGTCTAACCCCCCACTACGAGCACCAGAGAAGGTCTGACCATGGCACCAGCACCCGCCCGCCCGACCCAGTCCGCCGCGGCCGTTGTGCGCGACGCGGAAGACCGCGTCCTCATCGTCAAGCCGGGCTACAAGGACGGCTGGAACCTGCCGGGCGGGGGAGTTGATGAGGGGGAAACGCCCTCGCAGGCCGCTGCCCGGGAGCTGCGTGAGGAGGTCGGTGTCGAGCAGGTGATCGGCCGGCTGCTTGTCTCCGCCTACATTCAGTCGGAGGCTGGTGCGCACATCTACTGGGTCTTCGACGGTGGTGTCATCAGCGAGGAGCAGAAGTCCGGCATCAGGCTGCAGGAGAGCGAGCTCGTCGACTACCGGTTCAAGAGGGCCGAGGAGATCGGCCCCGATGAGATTCCTCCGGCCGTGCGTGCAGTGTGGGACCGTGCGCTCCAGGCCCTGCGGGACGGGACAGCGCTGAGCCTTGAAGTCGTGCGGTAGTCGATGGGAGTGCTGATCTTGAGGGGCGGGCTACTTCGTCCCGCCCGTCTCCGGGCCGAGGATCTCGGCCATCGTGTCGCTGATGAAGTCCGCGAGCTCGGCGCGAGCCGCCTCCGGAATGCCGCTCTCGCCGCCGCGGGCGGCCCGGATCGTGTAGCGGTTGCGCACCACCTGGGCCGAGACCACGAGGCGTGCGATCTGCGGGTCGGACGTATGCATGTAGACCGGCGGGAGGTTCAGCGCGAGGGCCAGGGCGTCCAGCACCTCTTCCGACATCTGCGTCTGTGTCCCCTCGCGCAAAGCCCGCACCAGGTCCTCGGTCAGCAGAGGCCGGCCGCTCTTGCGGTTTCCCGCCGAGGCGATCTCCGCGTCCGAGGGGAGATCGCCTCCGTACACCTCGTCACGCACGTAGGCGATCCTGTCGGCGATGACCCGGTCGTCCGGGAGCCGGTCCTCCGGCGCCGGAACGACGCGCAGCGGCGCCACGACGGGCACGTCGTACCCGAAGGACCTCTTCTGCGCCGCGCGCAGCTCGGCGAGCGTGACCCCGTAGGCCTTGCTGAGCGCGAGCTCGTGCTCCTCCGACAGCGGCCTCTTGCCCTCCTCCGCGGAGCGGACCGCCATCGCCGACCTCGTCTTGGTGAACTCCGTTGTGTCGGCCCGGGTCATGCCGGCATCGCACCGCAGGTCAATGAGGTCCGGCGGCCCCAGCCGCGGGAACAACTCGTCGAGGTCGGCGTCCACGGCCCGTGCGATCCCAGGAAGCCGCTCCTGCGGCGGCGTGGCCTGGTTGGTCTCCCACTTCGACACCTGGTTGGTCCGCACACCGATGTCTTCCGCAACGCTCGTCTGCGACTTGCGCGCGATCACGCGGCGGTCGCGCAGCTTGCTGCCGTCGAAGATGCGCTCGGGCATGCAGGTACTCCATCAGGGTTGGCGGGCGCACTCACTCTAGCCACTTGATCAGATCACGAGAAGAGGATAGTTTCATCTTCCGGTGATCAACAGGGTGGCACCGCCAGGTCGACTTCCCTCGAGTTCGCCGTAGTA